>NZ_CM001837.1:1451126-1720007 GCF_000355805.1 Dokdonia sp. PRO95
GAACAGTAACAGTTACAGATAACGATGGTGCACCAACAGTGACAATCGAAGATGTAGTTGTAGATGAAGATGCTGGAGAAGTAACAGTTCCTGTAACCTTAAGTAACCCAAGTGATGAGGATACAGTTATTGAGATTGTAACAACAACTGGTACAGCTGGTGAGGATGATTACACAGAGACTATTGTAACGGTAACAATTCCTGCTGGAGAGACTACTGGTGAAGTTGTGATTCCAATTACGGATGATATGCTTGATGAAGAAGATGAGATCTTCACAGTAGACGGAACAGTAACAAGTGGTAACACTGATAACACAGATCCAAGCGGAGATGTAACGATTATTGATAACGATGATGCTCCGGTTACAACACCTAATTTAGATCTTGTTAAAGTGGGCGTTTTAAATGACTCAAATGGTAATAACGTAGTTGATGCTGGTGATACTATCACTTACACTTTAACAGTTGTAAATAATGGAAACGAGGAGCTTACTAATGTAATCGTAGTAGATCCATTAATCGTTATCAATGAAGGTCCAGTCGCGGTATTAGCAATAAGTGAAAGTGCTACTTTTACTGGAACATATACAATCACTCAAGATGATATTGAAGCTGGAGGAGTTGTAAACGTTGCAACTGCAGAAGGAACTGATCAGGTAGGTAATACAATTACAGATCAATCTGATGATCCAACTGATACAACAAATGTAGACGTTGATGGTGATGGAGATTTTGAAGATCCTACGGTGACTATATTAGATCAGTCTCCAAATATCATGATTACTAAGGATGGAGTATTCCAAGATTTTAATCAAGATGGATTTGCAAATGCAGGTGACCAGATTCTTTACACATTTGATGTTGTTAATACGGGTAACGTAATTTTAAATGACGTTATAGTAACAGACGAGATGGTAGAAGTGATTGGTGATGCAGTTAGTTTACTACCTGGTGAATCAGTTACATTTACAGCAGTGTATATCATAACTCAGCAGGATGTTGACAATGGTGAAGTTGTAAATACTGCCTTAGCAATCGGATTAACTAATGATGGTCTAGAAATCACAGATATTTCTGATGACGTAACAGACACTACTAGTGATGATGATCCTACGGTTACTGTATTAAGTCAAAGTTCAGGACTTATCTTTAATAATGGTATCTCTATGAATGGAGATGGTCGTAATGATTCATTTAGAATACAAGGAATAGAGAATTTCCCAGAAAATAAACTGAGAATATTTAATAGATGGGGTGTAGAAGTATATAATGCAGAAGGATATGGATCTGATGGTAAAACTTTCATAGGATTATCAGAAGGTAGAACCACTATATCTCAAGATAAATTCTTACCTGTAGGAACGTATTACTGGATATTAGAATACGTGAATTCAGTTGGGGAGACTATCAATAACTCTGGATATTTATACCTTACTCGATAAATAATTTTAAATCGTTGAGTGCATTAAGCACTCAACGATTTTATTTGACCTACATATGAAAAATATAATATTAACAGTTGCTTTTTTTGGAATACTAGTACTAAATACATTTACGATAACTGCCCAGCAAGATCCGCAGTATACTCAGTATATGTATAATACAGTAGCTATTAATCCAGCCTATGCCGGAAATAGAGGTGTGACGAGTATTGTGGGGCTTCATAGAAGTCAGTGGGTAGGCCTAGAAGGTGCACCTAGAACACAGAGTTTAAGTATCCACTCACCCATAGGAGAAGGTAAAGTAGGATTGGGGTTATCTATCGTAAATGATGCCCTAGGTCCAGCTCAAGAAACATATATTGGTGCAGACTTTAGCTATACCATAAATACTTCTAATAGTGGGAGATTAAGTTTTGGATTGAAGGCGGGAGGTCATGTTTTAGATGTAGACTTTTCTAAGTTGACATTGTTTGATGTTTCTGATCCTAGATTTTCACAAAATATAGATAATAAAATTTCTCCAGTAATTGGTGCTGGTTTATATTATCATACTGACAGATTCTATGCTGGTCTGAGTGCTCCAAATTTAATTCAAACAGAGCATTTTGATGAAAGTAATAACAGTAACTCAGCTAGCTTTATTGCAGAGGAGCGTATCCATTATTATGGAATAATGGGATATACTTTTGATATAAGTGACCAACTCAAATTTAAGCCTAGTACGCTTGTCAAATTAGTTGGAGGTGCACCACTTCAAGTAGACCTAACAGCAAATTTTTTGGTAATGGAAAAATTACACCTAGGGGCAGCTTATAGATGGAGCGCAGCCTTAAGTGGTTTAGTAGGTTTTCAAGTGTCAGATAGTATGCTTATAGGCCTTGCTTATGATCGTGAGAGTACAGATCTTGGAGAAACTGTTTATAATGATGGGAGTTTCGAAGTGTTTCTTCGTTTTGAACTCTTCAATGAGTATGATAGAATGCTTACCCCTAGATTCTTTTAATACGTATACTTTAGCAGTATATCTAATTTGATTACATGATGAAAAATATAATTTGTTTTTGCCTGAGCATCCTATTCTTGGGAGTTCTTACCCTAAATGCTCAAGAAGGAAAAATTGATAAAGCAGATAAAAAGTTTGACCAGTATGCCTTTGTAGACGCTAGAAAGATTTATCTGGAAGTTGCGGATAAAGGATATAAGTCTGCAGATCTTTTTCAAAAAATAGCAGATAGTTATTATTTCAATGCAAAATATGTGGAGGCAGAAGTTTGGTATAATAAACTTGTAACGAACTATGCAGAGGAGATAAAGCCAGAATACTATTTTCGTTTCGCTCAAACACTACGTGCTTTAAAAAGCTATGACCGTGCAGATGAAATGATGGCTAAGTTCAACGATGTTAATAGCGATGATTTAAGAGCTGAACTTTTTACAGAAGAGCCAAATTACCTAAGCAAAATTGACTACAAAAAGAGTAAGTATACTATAGAAGATATACGCAGTATGAACTCGAGATATTCAGATTTTGCCCCTACAGAATATGAAGGTAAATTAATTTTTGCATCCTCACGTGATACTGGTGGAGCAACAAAGAAAATTCACAAATGGAATAATGAGCCTTTCTTAGATTTATATGAATCAAAGGTAGGTGAGAACTCAGGGTCTTATACTAAGCCAAAATCTTTTAGCAGAGAACTAAATTCTAAATTTCACGAGAGTACTACTGCATTTACAAAAGATGGTAACACAGTGTACTTCACTAGAAATAATTTCAACAAAGGAAATTACCGTAAGTCAAAAAACGGAACTAATAAGCTTAAAATCTATAAGTCTAAAAAAATAAATGGAAAGTGGTCTACTCCCGTAGAAATGCCATTTAACAGCGATGAGTACTCTACAGCGCATCCTACGCTTAATGCAGATGACAGTAAATTATATTTTGCCTCAGACATGCCTGGGACGGTAGGACTTTCAGATATATGGGTTGCCACTATAGATGAAACAGATTCAGTAGGAACCCCTGTGAATCTAGGACGACCAATAAACACAGAAGGAAGAGAGACTTTTCCTTTTATGAGTTCGAAAGGAGTGTTGTACTTTGGATCTGATGGCCATCCTGGTTTTGGAGGTCTGGATGTCTTTGCAACAACGCCGAGAACAAATAGTAATGAAAAAGAAGTTATTAGCAATATAGGTGAGCCTATTAATAGTTCTTTTGATGACTTTACATTTATATTAAATGAAGATACGCAAGTAGGTTACTTTGCTTCAAATCGTAAACGTGGTCAAGGAAGTGATGATATTTATAAGTTTTTAAAGGAAGAAATACCATGTGATATCAAACTTGTAGGTGTAGTAACAGATAAAGATAGCGGTAATCCTATTCCAGAAGCAACAGTGCAGCTTATAGATAGTGAAGGGACGGTTTTAGAGGCTGTTCAAGCGACAGCAGCTGGTGCTTATGCATTCGAGGCATCATGTGTAACGCAATACGTTATACGAGCTTCAAAAGAAGAGTACAGCACAGCAGAGGCTATCACTACAACACCAGATGTTACAGGCACACTAACCAATGATTTGGAGTTAAGCCTTCTCAAAAAACCAATCAATGTAGGTGATGATCTCGCAAAGGTTTTAGAACTTAATCCTATTTACTTTGATTTCGATCGATTCAATATTCGTCCAGATGCAGCACTTGAATTAGAAAAAGTAATCGCAGTAATGCGCGAGTATCCTAATATGGTATTAGATGCACGATCTCATACGGACAGCAGGGGTAAGGATTCTTATAACCTAAGTCTTTCAGATAAAAGAGCAAAGTCTACTGTTGCATATATAATTAATCAAGGTATAAGCTCATCTAGAATTACTGGACAAGGTTACGGAGAAAAGCAGCCTGTAAATTCTTGTTCTAATGGAGTTCAATGTTCAGAAGAAGAACATCAACTTAACAGACGTTCGGAGTTTATAGTAATAAGTAACTAGCACTTACCGTCTTTATAAAATATGAAGCCTCCTTTTCTATTGAAGAGGAGGCTTTTTTATTTGTTCGCTTTCGCGAAAGCGTTATTTTAATTTTTCATCTACCTCTCAGATTGTTTTACTCAATGCAAGAGCATTGGTATTAATACGCCTAAATTAAATGTAAAGCCATTTAAGGGTGTTTTGTGACGACTCTCTACATATTGAGCAAATACCGTTGGCAAGTCCTTAAAAACCATCTAGATTGTCATAGAGAAAGAAGTACTTAGACCACGGCCATAATTGCGCTTTCATATCTAATTTACTCCGAGTTGATGTAAAAGTCTCTTTAAAATATTCAAACTAAAACATTAGTTTAAACTAATGTTTTAGTTATATTTGGGTAATTAATACGAATAAGGATTATAATTTTGTAATTCAGAGGAATATAAAGCTCGACTATGAAACAACTTACAAAGGCAGAAGAAGAGGTGATGCAGCTATTATGGGTAGCCAAAAAAGCAAATGTAGCAACACTCATTGAGCAAATGCCTGAGCCTAAGCCAGCATACAACACCATCTCAACAATCATAAGGATATTGGAGAACAAAGGTTTTGTAGGCCATGAGAAAGAAGGAAGAGGATACCTCTACTATCCCTTAGTTACAAAAGAGGTGTATAGCAATGATTCTATGCACAAAATGATGGATAGCTATTTTAATGGAAGTTTTAAAAGCATGGTAAGCTTCTTTGTAAAAAAGAATGACGTAGGTGTGCAAGACCTAGAAGCCATACTTAAGGAAATTAATAAAAACGACTAGTCATGATAGCATATGTAATTCAAGTCATCTGTTTTCAAGCAATATTCTTAGCAGTGTATTATCTCCTATTAAGAAAGGAAACCTTCTTTGTATATAATAGAATTTACCTTCTATTGACACCTGTCATAGCACTCTTATTGCCATTTGTAAAAATTGCAAGTTTACAAACCGTAGTTCCCGTAGAGGTGATGTCTGTCATGTTACCAGAAGTAGTAATAGGTGAAGCAACTACGAGCCAATCAGAACAAACAAGCTCCTTTATCATTCCGTGGTTGAGTATTTACTTCGTAGGTGTTGCAGTAAGTGCATTACTTCTTGTGATAAAAATCAGAAGTTTCATTAACTATTTATCGTTTAAACGACGTGGTGAACACATCATTAACGTACCTAACAGTACAGAAGCTTTTACCTTTTTTAAGTACATATTTATTGGAGAGGATATAGATACGCTTTCGCGAAAGCAAATCCTTACCCACGAACAGATACACGCAAAACAGGGGCATACTTGGGATCTTATCTTTTTTGAGATTATGAAAATCATCTTTTGGTTCAACCCATTGATATATTTCAATCAAAAACTGATAAGTACAGTTCATGAATACTTAGCCGATCAAAAAGCAACAGCAGCCTCATCAAAAAAAGCATACTACGAAGAGTTATTAAATACTGCCTTTGGCACTAATAACCTTTCTTTTACAAATACATTTTTCAATCAATCATTAATCAAAAATCGAATTATTATGTTACAAAAATCAAAGTCAAAAAAGAGTGCGTTAATCAAGTATGCCTTTATTGTTCCATTAGTTTTAGGAATGTTAGTCTATGTTTCATGTAGTGAGGATAATGAGCTGGTAGAAAATCAATCACTAGAGGAAAAAATAAGTGAACTACAATTGCTAATAGAGCAAAAAGAGAACCTTTCAAAAACAGAATCTCAAATGATCAATGATCTAAGTATGACATCAGCCAAAAAAACAAAAGGAACATCTGTGCATACTTTTAATATGAGTAAAGATGACGACGAATTAATAGAGGTTGTAGAAGAAGAGGTTGTATATGATGTCGATGAGAACGGAAATATCCCATTTACAGTCATAGATGAAGTTCCAGTATTTCCTGGATGTGAGTCACTCACTTCAAATGAGCAACGTAGAGATTGTATGTCACAGAAAGTAGGTGTCTTGGTGAATTCTAACTTTAATGTTGCATTAGGCAAGGAGCTAAATCTCAAGGGTACTAACAGAATTTTTGCAAGTTTTAGAATTGATAAAAATGGATACGTCACAAATCTAAGAACTCGCTCACCACACCCAGATCTTGATGCAGAAGCACAGCGTGTAATTTCTATGTTGCCAAAAATGAAACCGGTAAACACAATGGTGAAGAAGTAGGAGTCCTTTATAGCTTACCTATTACGTTTAAAATAGCAGAGTAACCTATGAGAAAACTAATTATACTTTTAAGTATCATAGCATTTTCAAAAGCCGGTGCACAAGCTCCGGCTTTGGCTATTGCAGATAGTTTATATGCTGTGGGAGATTATACACAGGCAATTGCTCAGTATGAATCTATAAAAAATCCTTCGGCTAGAACATATTTGCAAATAGCAAGAGCCTATAACGGTAAAGGAGTGAAAACTGACGCGCTTTTGTATTATAAAAAGTCGTTAGAGCTTAATGACAGGCAACCCATAGCTCAAACAGAGTACGGTAGATTATTACTGTCAAAGTCAAAGCATCATCTTGCAGACTCAATTTTTTCTGATTTAGCAAAGAGATTCCCTACCAATCCTGAGTATTACTATCAATGGGGGCGAGCGCTTAAAAAGACTGCGGTCAAGGATACCTTAGTTTTAAATAGAAAAGTAGATAATGAAAAGATAGACACTTCAGAAAAAGCTTTTGCCAAGGCAGTGCAGCTAGATTCTACTCACCAAAATGCCATGTATGAACTTGCAAGGCATCATCTAGGATTAAAGGAATATGATATCGTAGAAAAGATATCAGAGAAAGCACTTGAGAGTTATCCAGAGAATATTAAGATAATTAATATTCTAGCTCAAAACTATTATTATAGAGGATGGTGGGTTGAGGCTATAGATTGGTTTAATAAACTTTTAGATTTAGGGCTGGATACTGCTTTTGTAAGAAATAAACTAGGGCGTGCCTATTACGAGAAAAGAATGTATCCAGAAGCTATAGAAGCTTATGAGGCAGTACTAGAATATGATGACGAAGACTGGGGTACCCTTATTACGCTCGCTAGGCTATATAACTTTAACAGAGAATACGATAAGGCCGTTAATTATTCGATTAAAGCGCTTAGGTATAAAGATTTGCCGCTTGATGATGTGTACTTTACATTAGGTAGAGCTTACGAGTTTAAGAAAGAGTTCACTAAGGCAATGAAGCATTATCAACTAGCAGTTAAAGAAGATCCATATAACCTTGATGCCGTATATGCCATTGCCGTAGCAGCCGATAATTATTATGAAGATAAGGAAGAGGTTGTCCAATTGTATGAGAAGTTTGTGGCTCAATCTGAAAAATCAAAATCAAAGCCATATTTGATAAGAATAGCTAAGGAGAGAATTGTAATCCTCAAAAGAGAAATTTTTGAATCAAAAAAAGCGCAGGACTAACCCATTTACAGCACTTTTAAACGAAATTTAAAAATCGTACTTTCGAAGTACGTATGAGAGGCTTATTATATCGTGGTTTAGTAATGATTACAGCAATAGCTGTAATGACTTCTTGCGACCGTATAGAAACAAAAAAGATCTCATCTTCAGAGTATCTTTCAGAAAGTTGGAAGGCCATAGATCTCCATAAAGTGGACGGCTATCCTACTTTTGATACATGTAGCTCACAAGCAGAAGGGGAGGCGTTGAGAGTTTGTTTTGAAGAGACAGTAACGAGTACGTTTTATGGGTCTTTTGGTAAACACACGATTGTTGTAAATAGGGAGCTCAACGATACGCTTGTAGTCAATTTTGTGGTAAATGAAAAAGGTAAATACTGTATTGATACACTCGCCATTACACCAGAAATACGCGCAGAAATCCCAAAACTAGAGCAGTGGATTCATGAAGCGGCCAAACAACTTCCTCAAGCTAAAGCAGCCACAAAACAAGGGGTTCCTGTAAAGACAAAATTTAAAATTCCCGTAGTACTTAAGGTGGAGTAAATAAGTTTAGATAGTGTTATAGGCTATTATTTCGTGTAGTTCCTACCTTTCCATTGGTAACTACTAGTAAGCGATCTTACGGCTATATAAGTACTTAAAAACGGGTAACAAATCATCACGATTGGATACCATTTTAAATAACTTTTTCGGTTATAAAAAAAAGCTTCGGTGGCAATGAGGATAACATCAACTACAAGTTTTATGACTAAGCCCATTAATATGATGGATTGGGTTTCCGCTTTCGCGAAAGCGTAATAAAGAACTCCCACAACACTTAAAAGATTAACACCCAAAACAAGAATCCCCATTAGTTTTGAGAACCAAAAGGTATAAGCACTAGACTTTGCCGCCCAGCGTGTGCGCTGTGCTATAAATATATTCCACTGCTCTTGAGGCTGTGTGGTTACAATCGCATATGGAGAGCGTAAATAGCTTATCCTATTTTTAAACTTCTCTTGAAATTTCTCGAGTAAAAAATGATCATCTCCACTAGCGATGTGATTATTATTTGCAAAGCCTTGAACGGCTGTAAAGGCTTCTTTATCATAAGCGAGATTTGCTCCGTTACATAAAAAGGGTAAGCCCATATAAAAGCTTCCGGCAGTAGCGCCCATAAGACTTAAAAAATCCAATTGCTCATAGGCAGTTAAAAATGAAGGCTGAACCGTGGAAGCGATGGCAACGGGCATAATCACCATAAGTGGTGATTGTTGCTGGATGATAGCGTCTAATGTGTTGAGCCAGTTTACGGGCACGGTACAGTCGGCATCTGTGGTCACAATCCACTGGTGTTTACTGGTATGGATGGCGGTCTGGAGTGCATCTTTTTTTGGTGAAGCAGAGGTGCGCACGTTGTCTATAACATCAATGTTTGTAAGCGCACAACGCGATATACACTTATTTATGACCTCGAGAGAGTTGTCTGTAGAGGCATCATTTACTAAGATGATTTGCCAGCTGTTTTGTGGATAGTCAACTTCGGCTAGAGATTGCAGCAAGTTAGTAAGATGCGCTTCTTCATTTCTAAAGGGTACAATAACGGTAAATGTGGTAGTTGTAGCGTCACAAGATTGTGAGAACGTACCAGCGCGATTGATCTCAAGCGCAAAGCCGAGGATGATAATTCCATAGAGTAAGAAAACAAAAAACAGCATCCAGATCATTATACTGTCTTTATGGTGCTAGTAGGCTTTTGCACGAGCAAAAAGTAGGCGCCAGGTAATAGCGGTACTACTACATTGAGCAGCCACATTAAAAGTACAGTACTTAATACAATCTCTTCGGGTACATTAAACCAGCCAAAAATGAGAACAGCCACACCACCGCGCACCACTACATCTAGTAACTGCATTACAGGTATAAGCGAGCTTACAAGGTAGGTAGCACAAATGCAAGCCATTACAAAAGGATAACTTGTGGTAGCTCCTAGCAGGTAGAGAATGAGGTAAAACTGATGTGCAAAAATGATATATCGTATAAAGGAAAACAGTCGCACCTTCTTTTTGATGGGTACAGCAATAGATTTCCAGTACTTCTTGATTTTATACCAAGGATTTCCCTTGAGTGTCCAGTGTACACTTCGTAGTATTTTAGGAAGTATCTGGTACAGCACGAGTGCCATAAATATGCTCAAACTCCAAAAGAATATCGCTGTCCCACTAGTGAAAAAGGCAATAACTCCTAAGCCAATGCTCCCAAAAATAAGCGTTGCCAGCAGCTGATACATATTGCCTATAAAGTTTAAGAAGAGTATCTGCTTGCGTTGCTCTTTTGGGTAATAGAGCGCCTTTGCACCATAGTCTCCAGCTTTTGCAGGAGTTACAAACCCTACGAGGTGAGCGGTGAGGGTTTGTATTGCGCTTTCGCTAAAGCGTACTAATCTGTATATACTCACTAGAGTTTGCCATTTCTTGATTTCAAAAAACCAGTTGGCAGTAGTAAATAATAGTATAATTATAATATAGAGATATAACGATGATGTACTAATTTCGGAAAGCTGAAATTGTAGCGACCGTAAATCACCGCGATCTAGTTTGTCATAAATAAAATAGCCAGCCAGTAGTACAATGAGAATCTTAAGAGTCGCCCAGAGTAATTGCGTAGCTTTGTGAGATAATCTAGGCATTCATTTCTTTGTTAAGGATGAGCACAAAGTAACAATAAAAGCATTGGCAGACGAAAAAATCATATTAGGTATTGATCCTGGAACCACAATTATGGGTTTTGGACTTATCAAGGTTGTGGGTAAAAAGATGGAGTTTATGCAACTCAATGAGTTATTGTTACAAAAGTATAATGACCCTTATGTGAAGCTCAAGCTCATTTTTGAGCGCACCATACATCTTATAGATACGTATCACCCAGATGAGATTGCGATAGAGGCACCGTTTTTTGGTAAGAATGTACAAAGTATGCTCAAGCTAGGTAGAGCACAAGGAGTGGCGATGGCAGCAGGTTTATCTCGAGAAATCCCTATCACAGAGTACCTCCCTAAAAAGATTAAAATGGCAGTTACTGGAAACGGTAATGCAAGTAAGGAGCAGGTGGCAAGAATGCTACAGTCTTTACTAAAACTTAAAACCTTGCCTAAAAACTTAGACTCCACAGATGGTCTTGCCGCAGCAGTGTGTCACTTTTATAATTCTGGAAAAGTAGAAATAGGTAAAAGCTACTCAGGCTGGGAGAGCTTTGTAAAGCAAAATGAAAAACGAGTTAAGAAGTGATATTTCTTTAGAACATATGGCATCCATCTACATCCACATACCATTTTGCAAGCAGGCGTGTCACTATTGTGATTTTCACTTTTCGACTACAATGGGTAAAAAGGAGGAAATGATAACGGCTATCATAAGCGAACTTGAGATGCGTAAAGCCGAGTTTGAAAATGAAGAGGTGTCTAATCTTTATTTTGGCGGTGGGACACCTTCTGTCTTAAACACTGCCGAGATTGAACAAATTATAGATGTTTGCTACGCGCATTACAAGATTCAAGAAGATCCGGAGATTACCCTAGAAGCAAATCCAGACGATCTTACTGAGCAAAAAATAAGAGAGCTCGCAGCATCGCCCATTAATAGATTGAGTATAGGCGTGCAATCATTTTATGAAGAAGATCTCAAATTAATGAACCGTGCTCATAATGCTCAAGAGGCAATAGATTGCCTGAGATTAATAAGAGCAACCTTTCCTAACAGTTCGCTAGATCTTATTTATGGAATCCCTGGGATGAGTAATGAGCGCTGGGAGCAGAATATAGATAAAGCGCTAGCGCTAGACCTCCCTCATATATCTGCCTACGCGCTTACGGTAGAGCCTAAGACGGCCCTAAAAAATTTAATTAAAAAAGGAATTGTACCTCCGGTAGAAGATGAGGTGGCACAAGAGCATCACGAGCTATTAATACGTAAGATGGAAGCTGCTGGTTATGAGAATTACGAGTTTTCAAACTTTGCAAAACCTGGTTATCATTCTAGAAATAATACGGCATACTGGCAAGGGAAAAAGTACATAGGGATAGGTCCCTCTGCACATAGCTATGACGGTAAGCGCCGCGCGTGGAATATAAATAACAACCCAAAGTACATAAAAGCAATCACGGCTGGAGAGCTACCTCAAGAGGTAGAAGAGCTCTCGCTCACAGACCAGTACAATGAGTATGTAATGACGAGATTGCGCACGCAGTATGGAGTTTCTTTACTCGAGATAAAAACACAATATGGCGAGCTTTTTTATAACTACTTTTTAGAACACGCTCAAAAACACATAGAGGAACATTTGCTTTTTATAGAAGAAGATAGAGTCTATGTAAGTAAAAAAGGAAAGTTTTTAAGCGATGGTATCGCAAGTGACTTATTTATACTCAACTTAAAGTAGCCTAACTCGTTGCAATGAGTTTAAGTACTCTAGGTAAATCAATAGAGTATTTTTATCTTTAGTTTTCTTTTGAATTACGCTATGCTTGCAACTATAACTCATAATAAAGAAACTTTTAAGGTCAATCTTTCAAAACCCATTGATCTCTCGATTCCCCTTACTTCTAAGAAGAATCCGCTGGCTTGGTATATTGACCCGCCTAAGTTTGAGACAGTCACAGATGGCGAGTGGGTAGGTAGTGTGCGCAAGGGAGGCGATGTAAATTTTACTACCATCACCTTTAACCCACATTCTCACGGCACGCATACAGAGACCGCTGGTCATATCACAGAAAAGGTGCATAGCATTAATAAAAATCTCAAAACATTTTTCTTTATCGCAGAGGTGGTGACGGTCATACCAGAGCCGCTTGATAATGAAGATGATGATTTTATACTAAGTGATAAGCAGTTTAAAAACCTACTTAAAGATAAATCACCAGAAGCTTTGGTGATACGTACATTGCCTAACGCACGCGAAAAGAAAACAATGAACTGGTCTAACACAAACTGGCCATTTGTAGATGAGAGGGCGATGGTACGCTTTCGCGAAAGCGGTATAAAACACCTTCTCATAGATTTACCTAGTGTAGATAAAGAAAAAGATGGTGGAGAGCTCAAGGGGCATCACGCGTTTTGGGATGTAAATGGTGAGATACGACTAGATGCAACTATTACAGAGATGATCTATGTACCGCATAAAATTCCAGACGGGACGTATCTTCTTAATCTCCAGATTGCCTCTTTTGAAAATGATGCCACACCTAGTAAACCCATTTTATATAAAATCGAAACAGAATAATGCAACCACCTTACTACGCTGTAATCTTTACGTCTACACAAACTAGTAGCACAAGAGGCTATAAACAAGCAGCAGATCTTATGGAGGAGCTGGCCGCAACAATGCCTGGTTTTCTGGGAGTAGAGGGAGCTAGAAATGATAGTGAGCACCTAGGGATTACGGTATCATACTGGCGCTCGCTAGAAGATATTGCAAGATGGAAAGCCCAGGCAGAGCATCAAGGCGCGCAACGTATGGGAAAGTCAGACTGGTACGATAACTATACTGTGAGAATATGCAAGGTGGAAAGAGAATATAGCTTTGATAAAAGTTAAATATCTGCCAAATGTTAAATAGAAACATACGATGTTTTTTAACATTTGCGTTGCAATTATAACCACACCTCCCAAGGTAATATTTCACGTTTATAAATCATCAATGTGTTTAAAATCAGCTATTTTTAGCTTGTCTGAGAACACCCTTATTTTAGATTTATTTTTAATGTCATACGCACATTGATCTAAAGTAAGCACCTAACACCATCACTCAAAATGCCTAACTATCATCTCTCATCCTCCTGTATCAAAAAAACGATTATAACTAGGTATGCATACGTCCTGCTGGCTTTGCTTACCATAACTATTTCTTGTAAAGAGAAGAGCACACCTACAGACAATCTTTTTAAGTTTAAAGATTACATTTCTTACACGACAGAGGGGCGACAGTCTGTTATGAGCCCTATACGTGTGGAGCTTGCACAGCCACTCACGCAGTTTGAGGTAGACCAAGTGCTACCTAATGACATTATCAAAGTGCGTCCTAAAGTTTCTGGAGTGTTTAGTCTTCATAACAGTAGACTCTTAGAGTTTATACCAGAAGAGCCTCTCAAACCAGACACGGCATACGAGGTCACTCTTATGCTTGATAAACTGTATGATGATCTTGACACAGGGAAGGAGCAATTTACTTTTGGCTTCAAGACCATTACTCCAGATTTTAAAGTAGCGATGGGAGCTTTGCAATCATATAGTAAGGATTATAATTATCTAGAAGGACAAATAGAAGCGAGTGATGATATCGCTTTCGCGAAAGCGCAACAACTCATAAACGCCTCTCAAAATGGTAATGCACTAGCTGTAAAATGGTTTGATAAAGATGGGGTGTCTAGATTTCATTCATTTAGAATAGATAGCATCTCCCGCACTAAGGCAGATTCACAAATTAGGGTTGCCTGGGATGGTAAAGCGATAGGGGCCAGAGACACAAATGGTAAGAACACCATACAAATACCGGGAAAAGATAATTTTAAAATCATAGGTATACATCAAGAGCGCGGCGCAAACGCCTCTGTGATTATAAATTTTTCTGACCCATTAAAGGATAACCAAAACTTTGCTGGACTCGTGACAATTGCGCGTGCAGGAAACCTTCGCTTTGAAGTAAATGGAAATGTACTACAGGTATATCCAGAAAATAAGATAGTAGGTAATGCACTGGTTGAGGTTTTTCAAGGAATAAAAAGTACTGATGACTATAAGTTGAAACAACCCTTTAAAGAGACCGTAAGTTTTGAGCAAATAAAACCTGCCATACGGGCTATCACAAATGGAGTTATTCTTCCAAAATCTACGAGTACTCCTTACTATTTTGAGGCAGTAAATCTTACACACGTAGACGTGAGAGTCATTAAGATTTATGAAGATAATGTACTCGAGTTTTTACAAGAGGGATCGCTTAATAATACGAGTAGTTATAACCTTAAAAAAGTGGGTAGGCGCATAGCAAAAAAAACGATTGAGATTGCAAAACAAGGTGATCTTAACACCGGCCAGTGGCAAGCTCACGGCGTAGATCTCTCAGCTATTTTTAAAGCAGACCCTGGAGCATTGTATAGAGTAGAGATAAGCTATAAACCTTCTTATGCTATTTATGAGTGTGATGATGCTGTTGCTGGTAGTGTAGAAGAAGATAGTTATGAGGACTATTATGAAGATGCATATACCGAGGCAGAAAGTCCAGATGAAGATGATAGAGAGGAGCAGTACTGGGATAACCGTATTTATAGATGGCGTAAGCAAGTGTACGACTGGAGACAAGAAGATAACCCTTGCCACCCTGCATACTATCAAGAGTCAAAATTTGTAAATAGTAATTTACTAGGGAGTAATCTAGGGGTGATTGTAAAAAAAGGAAAAGACAATTCTTACTTGTTTGCAACATCAGATATTGTGACTACTACGCCAGAGGCAAACACAAAAATCACATTATATAATTACCAAAAGCAACCCATTGCAACAGTCACTACAGATGCCACTGGAATAGCTCAAGTAACACCAGATGGCTACCCAGTATATGCTGTTGCAGTAAAAGATGGAAACTATGCTTACTTAAAACTGCAAGATGGGCATAGTCTCTCTATGAGTAAATTTGATATTGCGGGTAATCAACTTGAGAAAGGGCTTAAAGGTTTTACCTACTTAGATAGAGGTGTGCATCGCCCTGGTGACACCATCCATCTCACTTTTACACTTAATGATAAGGCAAACCCACTGCCAAAAGATCACCCAGTAAAGCTGGAAGTGACAGATGCACGAGGTAAACTTATGTATAGAAAGGTAGCGTCTGGATCAAAAGGAGGATCTCAAAATGGGAACCAAGCGCTTAATAACTTTTATTATTTCCCGGTTCCTACAGAGCAGGACGCTCCTACGGGTAACTATAATGCTACCATCTCTGTGGGAGGTGCCACATTTAACAAAACGCTCAAAGTAGAAACCATAAAACCTAATCGCCTCAAAGTAGATCTCACTTTTAAAGATGAGATACTACAAGCAAGCGGAAATCTATCGGGAGGTGCCACTGTAAAATGGTTACACGGAGCGCCTGCCAGAAATTTGAAAATTAAAACAGACGTGACTATACGCAAGTCAAGTAGCGGGTTTAGCAAGTTTCCTGGATATAATTTTTATGACCCAATTAGGGAGTTTGATGAGGTTAGTATGGATGTGCTAGACGGCACTCTGGATAATGAAGGCAACATAAAGATTAATAAAAAAATAGATTTGAGTAAGCGAGCACCGGGTATGCTCAAGGCAACGTTTGTTACAAAAGCCTATGAGGGAGGAGGTGACTTCTCTCTAGATGTGGTAAGTAAGGATGTCGCACCGTTTGATCACTTTGTAGGTCTGCGAGCTCCAAAAAGTCGTGCCTACGGTAGTTATTACACAGATCAAAATATCGAGTTTGACCTAGCTACTACAAATGCTCAAGGCACACCAGCTGCGGGCCGTAAGCTTCAAGTAAAAGTATTTAAAATGTCTTGGCGCTGGTGGTGGAACAGGAGTAGAGATAATTACTCTAGTTATGAAACAAGTACCGTACATACACCGGTACAAAACTTTACAGTCACTTCTGGTTCTAACGGAAAAACAAGTTTTAATATCAATATTCCGGAGAAGGAAAGCGGGCGTTATCTTATACGTGTTATAGACCCAGAAAGCGGTCACGCTACAGGCCGTATCGCATATTTTTATAGAAACTGGGGTGGTTTTCAAAGAGACTCAGAAAGTGCAAAGATGCTCGTGTTTTCGGCAGATAAAGATGAGTATAGTGTGGGAGATAATGCCACCATTACGTTCCCATCTTCGGCGGGAGGTAGAGCGCTAGTGAGTATTGAAAATGGTACAAAAGTACTCGAGAGTTATTGGGTAGAAACCCAGCAAGGTAAAACCAATTTTTCTTTACCTGTTACCTCCGCAATGGCGCCTAATGTGTATGTGAATATTTCGCTATTACAACCTCATAAACAATCTGTAAACGACCTTCCTATTAGGCTTTATGGTGTAATTCCTTTGATGGTAAAAGATAGGCAAACAGTGTTAGA
Organism: Dokdonia sp. PRO95; assembly: GCF_000355805.1. Classification (NCBI taxonomy): domain Bacteria; kingdom Pseudomonadati; phylum Bacteroidota; class Flavobacteriia; order Flavobacteriales; family Flavobacteriaceae; genus Dokdonia; species Dokdonia sp. PRO95. The sequence continues at coordinate 1,468,115 of NZ_CM001837.1, forward strand.
GCCGGTAATCACTATGCCAGATGTATTAAAGCCAGAAGAGCCATATACTATCAAAATCACAGAAAAAAATAATAAACAGATGACCTATACTATCGCTGTGGTAGATGATGGTTTGCTGGATCTTACAAGATTTCAAACACCAAAAATCCATAAGCATTTTTATAGCAGAGAAGCACTAGGTGTGAAGTCTTTTGATATGTATGATTATGTGATAGGTGCATATTCTGGCAGTGTAGATAACATTTATGCAATAGGAGGTGGTGATGCTGCGAGCGCTGCCAAAAATAGAAAGGCAGAACGCTTTAAACCTGTAGTTACTTATTTGGGTCCTTTCGCTTTAAGCGAAAACGAAACAAAGTCACACACGGTAACAATGCCTAACTACGTAGGCTCTGTGAGAGCAATGGTAATTGCCGGAGATGCCACAAAAAGCGCCTATGGATCTGTAGAAAAGACAGTACCTGTGCGTAAACCGCTTATGGTTTTAGGTTCGCTTCCGCGAAAATTATCTCCGGGAGAACACGTGACTTTACCAGTAACAGTGTTTGCAATGGAAAAGAACATCAAGCAGGCTAAGATTACCGTCAAAACATCTGAAGCTTTTAAAGCATCTGAAGGGAATGTAAAAACGGTAAATTTCACGCAAGTGGGAGAAAAAATAGTTCCTTTTGAGTTTGATGTGCAAGCTGCTACAGGAGTGCAAACCGTACAAATTATTGTAGAAGGTCACGGGGAGCGTGCAACCTATGATGTTGAGATAGACGTAGAAAACCCAAATCCTATTACTCAAAAAGTAACCGATTACGAACTAGACCCTAGCAGTAACCTTACTATTGATTATGAGACGTTTGGTGTGGCAGGGACTAATGAAAGCGCTTTGGAGTTTTCGACACTGCCACCTATGGATTTTACTAAGCGTATGCAGTATTTAATACGTTACCCACACGGTTGTGTAGAGCAAACTACCTCTGGAGTTTTTCCGCAACTGTTTTTAGATGATGTTTTTGATCTTACCTATGAGCAAAAACGGGATGCACAACAGTATATTAAAGACGGTATTGCGAGGCTAGGCCGTTTCCAAAACACAGACGGAGGTCTAGGTTACTGGCAGGGAGAGATAGAAGCAGACCTATGGGGTACCACCTATGCTGGACACTTTATGATAGAAGCCCAGAAAAAGGGATATGCATTACCGCTCACTTTTATGAATAACTGGTTACGTTTTCAGAAAAAGGAGGCTCGTGAGTGGAGATCTGGACAACAAAGTTATAATGCAACGCTAGTACAAGCATATCGCTTATACACGCTCGCACTTGCGGGACAACCCGACCTTGCAGCGATGAACCGTCTTCGTGAGAATACAAATTTAAGTAATGAAGCAACCTGGAGGCTTGCGGGAGCTTATGCACTAGCAGGTCAAGACAAAGTAGCTGGCCAACTTACCGCTACGGCAAATATTGATTTTACTCCTAAAAAGTATGACTACCATACCTATGGCTCGGTATATCGCAACAGGGCAATGGCGCTAGAAACGATGGTGCTTCTTAATGATAGCAAGCAAAAAGAACTTGCTGTAAGTATAGCCAAAACGCTAGCTTCAGACAGGTGGTTAAGTACTCAAGAAACCAGTTATGCACTGCTGGCTATGGCAAAAATGGTTGTAAAGAACGGAGGTAAAGCAATGCAGTTCTCTTATACAAAAGATGGAAAAGAGTACAGTGTAGATACACAACAAGCTATCGCTCTACGTGACATAAAAACGCAAGACGGAGCAAATGAGATTATTATAAAAAATGCTAAAAATAGTACCGTGTTCATACGTCTTGTGCAAAGTGGTAAGTTACCATTAGGCAAAGAGCTTGTAGATCAAAAAAACCTACAGGTTAAAACAACCTTTTATAACCTCGCTGGTGAAGTGATGTCTATCAATAATCTCCAGCAGGGAGAAGAGTTTACCGCAAAAATTACGGTGAGTAATACGAGCAGAGATTATGTAGATAATGTCGCGCTTACACAAATCTTCCCAAGCGGTTGGGAGATTGTGAATACACGTTTTACAGATGCTCAGGGAGGTACAGCAGGAAGCGCCCGATATACAGATATAAGAGACGATCGTGTGCAGTTTTATTTTGATATGAGTAAGACCAGTACAAGAACATTTACGGTTCGTCTTAATGCAAGTTACTTAGGTGATTACTATTTGCCAGGTACTCAGGTAGAGGCTATGTATGATGCGACTTATTATGCCAGGTCAAAAGGAGCTTGGATAAAAGTTAAGAACTAACAGCGATGTACAGCCGCCTCCTACATATCATAAAGCGCCATAAATTCAAGTTTATACTTGTGGTGTTATTTATGTTGTACTGGGCTTTTTCTATACCGCAGCAGGTTTTTAAAGATCCTCACGCTACCGTGGTTGAGAGTGCGAGTGGTGAGTTGCTGGGCGCCCGCATTGCTAGTGACGGGCAATGGCGTTTTCCGGTACTAGATAGTGTTCCTCATAAGTTTGAAAAGTGTATTCTGTTATTTGAAGATGAGTATTTTTATACCCACCCAGGATTTAATCCCGTGGCGATGGGGAAGGCAATATGGGGTAATATCACTACAGATAAGCGTCGTGGTGGGAGCACCATTACACAACAAGTAATTAGACTTTCTAGAAAAGGAAAACAACGCTCCTATACAGAAAAAGTAGTCGAACTTATAAAAGCTACACGTCTCGAGGCAGGCTATTCAAAAGATGAAATTCTTGGTATGTATGCTACCTATGCGCCCTTTGGCGGTAACGTAGTAGGGTTAGAAACTGCCGCTTGGAGATATTTTGGACTCCCGGCGTCACAGTTAAGTTGGGGGCAAATGGCGGCACTGGCAGTATTACCTAACAATCCTAGTATGGTGCGACCGGGTAAAAATGAGATTACGCTTTCGCGAAAGCGTAATAACCTCCTTAAAAAACTTTGGGAAACAGGAGAGATAGACAAAACTACCTACGAGCTATCGCTGCTAGAAAAACTACCCGGAAAACCCTATCCATTACCACAAATTGCTCCTCATCTAGTTGATAGAATTACTAAAGAATCTCGTGGAAAAAGAGTTCAAACCACGGTACAACTTCCTATACAGCGAGACCTTAATAGACTTGCCAAAGAGCATTATGGCCTGTTAAAGCAAAATGAAATTTACAACCTAGCGATAGTGGTTATGGATGTAAATACAAAAGAGGTTTTAGGCTATGTAGGAAACGCACCAACAGATGCAGCACACCAAAAAGACGTAGATGTTATCACAAAATACCGCAGCACAGGAAGCACGTTAAAGCCATTGCTTTATGCGGGAATGCTAGATGAGGGACTCATACTGCCACAAACATTAGTCCCAGATATACCTACAAGTATCAATACGTATAGACCACAAAATTTTGACAACGAGTATCAAGGCGTAGTTCCGGCAGATGTGGCTCTTGCAAAATCGCTCAATGTACCTGCAGTGCGATTACTACGTGAGTACGGGCTAGATAAGTTTTATAAAAATGTGCAAGAGATGCATATGGGAGGTATAAATAAACCCGCCTCTCACTACGGACTTGCAATGATATTAGGAGGTGCAGAGAGCAGTCTTTTTGAGTTGACAAAAACCTATGCAGGGATGGCAAACACCCTTAACACATTTAATAGGTCTAGTAGTGAGTACACTTTGGAGTCTTTTAGCGATTATCACTATGTCAAAAGAGATAATCTGGCTTCTGTAAAAAAGAGTGTCACGTTGCAAAGCGAGTCCGAGATATTTTCGGCGGGAGCGATTTATAAAACGCTTGAGACACTGCAAACTGTAAATAGACCAAGCGGCGAAGAAAACTGGCAGTTTTATGAAGATGCCCAGCCTGTGGCTTGGAAAACAGGGACAAGTTTTGGTTTTAAAGATGCGTGGGCAGTAGGGGTTACGCCTCAATATGCAATAGGAGTGTGGGTAGGTAATGCAGATGGAGAAGGAAGACCAGGGATTACAGGAATACAAGCAGCAGCGCCATTGTTTTTTGATGTCTTGCGTAGCTTGCCAGTAAATGGCTCTTGGTTTGACACTCCATACGATGCACTCGTGGAGACCACGGTTTGCACAAAAAGCGGAATGAAAGCGAGTCCATATTGTGTAGAAACACGTAAAGAGCAAATACCTCACGCGGGAGAGCACACAGCTTCTTGCTCATATCACAAGCAAATGTACCTCTCTGCAAATAAGGAATATCTAGTAAACTCAGATTGTTATGAGCTTGATGAGATGACGGCTGTCACCTATTTTACGCTACCTGCTACAATGGAGTATTACTATGCAAGCAAGCATCCAGATTATAAAGAATTGCCACCATACCATCCAGATTGTAGCTTTTCTGGAGAAATGCCTATGGCATTTATGTATCCTAAAAATAATGAAGGTGTTATTCTTCCCAAGGATTTTGATGCAGCAGTAAACGATGTTGTGTTTAAAGTCTCTCACCGTAACCCTGAGACTAAGATTTTCTGGTATCTAGATAATGAGTTTATAGGAGCTACAGAAGATTTTCACGAGCTAGCTGTTACGCCAGAGGTGGGAAATTATACACTCACTGTAGTAGATGCAGCGGGTAATGAAATCAAGAAAAAAATTGAGGTTTCTAGGGGTTAAGAAAAACAACTTTTACCAATTTTTAAAAGGATTCTCAGATAGCTGCGAGTTGTAATATTTGTTATCTCCAGTCACTTCGCTGCCTATCCATTCTGGTGTTGTAAAATCTTCTTCTTCAGCGTTGAGTTCTATTTCGGCGATGGTTAGTCCTTCGTTTTCTCCATAAAATTCATCTATTTCCCAAGTGTGATTACCTGCGGTATACTCGTAACGCGTTTTATCTATGACTCCGGGAAGGCATAGTGATAGAAGCGTTTGCGCCTTATCTACTGCGATTTCTTCTTCTACTTCTACGCGCGTAGTACCGCTATCGTTTGATTTTCCTTTAATGGTAAGAAAGCCTTTCTCGCCTTTAATTCGCACTCTTACAGTTCGCTCAGGATCTGTGCTTAGATAGCCTTGGGTAATACGAGTTGCCTTTTGAGCAACTTCTTTAAAAGCCGCTGAGGTTACTAGGAATTTTCGTTCTATTTCTAACATAATGTTGCTGTTATATCTAGCCTTTAGTTAATGCGCCACGGCGGATTTTTGCGATTATCACCAGCATAGTAAAGAATTATTTGATTTCCATCTGGATCCTTAAGTCTTGCCTCTCGCCACAACCACGACTGGTCTGTGGGCAATAGGTCAAAAGTAACATTCTCCCCTTGTAATCGTGCCACTTCTTGCTCTAAACGCTCTGTTTCAAAATATACCGTAACTCCAGCTCCTGCAGGTAACTCATCTACAAGATGTATAGAAAACGTAGCATCTCCCTCTGGGCACTCAAAGCGTGCATAATGTGGCAAGGCTTTTACAATAAGACGCAATCCCAGTTGCTCATAAAAAGCAATGGAAGTTACAAGGTCTAGTGAAGGTACGGTGATTTGGTTGAGGTTCATAGCGTTTATTTTTGCCAGGGAGTTATGGTCGTAGGTGTGTTCTTTTGGTAAAGCACCACATTATTCCCATCGGGATCTTGTAGTGTTAAGTCCTTGCCACCCCAGTCTCTGTATATGGTGGGGATGAGTACGCTTTCGCGAAAGCGTAATTCAAACACCTCAATACCGTCTGTTTCAAAGTAAACGGTTACGGGTTGTTCTGGAAGTTTGAGATTATAATAAGCTGTAAAAATGACTTCGTGCTCTTTATTTTCAAAATGTGCGTGATGCTGAGGCTCGTGCTCAATAAGTTCCATACCAATGCCTGTATAAAACGCAATCGCCGCTTTAAGGTCTTGGGAGGGAACGGTGATGTGGTTAAACGTGGTAGGCACTGCTTAGTTCTTTAATCTCAATATTTGTGATGTCTGTGTGGGTTACTGTTTGTTTTGCAAGCTGTGCCATTGCTCCAGCAATATCTTTTGCTTGTGTAGACTTCCATTTTTTGAGCGGTCCCACCATAAAGAAGTCCATAACGGCCATCATCATTTTGAGAGCTTTCTCGCCTTTGCGAGCGTCATCTGGGCGACCATTTATAAAAGCAGGTTTAAGAATGTAGGTGTTCTCAATTCCCACCTTACTCAAGTCGCGCTCCATCTCACCTTTTGTACGCACATAGAAAAACGGACTCTTAGCCGAAGTTCCCGCAGAAGAAATGACCATATAACTTGCTATCCCTTGTTGCTTTGCTAGTTGTGCCGTTTCAACAGGAATGCCGTAGTCTATAGCGCGATACTTATCTCTATCTGGTGTTTGGGCCTTCGTTGTGCCTATGCAGCAAAAAATAACATCACCTGTAAATTGCTCCTTAAAGGTGCTTGTGTCTAGTAAATCACAAATAATCTCTTCCACTTTCTCGTGTGTAAAAGAGGTAGGCCGCCTTGTAAAAATTTTCACTTTAGAAAATGCTGGGTCTTTTATGAGTAACTCTGTTAAAAGTCCGCCAGTAAGACCTGTGGCGCCGAGTATGATTGCTGTTTTAGACATACTCAAAGTTACGATTTATAGTACAAAACCTTCTGAGTACTTTGTAACTTGCATACAATGTCTGAGCTGCCTATAAAAAAGATAATTCACGTAGATATGGATGCATTTTATGCATCTGTAGAGCAGCTGGACAACCCAGATTTACGAGGTAAAGCTATTGCTGTAGGTGGCGGAGGTGAGCGTGGTGTGGTAAGTGCAGCGAGTTATGAGGCTCGTAAGTATGGCGTGCGGTCTGCTATGGCGGGTGCGCTTGCGCGAAAACTGTGTCCCGACCTCATATTTGTAAAGACTAACTTTGAGCGATACCGAGAGGTCTCTGCTCAGATACGCTCCGTTTTTCACGAGTTCACAGATCTTGTAGAACCCTTATCACTAGATGAAGCCTACCTAGATGTCACCGAAAACAAAGTAGGAATGCCTAGTGCAACCGTTATTGCCTCTTGGATACGACAACGCATAAAAGAAAAAACAGGACTCAATGCCAGTGCAGGAATAAGCATCAATAAGTTTATTGCAAAAGTTGCCAGTGACATTAATAAACCCAACGGTCAGAAAACCATACCGCCAGAGGAGGTAATCACCTTTCTTGAGGAGCTAGACATCAGAAAGTTTTACGGCATAGGAAAAAAGACTGCCGAAAAAATGTATCTACACGGCATTTTTACAGGGATGGATCTCAAATTAAAATCAAAAGAATATCTGAGTGACAACTTTGGAAAGAGTGGAGCCTACTATTATGATATTGTGAGAGGCATACAACATAGCGAAGTGAAGCCTAACCGCATACGCAAGTCACTTGCAGCGGAGCGCACTTTTAGAGAAAACATCACTTCGGAGATTTTTATGCTTGAAAAGCTAGAACACATAGCCGAAGAAGTGGAGAGAAGATTAGAAAAAAGCAAAGTAGCAGGTAAGACTATTACTCTCAAAATAAAATACTCAGACTTTACACTCCAGACCCGCTCAAAAACGCTAGACTTATACGTGAGGTCTAAAGACATCATACTAGAAACCGCAAAGGATTTACTGTATCAAGAAAAAATGAAAAATAGCGTGCGTCTTTTAGGCATCTCACTATCTAACCTCAATACCGAAGACCGTAAAAAGAAGGATGCAGCAAAAGCTGTAAAAGAAGAAGAGATCGATGTACAGATGCGCTTTACCTTCTAGCAAGACATATCTGCTACAATTTTCCAGGCGCCGTTTATACGCTTAAAGATGATGATAAAAACACCGTCTGCATTTCCTACTTTACGTTTGAGATGATATTCTCCCATCACGTAATAAGCGTTTTCTTCTATGAGTGTCATATCATTTATTACGAATTGCAACTCACCTGTGTGATCTAGCGTAGGGTATCCTTTTTTATAATTTGCTAGTGTGTTTTCCCACCCATAGGTAAGGCCTTTACTTCCATAAAACTTTAAGGAATCACTCTTCCAGTAGCCTTGCATAAAAACTTCTAGATCTCCCTGTGACCAGGCTTGTTGTTGTGCTTTTAAGACAGCGGTAATGGCTGCCTTATCGTGAGCAACTGTAGGTTGTTGCTCACAGTTTATTAATAAGAAACTAGCAAGCAGGAGCGTGATAACGATTTTCATAATAGGCCTATTTCCTATAAAGATACATTATAGCACATAGGACTAAATGTGACTATCCTAAAATTTTAGTCTGCCGCCTGTAGAAGGCATCTTGCTGTCGTTTTAAAATCTCTTTTGCCATCTTCTTCTTGTAGTTGTATAGCTCTTCATCTTGAGCGATATCTGTATACACCCGATCATTTACTATATGATCTGTCTCGGTAAGTATCTTGCGTTGTAAGGCTTTTTGTGCACTCCATTCTTTTATGGTGAGCTCGTGGTCTGCAAGTTTTATATCATACTCACCCATAGGCGAGATGAGCTTAGAAAATATAGGTGCCGTCTCTATGGCAAGAAAGAGTAAGAAAATAAACAGCGAGGGTAGCCACGGGAGTTCTTTCATCGCATCTATGCGCGCCATTAATCCGTCAAAGTTATTTATAATGGGCTGACTCGTACTTACAGCAGTGTTGAACTCATCGCGCAGTTGTATTTTTTGCGCTTCGGCTTGAGCTATTTTTTCTGCGTTTGTGGCTTTGAGAGTAGTGAGTTCTGCAAGAGCGGCATCGTGTTTATCTCGCTTTTCTTGATAGACTGGGCCTTTGCCTAGTAGCTCAGTGCCAGCAGTACCTTCTGCCTCATCTATGTAGATTTCATATAAGTTATTTACTTCTGTCTCTTTGGTAACGACTTCTTGTTTTGCGGCAGCTATTTGGGCATCCAGTTTATTGATTTCTGGGGTGTATTGTGCGAGTATCTCGCCTTGATTTTGCACGGTAAACTCATTTTTTTGACTGAGCATCACGCGGTCTATCTCTTTCTCAAATATTTTAAGCTCTAAGGGTTTTGAAATCACCACAGCAATAATTACCGCAAGAATAAGGCGGGGAATTGCCATTCCAAATTCTTTCCACCAGTTGTTTCGCTTTTTGAGCGTAGAAACAATAAAACGGTCTAGATTAAAAATAACTAGTCCCCACAATAAACCAAAAAGTATGGCTCTATACACATTATCAAAAACGGTAAAAAGCGCATAGGTTGCTGCGATGGTGGCTAATACGGCTGTAAAAAATACGGTAGCTCCTATGCCAGCATATTTATTCTTTTCTCCGCGAGAGCAGGTGTCTAAAACGTCACGATCTGCACCAGAGCAGAGAATAAAAAAGGATTGAATCATAATACGGTTCGTTTAGTTAGTTTTTTGAGTGGGTGGTTGTTATGCAACCGTCTGATTGATGAGGGTGTGGAGTACTACAACGACGGTTTTCTGCTTTTTCGTATGTATTACACAACAAGGTACAGGCGTAGGTGAGTCTCTTGCTTTAAGAGACTCATAAAATATGAGATTGTTGCAGTTGTGTGTGTTACGCTTTCGCGAAAGCGTAAAAAACCTATTGAGAAACGTCTATAAAATTATCACGATTAGGGCTACTAGGGTACTCAAAGAGTTCAAGGTCAAAGTAAGGTACGGCGGCCAAAAAATGGTCAAAAAGATCTGCCATTATGTACTCGTAGTTTTCCCATTTTTTGTCTTTACTAAAGCAATACACCTCTAGTGGGATACCTTGCGCAGTAGGAGCCAGCTGGCGACACATAAGAAGCATTTCTTTGTGTATGGCGCTGTGGTTTTGAATATAGGTCTCCATATATTTTCTAAAAAGACCTACGTTAGTCAGGTTGCTACCATTAATCTGGATAGACTTATCAGAATCATCTCGCTCGTTAATGCGAGCCAGTTTTTCCTCCATATTTGTGAGGTAATCTGTGATGAGTCCTATCTTCTTAAAGCGTTGTATATCCTCGTCTGTAAGAAACTTTATGCTGTCTTGTTTTATGTATAAGGAACGTTTTATACGACGACCAGGACTGTCTGTCATACCACGCCAGTTCTTAAAAGAATCTGAGATAAGGGCGTAGGTAGGTATGGTGGTGATGGTCATATCAAAGTTTTGAACCTTTACCGTTGCGAGGTTAATCTCTACCACATCACCATCTGCTCCATACTTTTCAAAAGTGATCCAGTCGCCTATGCGCACCATATCATTAATAGCAACTTGAATGCTTGCTACAAACCCAAGAATAGTGTCTTTAAAAATGAGTAATATAATGGCTGAAGCGGCACCAAAAGTTCCCAAGGCTTGCCCTAGAGATACTGGTGTGAGAAGACTAATGGCATAGAATATAGTAAACACCCACGCAAAAATCATAAAGACCTGTATGTAGCTATCTATAGGTTTATCACGTAAACCTGGTACTGTTTTAAAGTAATCTCTAAGGGTGTGTAAAAGTGCTCTTATAATACGTAGCGCAAGAATGACTCCTATAAGATTGAGTATGACACTAAAGACGTGCTCAATTTCAAGAAAATCGTCTAGTACAAATGGAAGCGCTCCTATAAGTAAGTATAACGGGAGTATGTGTGCTAGTCTTCTAGGTACTCGGTTTTTGATGAGGAGATCATCAAAATTTGTTTTTGAACTTTTTGAAATATATGCAGCGAGGTTGCGCAGTACTTTACGCACGAGCATATCTGCCAGAAAAACCAACACTAGCACAATAATACCTAGTATAAAGGCATTGAGATACTTAGAGAAGGTTTCTGATAGTCCCCAATCAATAAAATGATCAAAGAAAAAACAGCTTATTTCCTTTTTATAATCCATTGCCGCAAAGCTACATATATCTGTATTAATGGCTTTGCTATTGGCTTTGTTTTAAGAAATAAGCTGTGTGAAGTGTAGCTTGTAATTATTCTTTGATTTTTACAAATTTGAAAGATGGTTTCTCTTTGTTAGAACCTTTTGAAATGAGCTGCATAGTATACAAAGGGTTTTCAAATAATTCAATCATCTCGTCGTCTGAGAGTAACTTGTCATTATAGTAATAAAGTACTTTTTGTTGAAGTAGATCCTTATGGATAATCATTTTATTATGTAAGGTAGAAGTCTGCGTGCTAATATTAGGTTCCTTAGATTTAAGTATCGCTTCTTCTTTTGAGATTTCTTTTCCTTCAAATTCAAAAGTACCGCCTTTTAGGGCGTGCTGTTCAACGTCTTTTGATAAAGAACCATCTTCATCATAACTTGCTTTAACTTCAAAATGTTTGCTTTTTGGGTTTATTGGATTAGGCTGATTTTTATCCTTCTGTTCATCATTCATATCATCATAAATAATTTGAATTGTTTTTAAATCAGCAGCAGGAATTTGTTCAATAGTTTTGTTTTTATATTTTGATGTGAGGCGATTGTAAATTTCTAATTGGCGTCCATCAACTCCTGCATTTTCAGGAAGCTTATCTATAATAACTCCATTCTTGTTATTATTCATCACAGCTAGTGCCTTTTGACCAGTTTCAGTTACAGTGATTGTTAGAGTATCACCTTTTTTAATTGCTGGTTTTTGTGGCACATTATTATCCTTGCTTCCTATGAAAGTTTTGGGCGGGTTGCTGTAAGGATACGGTGTTTTAATTTCTGTTACACCACCTTTTGCAAGACGCACAGCTTCTTCATAGGTTACTTCCTTTCCATTATGGATAAAGAGGCTACCCAGTTTGTGCATTTTAAGTAAATGTTCTTCTGGAGATGGCGGTGGTGGCGGTGGAGGAAGCTCTCCGCTAGGTGCTGGTGGAGCAGGAGGCGCTGGCGGAATAAGGCGTAAACTGTTATTTGCCTTATACAATTGCGTTTGTCTAAAAACAGCTTCGGCTTTATTTATAAACTCTTTTGAGTTGCCCTTAAAAATCATAGACCTCACAGGCGCTGCAAACTCCTCTTTTGTCCACTGTGCGGTGATGTTATCTACGCTTTCGCGAAAGCTGTCAAGCGGACTGTATTGTCCATTTATATAGATACTATCATTTCGCACCTCTATAACTAGTGCGTTTTTACCATTACGTGTTGCTCCTTCTATAAACTGTGTGGCGTAGGTTGAGGTTTGAGGTGCCTTGGTAGTTAGGTGTTTTTGACTTTGCCAGTACGGACTAGTCCATACATCTACTCTGTATCTACCATTTGTGCGATCGCCAATAGCGTAGTAAGGGAGATCATCTGGATGATAATCTAAAATTGTTTTATTTGAAATTTCCTCGTTGTCTAAAAATATGGCAAACAACGAAGTGTTTTGCCACTTAACAAGGTCTTCATAGTTTGGTTTTTTTGATTTTACAAAATTTGCTTTTACAAGTGCATTTGCCTCAGGATCAAAAATTGCATTTTGGTCATCAACTAAATTTGAGGTGCAAAAAGTAACTCTACTAAAGTTCCATAGCTCTGCTACGAGTAGTTGCTTTTCTCTCCCTAACTTGCTAGATATTCCTGGTCTACCTTGAATAGTTAAGTAGTCGTAAACCGTTTCCTTAATAAGGTTCTCGATGCCTTTTAAAGAGATAGGTTTTAGTTTGTAATAGAAATTACCTTCGGTGTCTAGTTCTAGCTCTAGAGTGTTTGTTGCACTATTCTCGTATGACATAATACCAGATACAGCATTTGGTCCCGATTGAGCAACAATAGCTTGATTAAAAAAGAGAACACACAAACCTATGATAGGAATGAGTAGTAATGCGCGCAGCACTACTTTTTTACGACTAAATGATTGTGATAACATAACGATTCGTTTTTTGGTTAATGAATAATTAAAAGGACTCTCGAGCGCAGTGTGATGAGTACTACTTGCATAACTTAAGAGTATGTTTTGATATATAGCAATATTACTTTTATCTGCTATAGCACCTTGATCTGCTAGAAATTCGTGGTTTAATTTTATAGAACTTTTAAAGAGCCACACCAGCGGATTAAACCAGAAAATGACCTGTATAAACTCTATCGCAATAATATCTAGGGAGTGCTTTTGGCGTACGTGAGTTGCCTCGTGAGCAAGTACTTCTGGAGCTATTTCCTGTTGTGTGTATGATTGTCTGTTTACAAAAATCCACTTAAGAAAAGAGTGTGGAACCATCACTTGCTCTAATAGGGCAAGCGTAAAGTGTGATGATGGGTGAAGCTCTGCCTGATGTATCTTTCGCTTTAAGCGCACAAGATTTACAATAAAACGTGTTCCAAAAATGAAAACTCCTAGAAGGTATATTCCCCAGTTAGCGGTGTTTGTGTAATCTACTTCGGTAACCTGAGGCACTTGGTTTGGCGCAGAAACTGTCTCTACATATTCTTGAAATATGGGAGTAATCTGTGGTGCTTCTGCTGCTTGGTATGTAAAGGTGATAAGCGGTATGGTAAATGAAAACACAAGACTTGCCAAGAGGTAAAACCTTTTAAAGTGGTGCATCGCTTTTCCTTCTAGCGCTAGCTTATAAAAGCCAAATAGGATGCCTAAACATAAAGCGCTTTTTAAGAGATAGATGAGTATCATTTCTTTTTGGCTTTAAGTTGGTTATCTATGATTTGTTTTAACTCCTCTAGTTCTTGCTGTGAGAGATCTGTCTCACGGGTAAAGAATGAAGCAAACTGCCCAGCGCTATCATTAAAGAAATTTTTAATTAGCCCATTTACGTGTTTTGAGAAGTAGTCTGTCTTTTTTACTAGAGGGAAGTATTCCCTAGAACGGCCGTACTGTTTATAATCTACAAACTTCTTGTCTTGCATACGCTTAAGTAGTGTTGCGATTGTCGTGGTCGCTGGCTTTGGGTCTGGATATGCTTCTATGAGATCTTTCATAAAAGCCTTTTCCTGTTTCCAGAGCATTTGCATAAGCTGTTCTTCAGAAGTGGATAGTGCCATAATGTTCTACAGTGTTAGAATGTACTCTACAAATGTAGAATAATATTTTAATTCTACAAGTGTAGAGTTAAAATATTTTAAGATAAGTGTCTGTAAGTGTGTCTTGTTACGCTTTCGCGAAAGCGTAATTACCCTACTTCGTATCAATAGGAGATAGGCTTCTGTATATTGTCTGGCTTCGTTTTTTGAAAAATATTGGATTCAAAAAAGGGTAGTGCTTAAAGTTATTAAACACTACCCTTTATTTTTCTTCGTTATTAGAATTACAGACTATTTGAGAAATCTATAATTGCTTTGATTTCACTCGCGTTGCGAACCTTATTTTTATTTTCTTTTAAAAATACTTTAAGCTTTTGACTATGTGATTTAGGAAACAAATCAAAAATTGATTTTTTATTGACTTTAATTAATTTTATGGAGTTTTCATCTTTTAGCATATAATACTCCTTTATACTTATTTTTCCTTTTCTATTTTTTTCTAAAGTAGTTTTTGCCTTTTGTGGAAGCCTTAAGTCGGCTTCGTATCTCGCATATAAAGTACCCTCTAAAATCGATCCTAAAGATTCTATATATCCTAGTTTTCTAGAGCTGTCTTCGGCTAGATAGGAAGCGTAGGTAAACTCAGAATTATTAATCTTTACCGAAGTAGCAGAGGCCTTATTTAAAAATGTTGTAGCAGATTGTGATAATGATTCTTTTATTTCGAATACATCGTTTAGGACATCATATCTTACGTAAGCCTGGAATGTTTTTTTGCTGAGGTTGTCACTAATTACTCCTAGTTGAAAATCATTGTCGAGATATTTTGACCCATTAAAATCTTCAAGCTTAATATTGAGCTCTTTTTTTTTGTAAAATTCTGTATTGGTAGGTAGTGTCTGAGCGAGGGTTACTTGCTGCACTGCGAAGACCATAAAAAGTATAGAGAGTGTCACTTTATACATAGAAAATGTTTTGGAATTAAAATCAAATATTGTGCCAGTAAATATAAAACGCCCTGGTATTTAGAATTTTACAGGGCGTTGTGTGCAATGCGTAATTACGAGTCTACCTATGCATCTCTGTAAAATACTGGTAGAAATAAGGGATGGTTTCTATTCCTTTTAAGTAATTCCATACGCCAAAATGTTCGTTTGGTGAGTGTATTGCATCACTGTCGAGACCAAAGCCCATAAGGATTGTTTTACTTTTAAGCTCTTTCTCAAAAAGCGCCACAATAGGAATACTACCTCCACTACGTTGCGGGATAGGTGTTTTTCCAAAAGTTTGCTCATACGCCTTTTCGGCAGCTTGATAAGCCACATTATCTATAGGAGTAACATAACCTTGACCTCCGTGATGTGGTGTTACCTTAACTTTTACGCCTGCTGGAGCAATACCCTCAAAATGCGTTTTAAATAGTTCTGTGATTTCTTCCCACTCTTGGTGTGGGACTAGTCGCATTGAGATTTTTGCATATGCCTTGCTTGCAATCACTGTTTTGGCTCCCTCTCCAGTATATCCTCCCCAGATACCGTTTACGTCTAGGGTAGGGCGTATAGAGTTGCGCTCGTTTGTAGTGTAACCTTTTTCTCCGTAAACAGCGTCTATGTCTAGCGCTTTTTTATACTCATCTAGTGAGAAGGGTGCTTCACCCATTTTATCGCGCTCTGCCTGTGTGAGTTCTTCTACCTTGTCATAAAACCCTTTTACAGTGATGTGATTATTATCATCGTGTAGTGAAGCGATCATTTTTGATAAGACATTAATAGGGTTTGCAACGGCACCACCATAAAGACCAGAGTGAAGGTCGCGGTTAGGTCCTGTAACTTCAACTTCTACATAGCTCAAGCCACGTAGACCTGTTGTAATAGAAGGAATATCATTTGCAATCATCCCCGTGTCTGAAATAAGGATGACGTCATTTTCTAACTTTTCTTGGTTACGCTCTACATACCAAGCAAGGTTTGCGCTTCCTACTTCTTCTTCACCCTCTATCATAAACTTTACGTTGCAAGGTAGCTTGTCATTTGCAACCATATACTCAAGCGCTTTTACGTGCATATACATTTGCCCCTTGTCGTCACAAGCACCACGAGCAAAGATGGCACCCTCTGGATGCTTGTCTGTTTTTTTTATTACAGGTTCAAACGGTGGTGAGTCCCATAGATCAATAGGATCTGGTGGTTGTACGTCATAGTGACCATACACAAGTACTGTAGGTAAGTTTTTATCTATAATCTTATCTGCATACACAATTGGGTAGCCTGGTGTATCACAAATTTCTACGGTATCGCAACCAGCATCTCGCAGACTTTGTGCTACAGTTTCTGCTGTTTTTACAGTAGATGTTGCATAAGCTGGGTCTGCGCTTACACTTGGTAATTTTAATAATTCAATTAGTTCGTTTAAGAATCGATCTTTATGTTGGGCTATATATTCCTTAGAATTTTTCATCAAATAGTAATTTATTCAAAAGTACAAATTAGGGTAGTTCTTTGATAGCGTGGAATATTTTAGATCATAACATTTTTAGATATATCATCTATTTTGTTTAAAATATTACTAGTAACAAATCAATAAAAAAATGCATTTATAATTGAAATATTAAAATATTATGTATTTCATCGATTAAATAGTTAATTTGAACGGTATTTGTATTGTTAAATTTTAATTTTGAAAAAAAATTTATCATGAGATATATAATTACTTTTCTGTCTTTTGTGACTTGTTTTTTAACATTGAATATGACAGCGCAAGTTGGGATTAATACCACTAGTCCGGATCCATCATCTGTACTTGACATACAATCTGAAGTAGGAGGTTTGTTAACCCCGAGAATGACGACAACCCAAAGATTAGCCATTTCAAGTCCTGCGCAGGGGTTACTAGTTTACGATACTGCACTAGATGCCTTTTATTACTTTGGAGCAGGATGGGAGGAAGTTAGCATTAATAATACTAGAGATAATTATAAACTAGTTAAGGATATTTCTGATCTAGCAGAAGAGCTTGCTGCTGGTGGTGGATCTACTTATTTATTGAGTTCAAATTTTCTATATGAAATCAACGGATCTATCGTTTTTAATGCTCCTATAAATATGAATGGTGCCTATATTGAAGGCGTAAATTCTTCTCAAGATATATTAGTTAATGCTTCTGGAGTAGCGCTCTTTCAAGGATCGCCAGGTAGAATGAGAAATCTCACAATATCCGGTGGGTCGGCTCCTGTTTTTGATATTACAGGAACAGGGTCAGATTTATTAGTTGTTAATAGTACTATATTTACTGGAGCTAGTACTATGGGAACATTACATTCCCTAGGAACGGCTTTTTTCAGTATTACACAATACGTGAGTGTGAATGATGGTTTTAAGTTTTCTGATATTGGCTCCTTTTTTATGAATAATGTTTTTTGGACTACTTCGAATTCAGGAACGTTTGCAACAGTGTCTGGAACGTTCAATAATTTTCAAATTGCTAGTGGTAGGATAGAGGCAGATGCTGGTGAAGTAGGTATAGATGTAAGTGCAGATCCTATAATTGTGAATGAAGCTAGTTTAAATGGACTAAGCTTTGTAGGTGCTGGGACATTAGTATCTGGATATACCACTGGAAGTTATACAGATTTTAGCTTTACTACAGATTGGAACGTTAACTGTTCAGGTATTCCAACAGAAACTGATGATCAATCTACAGCCAATTTTTATAGTACCTCGACAATAACTACTGGCTTTACTCAAAGTATAACAAGCGCTGCAGCGGTTCCAATTGTAGGAAATGGAGCATTTGATAATACGGAATTATTTCGTTTTAGTTCAAATGCAGCAAATAATAGATTGATATATGAGGGCAAGAAAGTCAGGAATTTTCAAGTTAGTGCATCATTATCCGTTCGCGTTTCTGGCGCTGCAAGTAACTTTTATAGTTTTATAATTGCAAAAAATGGTACTGTAGTAGATGATTCAGATGCATTGGTTCTCATTGAAAGTGACACTCAAATACAATCTGTATCTATTAATACTGTTGTTACTATGGAGAGTGGTGACTATATAGAAATTTATGCTCAACGATTAACGGGAAGTGGTACAGATACACTTGTCGTCTTTTCGGAAAATTTGACTATTAGGTAATTTTTTTAGCAAAGGCTTCATTGGTTTTATAATCAATAAGATAGCTTTTTGTGTTGTTAGTTTACTTCATAAAAAGCGAATTTTTTTTTAATTTCTTTAAAATATTATTTTGAGATTGAAAAAAAGTATTATATTTGCACCCCGTTACGAAGTTATTACGTGACGATGTATTGAAATGCGGGCGTGGTGGAATTGGTAGACACGCCAGACTTAGGATCTGGTGCCTCACGGTGTGGAAGTTCGAGTCTTCTCGCCCGTACAAAGACCTCTCAAGAAATTGAGAGGTTTTCTTTTGCAATAAACTCTCGCTTGTAGAAGCAACAAAGCCAACTTAAAAAGTTGGCTTTGTTGTTATGTATGCGTACTAAGTATGTTGAATTCAAATTTTCGCGAAAGCGTAATTACTATATATCATCAAGTAAGTCATTTACCTCATTATTATGCACCACTGGGTTTGCACCAGCTTTACCAGCCACTAAGCTGCCCATAGCGCAAGCCACTTCAAGTGCATCATCTGCCGTTTCTCCAGATAGTAGTCCAAAGACTAGCGTTGCTAGAAAACTATCTCCAGCACCTACGGTGTCTGCCACTTTAGTTTTGAAACCTACTTGAGTGTGTATGCCACCTTTATGTAATAACATCGCTCCCTCTGCTCCTAGCGTGACACAAACGGTAGGAGTCTCAGTCATTGCACTAAGCATTTTAAGTTCATCCTCGAGTGTCTCTGCCTCTATACCCATAGCTAGGACAACTAGCTCTAGCTCTTCATCATTGAGCTTGATCATATCTGCAGCTTCCATGAGTCCTACTACCACTTCAAGGTCGTAATGTGGGGCACGAAGATTCAAGTCAAAAACCGTAAATTTAGATCGTTCTATCAGTACTTCTATTGCTTCTAGATTTACTGGAGGCGTAATTTCTTCTTCTAAGTCCAGTTGCATAGCGTCAAAATTTACGCTTTCGCGAAAAACTAGACTTCCTATAATCAGAGCGTCTGCATCAGTCACAGCTGCGACATTAGCTTCAGTCCATGCAATATTGTCCCAAGCAGCATTGTCTCCTATTTCATAAGAGGCGACACCTTTTTTATCAAGTGTAACGTTTACTTGCCCTGTGGGTTTGTCATTGCGTTGAATAAATTTAGTGTCTAATCCTAGTTCTTTTATCTTAGCAAGTGCCTCTTTACCTAAAGCGTCATTTCCTAAAGATGAGATCATAGATATATCTACCCCAAAGGAGTGTAAACGTAGCGCAACATTAAGTGGCGCGCCGCCTAGTCGTTTCTCATCTGGGAAAACATCCCATAATATCTCGCCGTAACTGGCTATTTTAAGTGGTGTATTAGGCATCTGTAACAAGGTCTTTTTCTAGTTCTTCTAGGGTACGTCCTTTGGTCTTTGGCATAGCGATAATTGCCCATAATAGTTGGAGTACCATCATTCCTGCAAAGAAATAATAAATATTCCAAAGATGGTCTCTCATTATGCCTTCTTTATCATCTATAAAAAATGGAGTTACAAGCGTTATGACGGCTGCAAAAACCCAGTGTGTACTCGTACCCCAAGATTGCCCATAAGCGCGCACGCGATTTGGAAAAATTTCTGAGATAAAAACCCATATAACAGCACCTTGTCCTATAGCGTGTGACGCAACAAAGGTACATATGAAAGTAAGTAAGAGTGCCGGGTTTAATTGCATCTGGAAACAAATACCTACCATAATAAGGCTCACAATATAGCCTACAGACCCTATTATTATAAGTTGTTTTCTTCCTAGCTTGTCTAGTAATCGCACGCCTATAAATGTAAAGATGAGGTTGACAATACCTATCGCAATAGCGTTAAAGAGCGACTCAGACCCGCCAAGACCTGCTTGTTCTAATATTTGTGGAGCATAATAGAGCACAAAGTTGATACCAGATAACTGATTGAAAAAAGCAATAAGGAAACCTAGCCATAGTACTTTTGAATATTTCTTTTGGAAAAGATTTTCTGAGGATTTAGTTTGCTGTAAGTCTAGTTTTATTTCTTCTAGTCTTGACTGTGCGGCCTCAACTCCTTCATATATTTTTTGTAAAACAAGCATTGCGCCGGCATCATCTTTTTTCTGTAGTACTAGCCACCTAGGGCTGTTAGGCACTCTCATCACCATAAGAGTATATATAAGCGCAGGTATAGCTTCTACACCTAGCATCCATCGCCAGTCGTTTGTGCCATCTACACCTTTAAGCAGCCAGTTTGACACAAATGCAATGAGGATACCAAAGACGAGCCAGAACTGATAGAGACCTCCCAGTTTACCACGGTTAGACTCAGAGCTTATCTCAGATATATAAATAGGTGCCGCCACAGATGAGACTCCCACACCAATGCCTCCTATAAATCTAAAGGCAGAAAATGAATACGGATCTTGTGCTAGCGCACAGCCCACGGCAGAAATAAAAAAGAGGATTCCTATCCAGAAGAGTGTCTTTTTACGTCCTAATTTTTTAGTAGGAAAACCACCAAGTAGAGATCCAGCCACGGTCCCCCATAATGCCATACTCATTATAAAAGTACCGTGCATAAAAGGCGATAAATTCCACAATTCCTTTATGGGTGAGTTTGCACCACTTATAACTACAGTATCAAAACCAAATAAAAATCCAGCGAGGGCTACGGTAATACTCCATTTTGTAATTTCTTTCATAAGTGATTTGCAATTGTTTATTTATTTGATTTTCGCAAGATTGCTCTCTATAAGGACGTCAAAACTTGGTTATGGACAGAATTTTAACTTTAAATATAATAACTTATTAAGAATACATCGTTTTCGTACCCAAAAGGATTTGTTTAAATTGTACTATAGCTTTTAGTAAGCCTATTTTTACGATACCATTATGAAAAGAAAACTCACCTTAAAATTAATTGCCAAAGAACTTGATGTTTCTATCTCTACTGTCTCAAAAGCACTGCGTGATAGTGCAGAGATAAGTGAAGACACACGTCAGAAGATTAAAGCCTTTGCAAAGCTGTATAATTATAAGCCTAATAATATCGCGTTAAGTCTTAAAAACAGGAAGACACGCACCATCGGGATTATTATACCGCAAATAGTGCATCACTTTTTTACCACGGTAATACGTGGAGTTGAGCAAATGGCGAGAGAGCATAATTATAATGTGATTATCACTCTTTCTAATAATGACTTTGACAAGGAGGTCCTTAATATGGAGCTACTTGCAAATGGTAGTACAGATGGATTTATCCTTTCTTTATCAAAAGAAACAATGCAAAAGGACGACTTTAGACACCTCACAGAGGCTATTGATCAAGGAATGCCTGTTGTAATGTTTGACCGTATAGTAGATGAGATTCCTTGTGATAAAGTGCTTATAGATGATCGCGAGGGTGCAAAATTAGGTGTGAATCACTTAATTAAAACTGGCTGTAAGAAAATAGCCATCATCACTACCGAGGATTATATAACCATAGGTAAACTAAGAACAAAGGGCTACATAGAGGCATTAGAATCTGCAGGTATAAAAATAGATCCAAATCTTATTTTAAAATTAGATGCTATAGATGAGCTCAATGATAAAGCAAAAGCGCGTATCAAACATTTCTTAAAAGGGAAGGACATAGACGGCGTGTTTACGATAAATGAGATTTTTGCTGTGACCGCTGCCAAATATGTTATGGAGGCAGACAAGAGTATTCCTGAGGATGTAAGTATCGTGAGCTTCTCAGATGGTGAGTTATCTCAACACTTTGTGCCTAGCCTCACTACAGTAAGCCAGCACGGAGAAGAGATGGGTCGTAAGGCGGCAGAGTTGCTTATCAATAAACTAGAGCGACCAGAAGAAGAGGTTGAAGAGTACACAACGGCTTACATAGAAACGAGTCTTGTAGAACGCGAAAGTACCAAGCGAATTAAATAGTATCGCTTTCGCGAAAAATTGAATACAAACACATCGCGTTATAACTAAATAACTCTTATGACCGAAAACATATTAAAATTGAAAAAGAAAGCATTCCTTTTTGACCTAGACGGAGTTATAGTAGACACTGCAAAATTTCACTATCTCGCCTGGCGTAACCTTGCCAAAGAGATGAATTTTGACTTCACAGAAGAGCAAAACGAACTTTTTAAAGGGGTAAGTCGTGTGCGATCGCTAGAGATACTACTAGACCTAGCTTCATATGATGCAACTCAAGAACAAAAGGACAGGTGGCTCATCCAGAAAAATGAAGAGTATCTTAAGTACATCAAAGGGATGGATGACAGCGAGATTTTACCAGAGGTAGTCAGAGTTCTCGATTTTCTAGAAGAAAAAAATCAAGGTATTGCACTAGGTAGCGCAAGTAAAAATGCACGACCTATCTTAACTAAGCTTGATTTATTAGATAAATTTCAGGCGATTGTAGATGGTAATGATGTGACAGCAGCAAAGCCAGATCCAGAAGTATTCTTAAAAGGAGGAGAAGCTTTAAAAATTGAACGTACAGATTGTATCGTTTTTGAAGACTCTATTGCGGGTATACAAGCTGCAAACAGCGCAGGTATGATAAGCATAGGTATAGGAGAGCAAGACGTGCTACACGAGGCAAACTACGTTTTTAAAGACTTTACAGAGATGAGTAATGCTTTCCTTCTAGAACTTATAGAAGCATAAATTTAATCTAACTACAACTATCATCAAGTATGAGGTAAGCTCATACGTAAGACTACCATAATATGCATATAGATTATATCACTCCAAATGATTGGTCCATTATAGAAGATGGATGGAACCCAAATAACGTAAAATCATCAGAGAGTCTTATGGCGCTAGGTAATGGTGCAATGGGGCAACGCGCAAATTTTGAAGAAGATTATAGTGGCGCGACCTTTCAAGGAAGTTATATAGGAGGTGTGTATTACCCAGATAAAACCCGCGTAGGCTGGTGGAAAAATGGGTATCCAGAGTACTTTGCAAAAGTGCTCAATGCACCTAGCTGGATAGGCATAAAAGTCACAGTAAACGGAGAGAGTCTAGATTTACATACCTGTAAAGAGGTAAAAGATTTTCGTCGTGAGCTTGATATGAAAGCTGGTGTATTGTGCAGAAGTTTTAAAGCCACCCTACAAAATGACGTTGAGATTGCAGTAAAAGCAACACGTTTTTTAAGTATGGAGATGGATGAGGTAGGTGCCATTAAATACGAAGTCACACCTATCAATGTAGACGCAACAATAAGTTACGAACCGTATTTAGATAGCGGTATAACTAATGAAGATTCAAACTGGGACGACAAGTTTTGGAACACGCTAGAAGTTTCAGAAAATGATGATATGGCTTTCATCACCGCACATACTATGAAGACGGAGTTTCACGTATGTACGATGATGCAAAACAAGCTTTTTATAGATGGTGATGAGATTACGCTTTCGCGAAAGCGTTCTCAAAAAACTGCAACCTATGTAGGTCACGAGTATGAGACAGATGTTGCCAAAGGAGAAACCTTTGCCATACAAAAAATAGGAGGTTATGTAAGTAGCCTTAATCACGATAAAGATGGTCTCGTAGCAGTAGCAACAGATGTACTAAATAAAGCAACAGGCTTAGGATATGATGCTTTGCTAGCTTCTCAAAAAGAAGCCTGGGCAAAAACCTGGGAGATGTCTGACATCACAATTGAGGGTGACACAAAAGCACAGCAGGGTATACGTTTTAATATCTTTCATCTTAATCAAACCTACACGGGGCAAGATAGCCGTCTCAATATAGGTCCAAAAGGGTTTACTGGTGAAAAATACGGAGGCTCTACCTACTGGGATACCGAGGCTTACTGTATTCCATTTTATATGGCTACCAAAGATCAAAGTGTTGCACGACAGTTACTCACTTATAGGTATAACCAGCTTGATAAGGCTATAGAAAATGCTCAAAAACTAGGTTTTACAAATGGAGCGGCACTATACCCTATGGTTACTATGAACGGTGAGGAATGTCACAATGAGTGGGAAATCACCTTTGAAGAGATACACCGTAACGGCTCTATGGTTTATGCTATATATAACTACGAGCGTTATACAGGAGATACGAGCTACATTCCAGAAATGGGGCTAGAAGTTATTATAGGTGTAGCGAGATTCTGGAGACAGAGGGCGACATTTTCTAAGGCTAAGAATGCTTATGTGATTCTAGGGGTTACAGGTCCTAATGAGTACGAGAATAATGTAAATAATAACTGGTTTACAAACTACATCGCAAAGTGGTGTCTAGACTATGCTTTTGAACAAGCAGAGTTGCTAAGAGATACTGCCAAAGAAGATTGGTCACGTATTTCTGGAAAAACGCATCTCTCTTATGACGAGATGCTTTCTTGGAGATCTACTGCAGAGCAGATGTACTTTCCATACTCAGAAGAAAATGGAGTGTACCTACAGCAAGATGGTTTCTTAGATAAGGAATTAATCACCGTAGCAGATTTACCAAAATCAAACCGACCTATTAATCAAAAATGGTCTTGGGACCGCATACTGCGCTCACCATACATAAAGCAAGCAGATACGTTACAAGGGTTCTACTTTTTTGAAGACCACTTTACTAAGGAGCAACTAGAAAAGCATTTTGACTTTTATGAGCCATTTACGGTACATGAAAGTTCGCTGTCACCATGTGTACATGCTATACAAGCAGCTAAGCTAGGGAGAATGGATCAGGCATATGAGTTCTATCTACGTACATCAAGGCTTGATCTAGATGATTATAATAAAGAAGTAGAAGAAGGTTTACATATCACGAGTATGGCGGGTACCTGGCAGAGTGTGGTAGAAGGCTTTGGAGGGATGCGTGTAAAGAATGACACCTTATCTTTTGATACTAAAATACCTAATGCTTGGAAGGGTTACAGTTTTAAAGTAAACTTTAGAGGCCAGATTTTAAAAGTAGAAGTGGCTAATAATGCAACCAACTTTACACTGGTGAGTGGAGAAGGTCTAAGTATTCTTGTAAACGGAGAAAAGAGAGAGGTATTACCAGCTTAAAGAGCTGGTAAGCCTATAATTTTATAGGTGTACTATCTGTAACTGCATTCCCATTATATTCAAGTGTCCACCCTAGTGAGTTAGTAAGAAAGTAAATTTTAGAAAGTTCTGAGATAAGTCTGTTTTGTGCATTTGAGTAAAGAGTGGAGTTTTTAACTTCCTTTTCAAGCCCTTTTTGCACGCGTGATTTTATGATATTATAATCTTGAGCATTAAACTGGTTGAGGTAGTCTTGTTGCACATCATAATATTCTATATTAGGATTAATCTTCAACTCAGGTTCTGGGATATAGGTAATGCGCACTGTCTTTGTGAGTTCATCAATTTCTGTAGCAACCTTAGAAAGATCGTAAGCGATAGTTGCTTCGGCATTTACGACTACTAGTGCCTTTTTTGTAGCAGAAAGTACATCTACATAAAATTTTTTTGAATCTTCATAGGTAAAAACTTGGGCATAGTTACCTTCTGTAACGATGAGTTTTCCCACGTTTTTTATTTGTTTCTCAATGAGCGCGCTGTTTGCTCTAAGTTGCTCACTTTCATCTTTTGTGTGTTCACAATAACGTACACCAAAAACAATCACAAGTGCAAGAGCTGCCCCAAAAAGTATTTTACGCATAATAGATATTTCTTTGACTAAAGTACGTAAAATAAAAGGCCACACTTGCGTGTGGCCTGAATGAGTTTATAAATCCCCCAATTTAATCCCTCATTGATTATTGGTGTAAATATAGTTTGAGGGATAGCTTTTTAGTAGGGGCATTTACCCTATTTTCTGTATTACAAATCTCACTTAAGATTGAGTTGTAAGTGTATTACGAGTCCTTCTAAGTGGTCTTTAGAAAATATGGCCCCTTTCATATTGTTATTCGTAGTGTCAATAGTAAAATCGATTGCTCCCATAAAATCTGCCTTAGTAAGATTTGTATTATCAAAGATGGTTTTACTCAATGTTGATCCAGTAAATGTGGCCTGTGATAAATCTGCACTAGTAAAATCTACCTCTGTAACTTGGCAAGAATTAAAAGATGTTCCTTTTAAAGGTAATTGAGTGAAATTTGCTAGCTGTAGTATGCTTTCGCGAAAGCGTATATCTAACATAAATGGCTCGCAAACGCTGAAGTCTGCGCCTAGTAATTTACACGATTCAAAAGTGACTTGGTTAAGCGTTGCACCACCAAATTTTACATTAGTAAGATTGCAATCTATGAATGTACATTCAAGAAAGCTTGTATTTGAGACATGAAGATTTTCAAAATTACAGTCTGTAAATGTGCAATTATCATACTCACCTTTTTTAAAGTATTGTAAGGTGAAGTCTATGGAAACAAATTCTTCATCATCATAAAAATCAGACATATTGGTACTAATTTATTATCGGCATGAAGATTTCTGCTTTCCAATTACTTGCGTCTCCACCCATATTAGGATTATTATAGAAAACTTCTGTGGGCCTAGGATCTATTTTTATATTGTTAGTTTTTGCGTAATTAAGTAAGGCGTACCAAGCGCGATCTGATGTAAGATAGTTTCCATTGTAGGTAGCTTTAAGAACTTTTTGATCCTTAGTATTTCCATATTGTATATCTGCTACTTGAGGAAGTGAGTCAGTGGGTATTATTGGAAAACCAAACTGATATTTAATGCTATCGGTTTCACGATTCCAATAGGTTATTTTGACAAATGGAGGTCCATCTAATGTTGTATTTGATACGGCCATTGTGTTTTGTAGATAGGTGATGTCTTTCATCATACCTGTCACTTTGTAAGCTTGTAGTCCCTCATATTGGGTATATGCATAGTGCTTTGCAGGTAATGTGGTAATACCATCTATAGTAATAGTAATGTCCTTAAGGTGCTGTTGTAATGTTTCGTTATAATTTAGGATGGTCTGTCTAGCGCTTTTTTCAAAGCTAGTTTGTTGCCATAGTCCTTGAAGTCTATTCTGTAAGCTATAAGCACTGTCTGTTACATGTACTTTTATTTCAGAAACAGTATCATTTATTCTTTTTATATTCCAGTTGTAAAGGTGTACTGAATCTTGTATCATATATTTTTGATCAATCTGAGTACGATTATTCTTTTCTAAAACGGAAGCAGTTGTTACAATATTGTCATTCCAATTCTTCGTAAACTGCTCGATAGTTCCTAGGTTCCCTTTGGCTTTAATTATTGCAGTAAAGTCTCCCGGTTTCAAAAAGAAATACCAGCCTGCAGCTGCAATCAAGACGATTAATAAAACAGCGATTACTTTTTTCATTATTTCAAAACTTAGTTAGTTGCAACCATTGTTTCATTTTTCATTTCTAGTGTAGAAACAACAAACTTTCCTAGTTTTTGACCTTGTTCTAGTCCTACTGCTACTGCAGCACGATAGTGTATTCCTCCATACATACGACTTACAGCAGCTTCCTCAGCCGCGGCTTGAAAAGATGTGAAGCTACGCACCGGTAGTCCGTATGCTATTTCTGTATCATCATCAAAAGAAAAGTCATCACCAAAAATGCTAGTCAATGTCTCAGATGCTGCACCAGATACTACAGAGTGTCCACTCACATATTCTGGAAACGGAGGTGTTTGTAATATAGGTTTCCACGAGTCGTCTATGTGATTGTTGATGAGCGTTTCTGGGCGTATCAGGTTAGAGCGATATTTTTCATCCCAGCAAGAAATAAATGCATCGTTCATGGCGATAGATGTTTTTGCATAAGCATGTAATGTATTCATTACATCAAAACCTGCTTTCTTTGAAGCAATCTTTGTAATACCTATCCAGTGACCTCCTGGAGTAATCTTTTTGGTTGCAAACATTAAGTGACCGCGAGTAACAGATACGTATGGATTACAATCCCAAAACTGAGCAATCGCAATCTCTTCTGAGGTGTCACCATCTTTTGTGATTTGCTTGCTTATATCATAAACCTCTTTAAGCTCTTTATAAAAATCTGAATCTTCTTCTAGTGAGAATGCAGGAGGAGGTACAGGCTTAAACTGGTCTGCAGATGTAAGTGTAAATGGTCTTATTTTATTCCAATGTGGTTCTATGCCGTCCATGTATGCTGGAGGCGTAGGTTGCCAGCGAGAAGGCTCATCTGCATACACAGAAAATTTAGGCATTGTACGCGTCTGTTTATAATTATCTCCATCCATCCATTGTGCTATATGGCTTGCAACCTTTAGCCCATAATCTCTGGACTGTACAAAAACATCTTCATTGCGCTCTTTCCATGTCATGTAAAGGCTATCTCTATATGTCTCAATTTCTTGCTCAGAAAATATGAGGCGCTTGCTCATTTCCATGTGAGCAACCAGTGCTGCAAGCTCAAAGTTTATAGTTGTGTCCTTTGATGGAGTTGGAATACCTTTAAGACCTGCAAGCTGTCCAGCAAGAGAGTTAAATTCAGTATCATTTACAGCTAGTATTTCATAAGCTGCAATATTAGGATACGCATAGATACGACTCGCAACAGGCGGTGAGAAAATGTCGTGTATAATAACTTCAGTAACCTTGTCTATCGCATTATGGAAATGCTCGGGAGTTATAACAATAGGCTCATCTTTTGTAGCGCATGAAGTGATGCATGCAGTAATAAGGACTACTATAAGAAAGTGGTATGCTGTTTTCATTAATCAGGGATTTGTATGTTATAAACTTGTGCTGCTTCATTATTAAAAGTAACGAGCAAGTATGAAATATTGTTTACGGTTATAATATCTAAATGTCTTATCGATTTCTGTGCAAAGTCTAGCCCTAGTTCATATCCTAAAACCACCTCGTTTTCTGATGCTATTAGTGCCCCAGAAAACGAATCTAGCCTACCGTGATATGGTTTTGTGCCAAAATAATTTCCTCCAGCTATTGCTTCCTCATTGCCATCGCCATTAAAGTCGTAAACCACGAAATCCATAATAGGAGCTACTTGCAATGCACCCGTGAAAGGTACAAAAGTAAAAATTCCTTTTTCATTTTTTAAATATCCGGAGGTCAGGGTGTTTACTTCAAATCGTTGAGCGGCTCGGAGTGCTTTTTCTCCAAAAATTTGGGATACAGTGTCTCCCGCAAAATCATTATTATTTGCGTATTTCTTTTTAAGAAATACGAGTTGAGCGCCTAGCTCTTGTAGATTTTGAATAGGGTAGTAGTTTCCGTCTTTTGCCGTAGTAACAATAGTTTCTGTTTGCCCGTTATTATCAAAATCTGAGTAATACATTGTCATGGGAAACGCTGTAGATGCCGTAAACTTACTGTTTGTTCCCCAGTTCCCAAGCAGGTAATCCATATCACCATCATGATCTATATCAAAAGGTTGTATGCTTTGCCATAAACCATTAAGAGTGGCGTCTAGCCCTTCTTCTTTTTTAAGAATACCATCTTCATTTTTATAAAAAAGTGGCTGCATCCATTCTCCTATGACAATTAAATCAGTGGCGCCATCAGCATTAAAATCTGTCCATACGGCATCTGTAACCATTCCTATCTCGCCTAGAGGGTTGTCTTGATCCTCTACAAACTTACCTCCGTCATTCTTTAAAAGAAATGATGCTGGAACTTTTCCAAAGTCGCCAGTTACGGCGTGATTACCCACAAAGAGATCCTTGTCTCCATCATTATCATAATCACTTGTGATAATGATTGAGGTGTTAGCTCGTATGCCTGACATCTCCATGGTTAAGGTGTCTGATACTTTTAAATAATAGTTTTCTAAAGCCTCGTTCATTTCGGAAAAATCACCACCTGCTGTACCTACAATAATTTCATTGTTAAGGATAGTAGCTGTCACATCCTCTGTTTTTAAAAGTGATTGTAATGGTTTTGAGTACGCTTTCGCGAAAGCGTTATTTCCTCCAGTATACACAGCCGAAGGTATAAACTTAGAACTGCCGAAATAGATGTCGTCATGACCATCACCATTTATATCGCCAATTGCCGTTGCAGGACCACGGTCAGATATTTGATAAGGAATTAGTTGCTGCCTATTGAAATCTATATACGCATCTTCCTTGTGTATATAGTCTATTCCTAAATTATTTGGTTCTTTAGAAAATAGCGGCTTGCTTTTTATTTGAAGTAAACTATAGTCAAAAGTAGTTGTGTTTTGCGGAGATAAGGACAATGTTTGATTTGTAGGGATATCGTATAACACTTGCTGCTTGTTATCTGGCCAAATAATGCGAAGTGAGTCTATTGAAGTATTCTTTTTAAAACCAAAATGAACAACCGGCTCAGAGGATGCTTGAAATCCTCGGGCAGTATACATTTCCTTGTATTGTAATGTTCCATTTTGATATGCAAAAACCTTAGTGCCTATACCGAGCGAATTAGCTTTAGAATATTTAAACTTTAATTTTAAAAAGGTTGCTGTAGTGTCTGTTTGGTTCACATAAATAGTTGCCTCTTGATTTATGTTATTTACAACAACATCAAGGTCCCCATCATTATCAAGATCTGCCAGCGCAGAAGCACCAGACACCGTAGGTTTTTTGTCAATCCACACTCCAGATTGATCTGTAAAGACGAGATCTTCATTTCCTTGATACACGTAGTTGTGTGAAGCACCATCAGGCATAAGATTAAGAGCTTCGTTATCTAGAAGTCTTGTCTCGTTGAGCCTGTTTTGAATCTTACCGCTAGAAATAAAATTAATAAAATCAAGATTATTAGGTCGTTTTGGGATACCATTTGAAATAAATAAGTCTTGATTGCCATCTTGATTAAAATCTGCAAAGAGGGCACTCCAGCTCCAGTCTGTTGCCGCAACTCCAGAGGAAAGGGCACGTTCTTGAAATTGATATCCCGGCTGATTTACAAATAGCATATTACGGGTAAACTGGTAGTGATACCCAAAACGTTCTGTACGCAGTTTTTGCGTTTGGATATTATCATCACCTTCGGAGGCTTTTAAAACATTCTCGTCTTCTGGTAACATATCGAGTGACATGAGATCAGGGAAACCATCATGGTTAAGATCTGAAGCGTCATTACCCATTGAAAATCTTGAAGTGTGTGGGAATTGTTCTTTTAAGCTTTCGCGAAAGCGTAATCCTCCTTCATTGATATAGTAATAGTCATCCTCATGAAAGTCATTACCTACGTAAATATCTGGATAACCATCCTGATTGAAATCTGCAATAGAAATACCTAGGCCATACCCATTGATACCGCCAAAAATGCCCATTTCTTCACTGACATCTGTAAAGGTATTTCCATCGTTTCTAAGAAGCTTGTCTCCCGTTTTGTCGTTACGTTCTAAACGTAAATTTGCATGACCAAATGAGGATTCTGTATGTACAGCATGGTTGAGTAAATACAGGTCGAGATCACCATCTTTATCATAATCAAGAACGGCGGCGGTGGTTCCATAATTTTGAAAATCAAGACCAAACTCTGCAGCACGCTCTGTAAAAGTCTCATCACCATTATTTATAAAAAGCTCGTCGTGTCCTTGGAAATTATTTATCCCTACTACGGAACGCACATAGATATCTAACAGTCCATCTGAGTTTGCGTCAAACATTATTGTTCCCGTATTCCAAGAGCTTTTTCCTGCTACACCAGCACTAGCCGAGATATCTTTAAACGTAAGATCACCATTATTGAGGTAGAGCTTATTTTTCACTTGATTTCCAGAGAGGTAGATATCTGGTAACCCATCATTGTTAATATCTCCTACAGCGGTGCCACCACCATTGTAGAAGTACAAGTAGTCGAGTATGTTGAGACTATCTGTCTCTGTGAGATTGTTTGAAAAAGTGATTCCAGTACTCGTGCTGGTAGGGTTTGAAAATAGCCCAGGTGCTTCTTGTACTGGTTGATGGGTACAACCAATGAGCAGATAACACAGACTTAATAGAACTCCCCACTTCATGAATTACTTGTTTGCTGTGAAAATTCTAGGTTTTCCATCATTAATCGCTGATACGAGAAATATATTGCCTTGAGCATCTTTAAATGATTCTAGATGTTTCATTTCTTCGCGAACAAAGAAGCCAGTGTCTGTATAATCTTGCCATTCAAAATTTGCTTTACCATCACCCAGTAACACATGAGCATATCCCGCATCAAGTTGGGAGTATTGAGGTTTGAATTCAAAATTATTACCTCCCATTAAAATATCAAGATTGCCATCATTATTTACATCTGTACATGTAATACCACAAACACAAGATAGTTGTACTCGGGTAGGTAATGCTTTGATGGTAAAGTTGCCGTTTCCTTCATTTATAGCTATTACAGTCTCGGCTGTATTGACCTCTTTTATAATTGCGTTAGCTAAAATATCCTTAGGAAAAAGTTCATCAATGGATCGCTTTGCATAATCTGATGCTTTGAGATTTTTCTTTTTGAGAGAAACTATTTGTGATGTGATTTCGCTCTTTTGATGTATTGGGAAGTCTTTGCCACCCTCTGAGTAGGTTGTGATTTGTTCTATCGTACCATTTCCATCAAAGTCTGTGATAAACATTTTAAGCGGGCCATCACTTCCAGGTTTGTAATGCACATTTGTTCCATCATTACCAAGTATAAGGTCTAAGTCGCCATCATTGTCAAAATCTGCGCTTTGTATAGCATTCCACCATCCTGCATAAGATGATAGTCCAGTATCTATAACTTTAATGGACTCGCTTGTGATGTTAAATGCAGTAGGAGTTCCCCAGTCTGAAACCGTTATTAATTCTTTATTGTTGTCAGCATCAAGATCTATCCATAGCGCGTCTGTTACCATTCCAGCAGGATTAAGCTGCTTAGAGAGTAGATTGTCTTTAGTGAAATTCCCTTTTCCGTCATTAATTAAGATTGCGTGCGGCGGGTTAATACCGTAAACACCAGCAACGCTTCTACTACCAATGAATAAATCTATATCTCCATCGCCATCAATGTCGTTAGGTGCAATTACAGATGCACTTTGATGTGCAGATGGTAAACTACGTGCATCTTTAAAAGTTCCATTGCCGTTATTTATGTAAAGTCTAGAAATGTAGTAAGCCTCCGCATCTACTTGACCACCTCCAGTGGATACAATAAGATCTAAAAAGCCGTCATTATTTACATCTACAAAAGTGGCTGCTGTGTCTTCAAATAATGCAGCCTTTTCAAAAGTAATTTTACTAGATGGAATAAGATTACCTTTTCCTTTATGAATATAGAGCATGCTAGTTTGCCCTTTTGCTCCACCTATGAAGATATCGTCATTACCATCATTGTCTATATCTCCTATTGCAATTGCAGGTCCTTCTTGAGAAAGTTTCTTGGCAATGAGTCCCTCAAAATCAAAGTCACTATAATTATTCTCTTTGTGAGCAATAAGTGTAGGGTTTGTAATTTCTTTTAGTAATGTAGGCTTATTCTTTTTTACAGGAACATAGGTTTCAGATGCGTCTATGATTGATAAATTGAGCGTTTGGTTTGCTTTTACTTTTGTGAAAAGCTGTGTTTTATCATCAGGCCATATAACGCGAAGTGAGTCTATAGTTGTAGAGCTTCCTAGTCCGATAGTCATATCATGATCCATAGATGACTGGAATCCGCGAGAAGGTATAAGTTCTTGTAATACTGAAAGATTATTGTGGTAGAGTCTTACTGTGGTGCCTACTGCAAACTTGTTTTTGTCACCTCCTTTAAATGTAAGTTTAATATAGTTATGATCCTTATCGACTTTCGTATTGTTTCGGTAAATAAAGGAAGGCATATTTACATTGTTAACCACGATATCGAGATCACCATCATTATCAAGATCTGCGTGAGCGGCACCATTACTCATACTCGGTGTAGCAAGTCCCCAGTCTTTAGATTTATTTTTAAACGTGATATCTTTTTGATTATGATACGCATAATTAGCTAGTGGCTTCACTGGCATTTTATTGATTATAGAATCTACAGGATGTGTTTTTCCAGTAGCTTGACTACGCATAAGTTTATCTGCAAAGAAGTCTACAAAGTCAAGATCTGTGAGGTCATGATTTATTCCATTAGTAACATAAATATCTCTGAATCCATCATTATCCATGTCAAATACGAGTCCAGACCAGCTCCAGTCTGTAGCGTTCACCCCGCTATGATATGCGGTTTCAGAAAACGAACCATTACCATTATTTATCTGTAATGTGTTCTGTATAAATTGTTGGTAGAAATCGTTACGTTGCTTTCGTTTATAAACGTTATATCCATCAAACTCCATAACAGACTTAACGCGTTGCTCATTTTCGGGCAACATATCTGTGATAAAAATATCTTGTAAACCATCGTTATTTATATCAGAAATATCAATTCCCATCGCAGATAGGGATAAGTGAGAGGTCCATTCTTTTATTTCTTCTGTAAATGTTCCATCTTGATTGTTGATGTATAAATAGTCACGCTCAAAGAAATCATTTGAGATATAAATGTCTGGCCATAAATCTTGGTTAATATCAGTAACTACGACACCCAGCCCAAAACCTATTAAGGAACCATAAATGCCTGCCTCTTCACTTACGTCTGTAAATATTCCGCCGTCGTTGCGCATTAGCAAGTCTCCTACGCCTCTAAACTGGCTGCCTACACTTTCCCAGTTTTGGGCACGTTTGTCACGTTGTCCCTTATTTCCTAAGCTACTTACGGGAACGTTACTATTGTTAAGAATATAGACATCAAGATCACCATCTTTATCATAATCAAAAAAGGAAGCTTGGGTTGAAAATCCTGAAGTCGCTAGGTTGTATTCTTTTGCTTTTTCAGTAAAGGTTAGGTCGCCGTTGTTTATATACAAGTCATTGTCATGACTATCTTCTTCGAGGTTTCCTGCATTACTCACATAAATATCAAGAAGGCCATCTGCATTTACATCTGCCATTGTTACTCCTGTAGACCAAGGCTTGTTTCCTTCAATTCCTGCAGATGCTGAAATATCTTCAAATTTAAAATCTCCTTTGTTTAAAAAGAGCTTGTTCTTACCCATATTTGCCGTTAGGTAAATATCTGCTAGGCCATCATTATTAATGTCACCTATAGCAACGCCACCACCATTATAGAAGTTTCGGTATTTAAAAATATTGAAGTCAGATTCATTTTTAATACTATTTATAAAATTAACGCCAGTACTGTCTGAGGGCATCTCCGTAAATAGCGTATCGCTCTCTGACTTTTGGGTTGGGCTAGACTGCTCATCACAAGAAAGTAATAATAGGGGAAGGACTATTAATAAAAGCCCATATTTTTGTAGTGTTTCCATAAAGTTTAGTCGTCTTTTCTTATGAATAATGGGGTGTCATTATTCCTTCCTATAAGGTAATAGGTTGTTCCAGAAATGGTAATTGTTTGTATGCTTCTGGAAGCTCCTAAAATATTAAATTTTGGTTGTTTTTCTATGCGGAAGAAGCCCTTTTTATCGTTGATAAGGAGAACGCCTTGTGATCCATCTAGTCTTCCTAGTTGAGTGCTTATTTCATAATCATTGCCTACTAACAATACATCTTTATAACCATCGTCATTTATATCATCTACTAGAATGTCATGAACAGATGAGATTTGAGAAAGTAGTGGTAGCTCATGTGCTGTAAATGTATTGTCTCCGTCGTTTTCAAAATACATGGAAGCAAGTTGTGTGACAGACTTTACTTGAGCATCCCTTAGTTTATCTTGAGGTAGTATTTCTTTAAATTTCGCTTTCGCGAAAGCGTTATAAGACAAGTATTTCTTATTGAGTTGAGGTAGCTGTTTTACGAGTTCATCTTTTGTTGCAATGGTAGTTTCTTCTCCTTGATAATAATACGTTACAATAGGGTCGTGAGTTCCATTGCTGTCAAAATCTTGAATATATAACTGTAATGGTTGGTCTGCAGAAGCAGTAAGTCTTGAATTAAGTCCCCAATTTCCAGCAATGATATCTAAATCCCCGTCATTGTCAAAGTCTGCTACTTTTAATGAATTGAACCACCCTTTAAACGCTTCTAATCCGTCATTATCCTGCTTTGAAAGCTTGGTTCCATCATTAAGAAAAACTGCAGGAGGCATCCAGTGCCCTATAACTACAGCATCCTTATAGCCGTTGTTATCTATATCTATCCATTGAATATCTCGGACGTTTCCTATACGTTGAAACAATGTGCTGTACTGAGTTGTGACATCCTTAAAAACACCTTTCCCATTGTTCTCAAGAATATATTGCAGTGGAGTAGTGCCAAATTGTTGAGGAATCACGTCACTAGTTATAGATATATCGAGATCCCCATCGTTATCGATATCAATGGCTTTTACGGTGGATGCGTTTACTGCTATATCTGAGAATGCAGTCTCGTCGTAGGATAATGATGTTCCATGATTAATATATAATCTTGGTTGAAGAGGCTTGCCAGATTTTATTTCATTCCCACCGCTTACTATAATTAAGTCGTTTAAGGAATCGCCATTTACATCTGCAATGACACCATCAATGTCCTCATGTATTTGATGTTTATCATTTTCCGGGAGATGTACTTCGTTAAATGTACCTGAGGATGTCTGTATGTAAGTTGTAGATTCTTCTATTTTAGAACCAAGAGCAACCATGTCATCAAGTCCATCATTATTTAAATCTCCAGCAACAATTGCTTTACTAAGGTTAGTAGATGCATAAGGTACAAGGGGATTCCGGCTGAATTCTAGCGTGGCGTTATCTATATGTTTGAAAGGTATAATGCTGTCAGTTATTTGTGCTTTTAATGTTTCTTTTTGGCTAGAAGAAGCCGCAGAAGATGTATCATATGCTAGAGTAATAATTTGATCTGCTTTTATGTTTTTCAAGGTTTGCTTCTTACCGTCTGCCCACATAATACTGAGAGAATCGATACTCTTCTGTTTGCCTAAACCAATTGATAATTCAGGTGCTATAGAAGACAAGTATCCCCTAGTAGTATAGTTTTCAAAATATTGATAGTTTGTTGCGGTGTATACATGAACTTGTGCTCCAATACCCAAGGTATTTTGAGGAGATCCTTTAAAACGAATCTTCAGATAATGCATACTATCCTTTAATTGTTGGGTTTTGTTTTCTAGTAAATAAGCCTGTTCATTTACATTATTTACTATGATGTCTAGATCACCATCGTTATCTAAATCTGCATAACTACTTCCGTTACTAAAGGAGGTACTACTCTCTATCCACGATTTTGAGGTGTTCTCAAAAGTTCCATTACCATTATTTGAGAAGAAATAGTTTTCTGTTTTCTTCTGTGGTATTTCGTCTAATAGCGGAAGTTCCTTGTCAGTCATGCGACTGCCTATCCTCTTTTGAATATTTTCATTGGATATAAAATTTATAAAATCCATATCATTTGTAGCTCCTACGATGCCGTTTGTGATGTATATGTCTTTATCACCATCGTTGTCAAAATCGGCAAGTAGGGGAGACCAGCTCCATTCCGTACTTGAAATGCCGCTTAGAAAAGCCGTCTCAGTAAATTGCTCTTTCCCTTGATTAATATGTAAGGTGTTTTGCATGAATTGAGGTTGATATCCTTGACGTAACTGATTCTGGAAAATAGGGAAATTAAATTCCGTTCCAGATGATTTTAAGGTTTCTAAATTCTCTGGTAGCATGTCTACAGATAGGATATCGGTAAACCCATCATTATTGATGTCTGCAATATCATTACCCATAGAAAAATGGCTAGTGTGACCTAACTTTCCTTCTGTAGTATTGACTTCTTTAAAGGTTCCATCAGTTTGATTTATATATAGATAGTCATCCTCAAAGAAATCATTACCTATATAAATGTCAGGATAACCATCGTTGTTTATATCACTTATGGCAAGTCCTAGTCCGTAACCTATTCTAGATGAAAATATATTCGCTTTCGCGGAAACGTCTATAAAAACACCATCTCGATTTTCTAATAGTTTGTCTCCACTGATGCTATCCACCTTTGTGCGCTGACTTCCTCGACCAAAATATGCATTAGGATATAAAGAATGCCCCATGATATAGGCATCAAGATCGCCATCATTATCATAATCAAAAAAGGCAGATTGAGTAAACAATCCAGATAGATCTAATTGGTATTTTTTTGATTCTTCTTTAAAGGCCATTTGGCCATTGTTGAGACCTTGATTTACGTAGAGAAGATTATGCCCTTTAAGTTTTAAATGCCCAGCTACTTTAGATATATAGATATCTAGTAGTCCGTCATTATTAATGTCTACAGTAGTTACACCTGTAGTCCACCCAGTATCATTAGAGATGCCTGCTTGTATTGTAATATCTTTAAAAGTAAGATTAGCTTGATTGCGGTAGAACCTATCTGGTCCTTGATTTGAAGTAAAATAAATGTCTATTAATCCATCATTATCAAAATCTCCAGTTGCTATTCCTGCGCCATTATTATAGTACAGATAGTTTAAAATATTCAAATCTGAGTCAGGAGACAATTCATTTTTGAATGTTATACCTGAATCTGTTTTAAGTTTAAATCTTACATCTGTTTTCTGGTCCTTACATGAAATTATAAAGAACATAAAAGCGATAAATGTAAAAATCTGTTTCAAGGTAGTTTGCTTGTAAGTTGTATATATAAAAAGAGGGCTAGATAACATCTAACCCTCTTTTAAGCTAATTAAATTACCAAGTTTAGTAGCCTGGGTTTTGAGTAAGATTAGGGTTTAGTAGTAATTGTGATGCAGGTATTGGAAATAAATTACGACTAGTATCTCCTACAGCAGAAGGGCTTTTTAATGTCCAATCATTTGTGTATTGTCCAAATCTAATCAAATCATTCCTTCTCCAGAGTTCAGCATATAACTCGCGTCCTCTTTCATCAATTATATCTTGTGCTGTTACCGATCCAATTGGAGTAGCTTCACGTAATACTCTTAATTCATTTACAAGTGCTGTTGCAGATCCAGTATCACCAGCTCTAAAAAGGGCTTCTGCTTTCATCAAGTGAGCATCAGAATATCTGAAGTAAATTTCGTGATTTGTAAAGCCTCCGTCAAACATTGGACTATATTTAGTAACTCTAATTCCAGTAGTTTCATCATTCCCGATAAGGCTTGTGTTTCCTTGAGCGTCTTGAAATTCCCTTTTAAAAGTCAGTGGGTTACCTACTCTATCACTAAGAGCGGTGCCATCATCTGCATATTGTTGTCCAATTAAAAATCCTCTTCCTACTGATGATCCATCGATAAAACCGTCGCCATTATCGTCGCCATTGGCTCCAGCTACAGAACCTACTGGTAGACCTTGTAATGGAACCATACCTCTACGCTCTTCTTGGCCACTTCCAGCAACATTGATGTTTGGATCTCCTTCAAAAAGATCGTAGTACTCGGCTAGTGTGGAGAATCCATTCCATCCTCCCCCAGAAGTAATTGTACTGTTGTAATGAAGACCATTATATATTCTATTTCCAACTCCAGTTTGTAAGAACCAAATAGTTTCATTGTCAAGTTCAGGTCTGAAAATATCGAAATAGCCTCCAACTAAGTCATAACCCTCGGCATTTATTGCGTCGACTAGTGTTACTACTTGAGCCATATCAGCTGGATCAGGTTGAGTTCCTAAATAAACATGTTTGTTAAGAAGGACTTTAGCTAGAAGATATCTCGCCCCAGCTTTTTCTGGTCTTGTATTTCCCGATCCTGGTCCTGCTAATGGTAATCCATTTATCGCATCAGTTAAGTCGGATACGATTAAATCTACTGCCTCAGCGCCTCTTAATACAATTGGATCATCTATTGGTGATCCTGTAACGTCGCGTATTGGAACTTGACCATAGTTGTCTAAAATAACCCAAGTACCTAACGCTCTCAAAAATGAAGCATTCGCCTTCAACTCAGGTGACGCTTCTGTGAGGTCAGATAACACTTGTGAAGCTTGAAATTGTAAACCATTCCATTGGTTCCAAGTGCCTAAAATAAAGTTATGATCTGTAGGCCAAGTCTGTTCATGTAGTTGTCTCCATTGACCATTATCTCCCCAATCTGCTCCTCTTGTAGGAATAAGTGCGGCATCTGTAGTCACCTCACTTAATGCAAATAAATTGGTTTGATCACCTATAAATCCATTTATACTGTTATAAACTCCATCTAAAAAGGAAGAAGGATCTTCAATTCCTTGGAATGTTGAATCATTAGCATCTAGAAAAATTGAGTCTGTTGCTTCAATCTCTAGGTCTGTACAAGAAGTTAAAAGGACTCCTGAGAGCACCCCTAGTGCTAGGAGTCTTTTAAAATTATTTACTGTCATTTTTTGTTTCATAATTTTCCTTTTTTTTTATTAAAATCTTGCATTCACACCTAGTGTGAATGTCCTTGCTCTTGGAAATTGTAAGTAATCAATACCTCTTGAAGGTATGTTTACGTTCTGATCAAGATCACCAGTATTAGTAGAAACCTCTGGGTCTAGACCACTATATCCAGAAATAAGGAATAAGTTTTGTCCGGTAAGATTAAACCTAAGAGAATCAAAGAATCCTTCTCCACTCAATGGAAAATTATACCCTATTGATGCAGAAGTTAATCTCACAAAATCACCTTTTTCCAGAAAACGAGTTGAAGGATCTGCAGTTGCAGATGCAGCTTCGTCACTTTGGATTACTGCTTGCGTAACGTTTTTATTATTACTTAACTGTCCTTGATTGAATAGAGCATTTGCTGTAAGGTTGTATACAGAGAATCCAAATTGACCATTGAAATACGTTGATATATCAAAATTCTTATAACGTGCTGTAAGGTTTAAGCCAGCTGTTACATCTGGTAACGCATTTTCTCCTACGAATTTTTGATCAGTAAAAGCGTCTCCTACACCATCCCCATTTACATCTTCATAAATAGGCTGGCCATCGGTATCAAATCCTTCAAATACAGGTAGAAAGAATGAGAAAATTGGTTGACCGGCTTCTAAACGCTGTACAGCAGAACCGGTTAAACCTGCACCTCTCAGCGCTCCAGCCCTTACAGGAACTCTTAAGCCTTCAACCATGTTGTCATTGTAGGCAACATTAAAACCTACATCAAATCCCCAATCCTCTGTATTGATGAAATCATAATTTAAACTAAATTCAACACCTTGATTTACGATGGTAGTGTCGTCAAGATTACGAATAAAAGTGCCGCCTGCACCAGGCGCTGCTGTTTCCACAGGAATCAGTAAGTCGTTTGTTTCTTTTCTGTATAAGTTTACAGATCCATTAAGGCGATCATTGTCAAACCCAAAATCAACACCTAAGTTTAGATCTATAGTATTTTCCCATTTAAGATCAGGATTAGGGAAATTACCTACTGTTTCAGTTCCCGGTCTAGGTAGTACCTCTAGATTATTTGAAATTCCACCACCTTGAGCAACAGTTCTAAATAAGAAACCACCAAACCCTAAGCCTTCTTGATTTCCTACGCTACCAGCACCTACTCTAAGCTTTAATGTAGAGAAAGTATCTCCTATAAAATCTTCTTCGTGTACTTGCCATGCAAAAGCTCCTGAAGGGAAATAGCCATATCTTTTATTATTACCAAATAGTGTTGAGCCATCTGCTCTCATTGTACCAGTAAATAAAAACTTATCATTAAATGATACATTAGCTCTAACAAAATAAGACTGTAATTCATCAAAATTGTCAAATATTCCAGCCGTGTAAGCAGGTATTAATCTTTCAAACTCTCCAAGTTCCCCTGTTAAGTCGATTTCTGGAAATAATCTACTTACGTAGCTACCATCAGTTCCATAACCGAATACTTGAAATCTTCCATCTATCGAATTTCGTGCTAAGTCGTATTGATTTAAAAGTTGAGAGTGGATAACATCAAGGTCATCTCCTCCAAAACCAGCTCCTTGAGCGAAAACTCCACTTCTGTCAAATTTTTGATAAGAGAAACCACCTAAAACATCGACTTTAATATTACCAAATTCTTTCTTGTAATTTAAAGTCGCTTCTAAAAGTGTATTAGTTTGGTCTATAGTATTCAGACTTCCACGACCAATACCTGACACTCCGTTTAGACCCTGTACAGTTCTATTGAAGGCTGTAATTGTCTGTGCATCGGTGTTATCATAACCTACAGTTACCTTGGCGCTAAAATCATCTGTAAAATCATATTTCGCTGAAATGTTTGCGAGAACACGAGTACTTTTAGATTCGGCAAGATAGTTATTCAGTAAACTAACCGGGTTTAGTGTGTTTTGTCCAAATGTTAAATTTTCTTCTAAAGGAAATAATGGGCTAGCACTTAAAGAAGCACCTATTAAGTCGCCTGTTGATCCAACAGTTCCATCCAAAGGAGGAGATCCTCTGTCTACTTGAGAAATAGCCCCAGTTCCCGTAAGTGTTAATTTGTCTTCAAAAAAACGTTGAGAAAAGTTTACACGTCCTGAGTATCTCTCTAAGTTGGAATCCTCTATAATTCCATTAGTGTTGCTATATGACCCTGATAATCTTACATTACCACCATTGTAGCTCTTAGAATAGCTTAAATTAGTTTGTCTTGAAAAAGCCTCACGAGTGTAAAAGTCCTGCCAATCTGTGTTAGCATTTCCAGGTAATGCTGTAACATCTATGTTATCTAAGGCGTCGTTAAATTCTTGTGCATTTAATAAGTCATATCTATCTGCTGCTGCAGATGAACTTACCGTAGATCCTAATTCCCAAACACCCTTAGAAGCTCCTCTTCCTTGTTTTGTTTGTACAATAACAACACCGTTTGCTCCACGAGATCCGTAGATTGCAGTAGCTGAGGCGTCTTTAAGTATCGAAATACTTTCAATGTCATTAGGATTTAAGAAACTTAAAGGATTACCTCCACTTGTAGCTCCTACACCACCTACACCATTAGCAGGTGCTCCTCCACCAGCTAAAGGTATTCCGTCCACTACAAATAATGGATTGTTGTTAGCTCTTACAGAATTACTACCACGTATGTTTACTGCAATACCTGCTCCAGGCTCTCCAGAAGATTCTGATATTGTAACACCGGCTGTTTTACCTTGTATAAGTTGCTCTGGTGATTGGATAACACCTTGGTTGAAGTCTTCTGAACCAACGTTATCAACAGATCCCGTGGCGTCCTTTATCGTTGTTGATCCGTAACCGATAAGTACCACTTCATCAAGTGCATTGTCTGGAGCAAGAGCAATATTAATCGTGCTTCTTCCACCTACAGCTACTTCTTGAGCGGCATAACCTACGTAACTAAAAACGAGTGTTGCATCGTTTGGTACGTTGTTAAGACTGTAGTTTCCATCAAAATCGGTAGTTGCACCGTTTGAAGTACCCTTTACAATAACATTTGCTCCCGGTAATGGGCCGTTTTCCTCAGTAACTGTTCCAGTCACCGTCTGGGCTTGGGCAATTCCTACAAAGAGGATTGCAACAAACAAGAGCATACTTTTAAGTATTACTTTCTTCATAAGAATCTTGTTTAAAATTAGTTTGCTTAGTTTATTTGAGTGTTTGTACACTTTATAAGGGTTAAAAATATGCAAATTTTATGTTAAGATAGTGTGACTACCCCCATAAAGTTACGAAAACGATTTCGTGTGAACAAGGGGAGATTTGTAAGAATACCATAATATTTGATTGCTTTGATTGTCATATTATGATTTAAATAGCCCAAGTTTTTTTATATAATTACTTAAAATTGTTTTTAAGTCATATA
Organism: Dokdonia sp. PRO95; assembly: GCF_000355805.1. Taxonomy (NCBI): domain Bacteria; kingdom Pseudomonadati; phylum Bacteroidota; class Flavobacteriia; order Flavobacteriales; family Flavobacteriaceae; genus Dokdonia; species Dokdonia sp. PRO95. The sequence goes on from NZ_CM001837.1 coordinate 1,511,717, forward strand.
TCACCGCCATCGGTGTCGCATTTGGCTAACTTTGATCAGATTTTATTATTAGTCTAATTTCACACAAAAAGGAATCTTATGAAAAAGTATTTTTTAAGCTTAGCTGTACTCGTTACAACACTATTTTCTTGTGAATTCAATACTTCAAATGAATCTCCCGCTTTCGCGAAAGCGTTATCAAACACCTCTTTCCAGTTTGATGAAACCATGGAAGAGTCTGGGGTTATATATGAAGTGAATATAAGGCAGTACTCCGCCGAAGGAAACTTTGCATCTTTTACAAAAGATATACCTGTAATAAAAGAGTTAGGGGTTAAGATACTCTGGGTGATGCCTATTTTTCCTATTTCCGAAACTAATAGAAAGGGGGAGTTGGGGAGCTATTATGCAGTGTCAGATTTTAGAGAGGTAAACCCTGAGTTTGGCACTTTGCAAGATGTGGATGATATGATTAAGGTTGCTCATGAGCATGGAATAGCTGTTGTGCTGGACTGGGTGCCTAATCATACGGGATGGAATCACACGTGGATTACAAAGCACCCCGAATGGTATACTCAAAATGATAAAGGAGAGATTGTTGATCCTATAGATCCAGCAACCGGTAAATCGTGGGGATGGACTGATGTGGCAGATCTTAATTACGATAATCAAGCCATGCGCGATGAGATGATTGCAGATTTGTTGTATTGGGTACAAGAACATGATATTGATGGTTTTAGAATGGATGTTGCTCATAAAGTGCCAGTACCATTTTTCAAGAAAGCAATAGATTCTCTTGAGCAAATAAAGTCACCGCTATTTATGCTTGCAGAAGCAGAGCAAGAGGATCTTATGGCAAATGGTTTTGATATGCACTACGCCTGGCAGATGCATCATTTACTTAATGAAATAGCCAAAGAAGAAAAAAGTGTAGAGGACTTCTGGACACTACTCGCACAGTATGACCAAACACTAGCTCAAGATGATATGAATATGTACTTTGTTACAAATCATGACGAAAATAGCTGGGCAGGAACGCTAGGTGAGCGCATGCCAGACAATAAAGAGATCTTTACCACACTTACCTATATGTTGCCAGGCATGCCTCTTGTTTATAGTGGGCAGGAATATGATCTGGATAAACGATTAGCCTTTTTTGAAAAAGATAGTATACCTAAGGAACGAGGAGATTACTTTGAATTATTAGCAACCCTCGGGGCTCTTAAAAATAATAATACGGCACTGCATGGTGGTAAAGAAAAGGCTTCACTTATAAAGATAGATCTAAGTCACCCAGCTGTAATGAGTTTTGGAAGAGAAAAGGAAGCAGAGCAATTAGTATTCATTGGTAATTTCTCAAGCAAGACTGTAAAAACTACCTACCCATATAGCGGTACGTTTACAGATATGGTAAACGATAAGGAGGTGCTCATAAGCTCAAATGATGGATTTGTACTAGAGCCTTGGGAGTTTTATATCTTAGAGCCTGTGAATACACTTATCTTTGACACTCGTATTGTACCAGATGTCGCACATGAATAAATTTGATATACTTATAGTAGGTGGAGGAGCAGCCGGTTTTTTTACAGCTATTAATATAGCCGAGAAGAGACCATCGCTTAAAATTGCCATTTTAGAACGAGGCAAGGATGTGCTTACCAAGGTGAAAATCTCTGGAGGTGGGCGTTGTAATGTGACTCACGCCGAGTTTATACCTAAAGAACTTTCAAAAAAATATCCTCGTGGTCAAAAAGAGTTGCTAGGGCCATTTCATACGTTTATGACTGGTGATACTATTGCTTGGTTTGAAGAGCGCGGTGTCGAACTGAAAATTGAGGAAGATGGGAGGATGTTCCCCATTACAGACTCTTCATCTACCATTGTAGATTGTTTTTTAAGGGAGGCTCGTAAGCACAATATTGAAGTACTTACTAATCATTCTGTGCAAGATGTTGGTTTTGATTCCGCTTTCGCGAAAGCGAGAATTTCAAATAAAGATCCCTTTTATGTAAAGACGAGTAAAGGTGATTTCACATGTGAGCACCTTGTAATGACTACTGGAAGTAATCCTAAAATGTGGTCATTATTGCAAAAATTAGGTCACTCTATTACAGATGCAGTGCCATCACTTTTTACTTTTAATATCAAGGATAAAAAGATAGAGGGTCTAATGGGGCTGGCAACTAATGTCACAGTAAAGGTGCTAGGAACCAAACAGAAATCTGAAGGTCCTTTGCTTATAACTCACTGGGGAATGAGTGGTCCAGCTATTTTAAAACTCTCTGCATGGGGAGCAAGAGAACTTGCCGACCTGAAATATCAATTTGAGATTCAAGTAAACTGGCTGCAGTTTCTTACACAAGAAGATGCTTTAGATGAGCTTTTAGAGCTCAAGTTGAAACACGCAAAACAGTCTCCGTTTACCTATGCACAACTTGAGTTGCCTAAGCGTTTATGGCATAATTTATTAACGGCCTCAGGGATTCAGCAGGCTACCAAGTGGGCAGAACTCACGAAGGCGCAATTACAGTCATTAAGCCGAGAGCTCACGCAATCCCGTTTTCGCGTAAGCGGGAAAAGTACTTTTAAAGAGGAGTTTGTAACTGCGGGAGGTGTTAACCTAAAGGAGGTGAACTTTAAAACCTTTGAAAGTAAAAAAGTACCAAGTCTTTATCTTGCAGGTGAGGTGCTCAATATAGATGCAATTACGGGTGGTTTTAATTTTCAAAATGCATGGACGGGAGGCTATCTTGCTGCTCAGGCTATAGATTCTTAATAGAAGATGTATGAATACGTATATATGTTTGCTGCGCGGAATTAATGTAGGAGGTCATAGAAAAATCAAAATGGCAGACCTCAAAGCTCTTTTTACTTCGCTAGGATATACAGAGGTAGTGACCTATATACAAAGTGGGAATATTGTATTTAAATCTCACGAGAAAGATATAGACGAGGTAACAACTGTTTTAAAGAAAACTATTGTGGACACATACGGTTTTGAGTTGCCAGTGTTTGTTTTAACTCGTAAAATGCTCACTCAGGTTTATGAGAACTATGCGCTCTCACTAGAATATATAGAGTCAAGTTATTTTACATTGTTGCATACCATACCTAGCACAGAACATAAAGCGCTTGTAAATAATTTAGAGCTACCTAACGAACATTTTGTAGCTACTCAAAACTGTGTTTACCTTTATCCGGAGAAAGGGTACGGGAAAGCAAAGGCGACAAATACTTTTTTTGAAAAGAAATTAAGCGTGGTCGCTACAACCCGCAATTATAAAACCATCGTAAAATTGTTAGAACTTTCTAGTTAAGACGCCAGATTTCAAAATTAAGAGCCGACGCAAATGCAAGCCATAATAAATAAGGAATAAGTAATGCTGCGCTCCATCTGTCTACAACTTTGAACCATTTTATGGTTAGTATGACTAAGATAAAAAGGCTGCAAATGGTGAGTAAGGCAAAGAATGGCTGTTCTAGCCCGAAGAAAATGATGCTCCACAATCCATTAAGTATAAGCTGAAAACCAAAATGGTATAAAGCTACTTTTACCCACTTGTGATAAAAACCTCTATTCCACACAATACCTGCGGCTATACCCATCATGATATAAAGTACAATCCATACGGGTGCAAATATCCAGTTAGGCGGACTCCAGCTAGGTTTCATAAGACCTACATACCATGTGTCTATGCTGCTTTGTGTTGCCAGTGCACCTATAGTTCCTATGAGAAGGCAAATGATTATGCTCAGAACAATGCGAATCAATAAATCTTTGTCCATAAAATAAATTGGTTAAGACTTAAAGGTAGTAAATAATCTTAGACGTCTCTAAAGGTTGATATTGCTATCTTTGTATAAATTTCTACTCAAACTCAATGACCGAAAGCGATTTTATACCCTCTGGTGATTATCAGGTATTACCTGCAGGATCTGTAAGTTATCAATCTCCTAGCAATATAGCCCTTGTTAAATATTGGGGTAAATATGGTGAGCAGTTACCTCAAAATCCAAGCATAAGTTTTACCTTATCTAACTGCCATACAACAACAACGCTATCTTATAAAAAGAATAGTAATAGCTCTGGCGAGATTCCTTTTGAGATCTTTTTAGATGGAGAAGCAGCGCCAGATTTCAAGCCAAAAATTGCCAAATTTTTTGAGCGTATAGCTATTTATATGCCTTTTGTAAAGGAATATGAGTATAAAATTGAGACGTCTAACTCTTTTCCTCATAGCTCTGGTATTGCGAGTTCTGCATCTGGTATGAGTGCGCTTGCTCTCTGTCTTATGGAAATGGAGCGAGGTATGGAGGGAGCCATGACAGATGCTTTCTTTAATGAGAAGGCAAGTTTTCTTGCTAGACTAGGTTCTGGAAGTGCGTGTAGAAGTATAGAGGGGCCTCTTGTGGTTTGGGGTAAGCATGCGGAGATAGAAGGGAGTACAAACTTTTATGGAACATCTTACGAAGGAGAAATTCATGAGAAATTCCACAATTATCAAGATACCATCTTGCTTGTAGATAAAGGCGAGAAGCAAGTAAGTAGTACTGTAGGGCATGATTTAATGCATGGTCACGCTTTCGCGAAAGCGAGATTTACCCAAGCACATGAAAACTTATCAAGCTTGATGCAAGTTTTTAAGGAAGGTGATGTTGATCAGTTCATTAAAATTGTGGAAAGTGAGGCGCTCACACTGCATGCTATGATGATGACGAGTCATCCTTACTTTATCTTGATGAAGCCTAAAACACTCGAGATAATAAATGAAATCTGGGCTTACCGCAATGAAACAGACTCAAAAATTTGCTTTACACTTGACGCTGGAGCAAATGTTCATGTGTTGTATCCAGAAAATGAAAAGGAATCTGTTCAGAAATTTATAGCTAGTAAGCTTTCAAAATTTTGCCAAAATAGCCACTATATTGATGATTGTGTGGGTAATGGAGCAAAAAAACTGTAAATTTGTGTAACTCATTAGGAGAACCCCATTATGAAAGGTCCACTTTTTTATTCTAAAATCTTACTTTTTGGCGAGTATGGAATCATAAAAGATTCCAAAGGACTTGCTATACCATATAACTTCTATAATGGAGCTCTTAAGATAGAGGAGAATCCGTCTGAAGAAGCAATTGCATCAAACGGGCATCTTGCACGTTTTGTCACCTATCTGAAAGACTTAGGGGCGGAGCAGCCAGAGCTTGTTTCATTTGATATTGATCAAATGCAAGCAGATGTAGCTGCAGGTATGTACTTTGATTCTAGTATACCTCAAGGTTACGGAGTGGGAAGTAGTGGTGCGCTAGTAGCGGCTATTTATGATAAATATGCGGTAGATAAAATCACAGTATTAGAAAATCTTACGCGAGAGAAGTTGCTTAACTTAAAGCAAATCTTTGGTGGAATGGAATCTTTCTTTCATGGCAATTCTTCTGGATTAGACCCTCTTAATAGTTATTTAAGTTTACCTATTCTCATCAATAGTAAAGATCACATTGAAGCTGCAGGAATTCCCTCTCAAGCGCAAACGGGTACAGGTGCTGTTTTCTTATTAGATAGTGGTATCGTAGGTGAGACTGCTCCTATGGTAAATATCTTTATGGAAAGTATGAAGCAAGATGGCTTTAGAGCAATGCTTAAAGATCAGTTTGTAAAACATACAGATGCTTGTGTAGATGATTTTTTGAAGGGAGACGTAAAATCACTTTTTGGTAATGTGAAGCAATTATCTAAAGTGGTGCTTAGCAACTTTAAACCTATGATCCCTGCAAAATTTCATGACCTATGGAAGCAAGGAATAGAGAGTAACGACTATTATCTAAAGCTTTGTGGCTCTGGCGGTGGTGGTTATATGCTCGGGTTTACAGAGAACTTAGAAAAAGCGCAGCAAGCCCTTAAGGGACACAAGTTAGAAGTGGTTTACACTTTCTAGTAATTCTTACTACTTACATAAAAGGTAACTGATGCTTTCGAGAAAAAACAAACGTTTTATCCTTAAGTTAATCAGTCTCTTTTCTGTGGTGCGTGGTTATAATATTCTTGTAATTGTCATTGCACAGTATCTTACTTCTATATTTATACTAGCTCCAGATTTACGCTTACGCGAAATTATATTTGATCTCAATCTCTTATTTCTAGTGCTCGCTGGAGTTTTTACCATCGCAGCGGGTTATATTATCAATAGCTTTTACGATTCTGAAAAAGATCTGATTAATAGGCCTAAAAAGACCATGTTAGACAGGCTCGTGAGTCAAAACACAAAGCTGTCTATATATTTTGTACTCAATTTTCTAGCCGTAATCGCAGCTAGCTATGTGTCTTTTAGAGCGGTAATATTTTATGCCCTTTATATTTTTGGAATATGGATTTACTCACATAAACTCAAAAAATATCCTTTTGTAGGTAATCTAGTAGCGGCAACACTCGCGATTACTCCATTCTTTGCTGTATTTATCTATTACGGGAACCTAGCGCCTGTAATTTTTGTACACGGTTCATTTTTATTTCTAGTAATAGCCATGCGAGAGATGGTAAAAGATCTGGAAAATTTGAAAGGCGATCTCGTGCAGAATTATAGAACAATTCCCGTGATTTATGGTACAACTACTTCGAAGTGGTTGCTTACGATATTGGCAGGCTTAACCATAATCCCTATCTTTTTTCTAATTAATCGTTTTAAGTTAGGAGATATGAGTTACTACTTTTATGGAAGTGTTGCTCTGTTATTATTGTTTCTAGCCGTTTTATGGAGATCTGTAGCGAGACCTCATTATGTGTTACTACATAATATTTTGAAGTTTATTATCGTAGCTGGGGTGTTCTGTATTGTGCTTCTGGACGCGAGTGTGGTGCTTAATAGAATATTTTAAGTTAAGGGTTTAAAGGAATTGATCTAAACGAAAAAAGCCCGCCATAGGCGAGCTTTTGTAATCGTAAAAAAGTATCTATCTATCTTGATTACTACAATACACGTACTTGTGCAGCAGTCAATCCTTTTCTTCCTTCTTCTTCTACGTACTCAACTTTGTCTCCTTCGTTGATAGTTTCCCCGTTAAGACCTGTAACGTGTACAAAAATGTCTTTACCGGTGTCGTCATTAGTTATAAAACCATAACCTTTTGACTCATTGAAAAATTTTACTGTTCCTTCCATTATAAAATATGTATTAATAAAGTGCAAACTTACACTTTTATTTGGTAACCAAAACTTTTGCTAATATTATATTAATGTAAACTCTTTAAATTCAGCGCTTTTTATCTTTGGAATTGTTAAATTCTTTCATTCTTTTAAAAGCGTCATCTGTGAGCATATAGTCTGCCACTTTGCGATCTTTCCAGCGGTGATAAATAAAAGTGGGCATTAAAATGAAAAAACCACCTGCAATAGAAAGGCCAATAAACTTATGACCCAAAGCTGCGTCTACATTGTCTTTGCAGTAAAAGCCATATGCAAGCATCGCTGCTAGAATAAAGAAAAGAACAATGATGAAAATACGTCGAGCTTTGTTCATTTATTCAAAGAATGTAATGGTTATAAAAAAAGCAATGATAGCTAGTACCAAGATGCTAACCATCGTGATTGCTATCGTTTTTAAAACAGTTTTAAATACTTTAGAGTTGCTTTGATTTTCTTCTGTTTCCAAGACTTGGTTTTGTTAAGTAGGAGTTTGTTAGTGTTTTGACTTTTGATCACGTAACTTCAAATTCAATTCCTTCATTTGCTCATCATCAAGAAAAGCAGGTGCGTCTATCATGACATCACGACCACTATTATTTTTAGGGAAAGCAATAAAGTCACGTATAGTTTCTTGTCCTCCTAGAATAGCAACAAGTCTATCTAGCCCAAAAGCAAGACCTCCGTGTGGTGGCGCTCCATACTCAAAAGCATCCATAAGGAAGCCAAACTGTGTCTTAGCTTCTTCTTCAGAGAAGCCTAAGTGGCGTAGCATGATAGCTTGCGTTTCTTTATCGTGTATACGTATAGATCCTCCTCCTATTTCGTTACCGTTAAGTACTAGGTCGTATGCGTTTGCTTTTACCTCTCCAGGTTTTGTATCTAGTAGTTCTATCTGTCCAGGCTTAGGAGATGTAAATGGGTGGTGCATTGCGTGGTAATGCCCAGTCTCTTCATCTAGTTCAAGTAATGGGAAATCTATTACCCATAATGGAGCAAATACCTTAGGATCTCTTAGTCCTAAACGTGTTGCTAGCTCCATACGTAATGCACTCATTTGAGCGCGAACTTTTGAAGTTTCTCCAGAAAGGATGCAGATAAGATCTCCTTTTTGAGCTCCAGTTACTTCTGCCCATTTTGCTAGATCTTCTTGGTCATAAAATTTATCTACAGAAGACTTGAATGATCCATCGTCATTGCAACGAGAGTACACCATTCCTAGTGCACCTACCTGCGGGCGCTTTACCCAGTCTATAAGTTTATCTATTTCTTTACGAGTATAGCTATTTCCTCCTGGGACAGCAATACCTACTACGAGCTCTGCGTTATTAAAAACGCCAAAGTCCTTATGTTGTGCTACCTCATTAAGTTCTCCGAATTCCATCCCAAAGCGGATGTCTGGTTTGTCATTACCATATAAACGCATTGCATCATCATACAGCATGCGAGGGAACTTCTCAATCTCAACACCATTTACTTCTTTAAGTAAGTGGCGTGTAAGTCCTTCAAAGATGTTCAAGATATCCTCCTGCTCTACAAAAGCCATCTCACAGTCTATTTGTGTAAACTCCGGCTGTCTATCTGCACGTAAATCTTCATCACGGAAACATTTTACAATCTGGAAGTATTTGTCCATTCCTCCCACCATAAGCAATTGCTTGAAGGTTTGCGGAGATTGTGGTAATGCATAAAATTGTCCTTCGTTCATGCGAGAAGGAACTACAAAGTCACGAGCTCCCTCAGGAGTAGACTTGATTAAGTATGGTGTTTCTACCTCAATAAAATCTTGGTCAGAAAGATATTTACGTACTTCTAATGCAACTTTATGTCTAAAGATCAAGCTGTCACGCACTGGCTTACGGCGTATATCTAGGTAACGGTATTTCATGCGTACATCCTCACCACCATCAGTTTCATCTTCTATGGTAAAAGGAGGAGTAAGTGATGCGTTAAGCACTTCTAGTTTTGATACTAAAATCTCGATATCTCCTGTAGCAATATTTGGATTTTTTGAATCACGCTCTATTACGGTTCCAGTAACTTGAATTACAAATTCGCGTCCTAGTTTACGTGCTTGCTCCATAATAGATGCATCGGTACGCTCCTCATCAAAAACAAGTTGCGTCATTCCGTAACGATCACGTAGATCTACCCAAATAATAAATCCTTTATCTCTAGATTTTTGAACCCATCCTGCGAGGGTAACTTCCTTATTTACATCGGCAGCTCTTAGGCTTCCATTATTGTGCGTTCTGTACATTTCTTGCTCTGTTTGAGATGTGCAAAAATAAATATATCAAAGGGGATTTAAACAGTAACTGTCTATAAATGTTAAGGAAGTGTTTTTTATGGTTTAATTACGCTTTCGCGAAAGCGTAAAAATTCAATTTACCTTCTTAAAAACGTAAATTTGTCGTCTGTTTACAAGAACCGAAACGCGCTTATATGCGTATTATATATGATAAAATAGATTGAAAATGATTGCACAAGTTACACGAGAAATACAACCGCTTCAAGAACAGTTGCTTAGTCATTCTTTATATAAAGAGATAAAAACGCCTGAAGATCTTTTGGTCTTTATGGAGCATCACGTATTTGCCGTTTGGGATTTTATGTCTTTGTTGAAGGCATTGCAAAATGGATTAACATGTACAAAAACTCCATGGAAACCAATAGGAAGTGCCGAAACTAGATATTTAATCAATGAAATTGTTCTTGCTGAGGAGACGGATATTAATGCAAAAGGGGAGCGACAGAGTCATTATGAGATGTACATCGATGCTATGCAAAAAGCTGGTGCGAGTACGGTTGCAATAGATCGTCTAGTTACTACAGATTTTGATGTAATTGCAATACATGAGGCTATCGAAAATCTGCCAGCTGGGGTAAGTCAGTTTTTAAAATTTACATTTGATATTATAGATAGGGGTAATTTGCATGAGATAGCAGCGGCATTCACTTTTGGCCGTGAAAATTTAATTCCAGCAATGTTTAGTGCAATTATTGGGGAAATAGAAGATAATTTTCCAGCTAAAGACTTATCTGATTTTAAGTATTATTTTGATCGTCATATTGAGCTGGATGAAGATGAGCATGGGCCTATGGCTTTGCAGATGATTGAACATTTATGTGGAGAGGATAATAATAAATGGGATGAAGTGATTACAGTCTCTAAGGAGGCTTTAAAAGTAAGATTAAATCTTTGGGATGGTATATTAAGTGAGATTAAGCGTGAAGAGATTTTTGCTTAGATAAATGGGGTAGTATACTTTACTAACGTCCATAAAAAAACCTGCTCACTGAGCAGGTTTTTTATATATGTGATGGAAGAATATTACTTCTTGTTTACATCTTTAATGTACTTCTCTAATGCCATAGTCATAGAAGGAGTTTCTGGTGTAGGTGCTTGGATATTTACTTTAAGCCCTGCTTCTTCGGCAGCTTTTACCGTGGTGTTACCAAAAGCGGCAATACGTGTGTCGTTCTGTTTAAAGTTAGGGAAGTTTTCAAATAATGATTGAATACCACTTGGACTAAAAAATACTAATATGTCGTAAAATACATTTTCATATTCAGAAAGATCACTTACTACGGTTTTATAAAAAGTAGATTGCATCCATTTTACACCTAAAGCATCGAGAAGTTCTGGCACATTAGGCTTGAACTTATCTGATGATGGCAATAAGAATGTCTCATTCTTATGCTTTTTGATTAATGGGATAAGCTCTGGAAATGTGCGTTTACCTACATATATTTTACGCTTACGGTATACCACGTATTTCTGAAGGTAGTAAGCAACAGCTTCACTCTGACAAAAATATTTTAAGGTATCTGGAACTTTAAAACGCATTTCCTCTGCAATTCTAAAGAAGTGATCAACGGCATTGCGACTTGTGAGTATGATTGCTGTGTAGTCTTTAAGATCTACTTTTTGCAATCTAACTTCTTTTCCTGAGACACCCTCTACATGGATGAAAGGGATGAAGTCTATTTTAACGCGTTGTCTTTGTTCTAGCTCAAAATAAGGTGAGTTTTCAACCTTAGGCTTTGGTTGCGAAACGAGGATAGTTTTCACTTTCATAAACACTCATTTTTTTAATTGGGCTACTGTTTTGCGATGAATGAGTACAAAATAAAGTAGGGCCCAATTTCGAGAGTGCAAAAATACAAAATAAAATAAAAAGGAAACCTAAAAAAGTCACTCTTGTATTTACGAATGAGCCAAAATTGTGAAATAGTGTAAATAGTTATGATTATACCTAGGATGCTGTAAATGAAATACAAAGGAATTTGCAGTTGGTATACGATAAAGGCACTTCCTAAAAGCGCAAAGAGTCCTAAGAGGTGTTTAACATTAAGTCGTTTGTAAAAAAAAGACTGCATCTTTTTGTCAAAATTTAAAACATATGCTATAAATCGTTCTAACAAGAATTTTATAATCTCAAAGGCGGCATAGCCTATTAATATATACTTGAAAATATCAAAGTTGTCTGAAAAAGTGAGGCCTTGAAAGGTGCAGTATGTTAAGTAGAAGAGAAGCGAGATGCCTGTAAATTGTATTATCAATAGTGCAAGCTGTAATGGATGTAGTATAAAAACTCCTTTCGATCTTGTGCTGAAAAATCGATCTGCACCTATCACTTTTATAAAATCTGTGAATCTAGCCTGATAAAAAAACTTAATTGTAGCTAGTAATATCAAGCAGCTAACTATGGTTATTGTTATCCAGTTTTGATATGTAATAAGACGTAGGCTGCTTTCCAAATCGAGGAGTTTTTTTAGAGCGTTAAAAATACTACAAATTCTACCAAAAGGTGCTCTCGAGGTGTAATGACCTTATTAAAATAAGTACATTTGCCTCAAACAAGATTGCATGGCAAACGCTGTAGTTATCATACCCACCTACAACGAGATTGAGAATATTGAGAGACTATTGCGCAATATATTTGCGCTACAACGAGCTTTCCATATTTTAGTTGTTGATGATAATTCTCCAGATGGAACAGCTGCTACTGTAAAAGAACTTCAAGAATCTTATAAAGGGAAACTATTTCTTTTAAATAGACCTAAGAAAAATGGGCTTGGTACTGCATATATAGCGGGCTTCAAATGGGCTCTTGATCAAGAATATGAATATGTTTTTGAGATGGATGCAGATTTTTCACATAACCCTAATGATTTGATTAGGCTTTATAATGCATGTGTTAAAGATGGTGCAGATCTTGCTATAGGATCTAGATACGTAACGGGAGTTAATGTTGTAAACTGGCCCATGGGGAGGGTATTGCTTTCTTGGGGAGCCTCCAGATATGTTAGGTTTATAACAAGGATGAACATATATGATACTACAGCTGGATTTATTTGCTATCATCGTAAGGTGTTAAAAGCAATAAATCTTGAAAATATTAAATTTGTAGGGTATGCGTTTCAAATAGAGATGAAGTATAAAGCATATCTCAAAAAGTTTAAAATAGTTGAAGTTCCTGTAGTCTTTACAGATAGAACTAAAGGTGAAAGTAAAATGAGCTCAGGTATTATCTCTGAGGCTATTTTTGGTGTTGTTAAAATGCGATTACAACACCTTTTTAAAAAGTGATTATGGAAAAGATTTTAATAAAAGATGCTCATATTGTTAACGAAGGAACCATTTTTAGAGGGGACGTATTAATACATGATGGCATTATAGAGGAAATTGCAGAAAGTATAAGTGCAAAATCTGGTGATGTGCACATTTTTGATGCAGAGGGTACTTATCTTATACCTGGAATTATAGATGACCAAGTGCATTTTAGAGAGCCTGGACTTACTCATAAAGCAAATATTGCGACAGAATCTAAAGCGGCTGTTGCTGGAGGTATTACATCTTTTATCGAAATGCCTAACACAAACCCACAAACTACTACTGTTGAGAAGTTGGAAGAAAAGTTTGAAATTGCAGCAAACTCATCTGCAGCAAACTATTCTTTTATGTTTGGAGGGACTAATGACAACCTTGATGAGATCTTAAAAGTTGATAAGAAAAGTGTTGCCGGACTTAAGTTGTTTTTAGGGAGCTCTACTGGTAATATGCTGGTAGATAATGAGGCAGTGCTTGAAAAAATATTTAAGTCTACAGATATGGTTATTTCAACCCACTGTGAAGACGAGGAGACCATTAGAAAAAACCTGGCCATTTATAAAGAGCGCTATGGTGATGATATACCTATGAATCTCCACCCTATCATAAGAAGTGAGGAGGCATGTTATATATCTTCATCTAGAGCAATAGCGCTTGCAAAGAAAACTGGAGCTAGACTTCACGTTTTTCACTTATCTACAGGTAAGGAAACAGAGTTGTTTGATAACAGCATTCCACTAGCCGAAAAGAAAATTACAGCAGAGGTTTGCATACATCACCTATGGTTTTCTGATGCAGATTATGATGAGAAGGGCTCTAGGATAAAATGGAATCCAGCTGTAAAAACCGCTCAAGATCGTGATATGCTCTTTCAAGCATTGCTAGATGATAAGATTGATGTTATAGCAACAGATCACGCTCCACATACTCTAGAAGAAAAAAATAACGTTTATACAAAAGCTCCTAGTGGCGGCCCATTAGTACAACATGCTTTACCGGCAATGTTAGAGTTTTATCATCAGGGAAAAATCTCTTTAGAGAAGATTGTAGAAAAGATGTGTCATAATCCAGCAATACTTTTTCAAGTAGAAAAGAGAGGGTATATACGTAAGGGTTATAAGGCAGATCTTGTGCTTGTAGATCTTAATGCACCGTGGACTGTACAAAAAGACAATATTCTTTATAAGTGCGGTTGGTCTCCTTTTGAAGGAACTACATTCAAGTCTAGAATAACACACACTTTTGTAAATGGGCGCCTTGCTCATAAAAACTTTAAGGTGTACGATGAACTTTTTGGTGAACGTCTTACGTTTGATAGATAATGAGAGGATTATATGCTTTATTTCTAGGTTTTATGTGCTTGATGAGTTGTCAAGACATTCCGCCTGTAGAAAAGCCAGATAATTTCATTAATCAGAAAACCATGGAGAATATATTATATGAATCTGTACTTATTTCTAGTGCTAGAGGTTATAATATTGCACAGCTTAAACTCTTGGGGATCCAGCCAGAAACTTATATTTATGATAAATTTGATATTGACAGCCTTACGTATGCAAAGAATCTAGCTTATTACACAGCAGATGTAGATGCTTACAAATCTTTAAATGCTAAAGTGCTAGAGAGAGTCAAAGCAGAATTGAAAGTGAATGACTCGATAGAAAGAGTGCAGAAAAAAGAGCAAGATTCTTTGCGAACATTAAAAGCAAGAGAAGTACAAGCAAAATTTAAACAAAATGATTCTGCAAAGTTTAAAGAAATTCCAAGGCGTTTAATTACAGATACTTTTAGCAGAAAAAAGATACGGGTAAAAGAAGATTTTAGCGAGTCTGATTAATATGCACTGCTATACGTGATAATGTCTCATCCAGTGGCGTGGGAACATAATTAAATGCCTCTACTATTTTGTTATTATTGTACAGCGTCTGTGTTTGCAATGACTTGTACCCTATTTTAGTTATTTGTCTTTTGCGAGTAAATATGCCTCTTATAAAGTCTAAGAAGTTTAAAAACTGTAGTAAGCTACTGCTTAGAGGTCTAGTAGGTGCTTTCTTGCCTAAAGTCTGTGCTATTTCTTTTAGTAGCTCACGATAAGTGATATTGTAAGCAGTCGCGATGTATCTTTCTTGCGCTAGAGGAGTGATCATAACTTTCTCCATTAATGCTACTAGGTCCTTTACATCTATCACAGCGCTACTTCCAGTAGGGTATAAATCTTTTCTTTCAAGAATATGATTAAAGAATTTTCCGCTGCCAGCTTGGTAGTTTCCTTCACCTATTATAATTCCGGGATTTAAAATAATTGCGTTTAAGCCTTCTTGTGTTCCTCTCCATACTTCCATCTCTGCGCCATTTTTTGTGAGCGCATATACCGAATTTTTGGCGTCGGGATCCCAGAAATTTTCTTCTGTAATTGGATTGTTTGGTGTGTTTGCCAGCGTAGCAATAGAGCTTATATGGACTAGCTTTTTTATATTATTTGCTAGGCATAGGTTTACAATATTTGCCGTTCCTTCAATATTTATTTTAGTAAGCTTTTTAAATTGGTAGGGGTCAAATGAAATAAGTGCCGCACAATGATACACATGGGTTATACCCTCAAAGGCTGTGGCGAGGCTGGGTATTTCTGTAATATCCCCTTGAACCCAATCTATACGTTGTAATTGAGATTCCGCTTTCGCGAAAGCAAAAAAAGAAACAACCTCTTCCTTCTTAGATTCACTTCTGTATAATGCTCTAACGCTATCACCTTTTTGTGTGAGGCTTAACAGTAAATGCGTGCCTACAAGTCCAGTACTCCCCGTAACTAAAATCATATGGTAAAGATACATCTCAGGGATTAATTCTTAATTATATGAAGTATATACA
Source organism: Dokdonia sp. PRO95 (assembly GCF_000355805.1). Classification (NCBI taxonomy): domain Bacteria; kingdom Pseudomonadati; phylum Bacteroidota; class Flavobacteriia; order Flavobacteriales; family Flavobacteriaceae; genus Dokdonia; species Dokdonia sp. PRO95. Next base: position 1,527,355 of record NZ_CM001837.1, read on the forward strand.
TGATTTGTCTTTTTAATAGAAACAATAGCCGTGGTCACACGCTTCTTTTTATATTTGCTATTGCCTAAATACAATAGCAATGATTAAGAATTTTGTAGAAGAATTAAAGTGGCGTGGGATGATACACGATGTGATGCCACAAACCGAAGAGCATTTAATGGAAGCGATGCGCTCTGCATATGTAGGTTTTGACCCTACAGCAGACTCATTACACATTGGAAATTTAGTTCCTATTATGTTGCTGGCACATTATCAAAGATCTGGTCATAGACCTGTCGCACTGGTGGGAGGAGCTACGGGTATGATAGGGGATCCATCTGGAAAATCTTCTGAGCGTAATCTTCTTGACGAAAAAACATTGCGTCATAATCAAGAGTGTGTGAAAAACCAATTGTCGCAATTTCTTGACTTTACTTCGGGTGCAGAAAATCAGGCACTTTTAGTGAATAACTATGACTGGATGAAGGAGTTTTCTTTTCTAGACTTCATTCGTGATATAGGTAAGCATATTACGGTTAATTATATGATGGCAAAAGATTCTGTAAAAAACCGACTTACCGGTGAAGATGCAGATGGTATGTCATTTACAGAGTTTACCTACCAGATGGTTCAAGGATATGACTTCTTGCACTTGTATAAAAACGAAGGAATCACGCTCCAAATGGGAGGAAGTGACCAATGGGGTAATATTACTACAGGTACAGAATTAGTTCGTCGCATAGGAGGCGGAAAAGGATATGCACTTACATGCCCGCTTATTACCAAGTCTGATGGAAGTAAATTTGGTAAAAGTGAAGGAGGAAATGTATGGCTAGATGCAAAAAGAACATCACCATATAAATTTTACCAGTACTGGTTAAATACAACAGATGAGGATGCAGAGAAGTACATTAAGATCTTCACATTTTTAGATAGAGAAGAGATTGAGGCACTTGTTGCAGCTCATAAGGAAGCTCCACACCAGAGAGCTTTACAAAAGAGACTGGCAGAAGAGGTAACTACTACGGTACATGATGCAGAGGCGCTAGAAAAAGCAATTGCAGCTTCAAATATATTATTTGGTAAGAGTACGAGTGATGACTTGAAATCTCTTGACGAAGCAACCTTTCTAGATGTTTTTGAAGGTGTGCCACAAGCAGAGATCGACAAAGCAGACATAGAAGGTGGCTTAGATATCATTGCAGCACTAGCGGAGAAGACTGGATTTTTGAAGTCTAATGGAGAAGCAAGACGTGCGCTTAAAGAAAATTCCATTTCAATTAATAAGGAAAAAGTAGGAGAGGATTATACCATCCAGACTACAGATTTAATAAATGGAACCTTTGTACTGCTTCAAAGAGGTAAGAAAAACTATTTTGTTATTAGAGCAGTCTAGTTAAGTAAAAACTTTACTAATAAATATATGAAAGCCCCAGTGTTCAAGTGAACATCTGGGGCTTTCTAACTAACTAACCAATCTATTATGAAGTCGTTATTAATGTTTAGTCCTTACACTCTTCCACTCAATATCTGCTTTTTTCTTTAAAGCGGCTGCGCCCTCTTCATTCCATTTTTCTAAGGTGTTTACTCCCCATGAATTATAAAAGAGATATAATTTGCCATCTCTTATTTCAAAAGTTTCTGGATCTATAGACACTTTTTTTCCTTTATCTGCAATGGCGTAAGCACAATAGCCTCCGTATTGAGGGATGAATTTTTCTGGAGTCAGCAAGAAAGCCTCTAAGTTTTCATGGCTGGCAAATTTGAATTTTGCACCATCATAGGTTGTGGTAAACTCCTTGTTTCCTTCTATTGCCTTATTATTAAAATACTCTGTCACGTCATATCCTTCGGCTACATATCCTTTTTTGAGGTTGTAATCCGTTTTTTGGGCAGTAGCGGCAATTGTAAACAATGCTACGAGAATAAATGATAGTGATTTCATAAACTTGCTATTTTAGTAATACGTACGTAAGGTAAGTCGTATTAGTTTTAGCAGGATTACATTTTATAGGGACATGAGGTTGCAGCCCCGAATATCTGAGTTGTCAAAACGACCTATTACGGTAAAGCTGCCATCTTTGTATACTCGCCCAAGATCTTGAGTGGCTATAAAGGGGCAAGAAAATCTATTAGCCAAGTCAATCACATTGAGACCTCCGGTTTTCGTTCCTTCTAGTAGGCTTAGAGCATCTTCTGTGTCTCGAGTGTATATTTTCATCCATGGAGGTGTGGTAAATATCCCGTTGCCATTAGAATACCCTTGACTTAACAGCTCGGTCATGCCATACTCACTATGTATTGAAGACACGCCAAAACCATTACGAAGTATTTCATGCAGCTCTTCACGCACTAGTTCTTTGCGACGCCCTTTCATCCCTCCAGTTTCCATTATGATGGTGTTCTTAAGATTAAAGCGATGGGATTCTACTAGGTCTAAAAGCGCAAATGATACTCCTATGAGTAACACTTTTTGTCCAGACTTGTCTAATGAGTTTAGCTTTTTTGCTAGTTCGTCGAGGTTATTTAAATAAAACCCACTGTCAGGGTGATTACTGGTCTTTATTAAATCATCTACCATGTAAATAAGTGAAGAACCAGTTCTTTCTAGATAGGAGGGTAGTAAGGCTAGGATTACATAATCTTTTGGGTTGCCGTACGCTTTCGCGAAAGCGTGCCTAAAACTATCCTCATATAAACTCAAGTCTGCAACATTGTGCTTGCTAGTAATGCTCCCCGTAGTCCCACTACTACTAAAAACAACTGAAGGCTCTGATCCAGACGTGAGAATGGTGTGTGATTTAAAAAACTGAATAGGTAAAAAAGGGATGTCTCTACTTTTTGTAATCTCACTGGGATGTTTATAAAGTAAATCACAGAAAGATCTATAAGTGCTATTATTCTCAAATTGAAAGCGGAATGATTCTAGTGCAGCTTCTTCAAATTGTGCATCTGTAGTGATATCGAAAATAGACCGTTGAGGCATTGAGAGTAGTGTTTGTGCAAAGATATAAAACATATCTACCCATATTTATGTCAGTTTTAAGGATAAATTAATGGCAGGTGAGTAGTTTTTAGCATGAATATAGCTTAATGGAAAAACTCTTTTGTCATTGATGTGTTGTTTATCATGCAGTTAAATGCTTTAATTTTACCTTGCCAATTGTTGTCGTTGTAGAAAAACTTAACGAATTCTTAATGCTCTTAACATGAGAAAGGATAATATTGCTAATACATTGCAGGGTAAATCAAAAGATTAAAACAACGTATATTTACAGTAGGCGTATAATATTTAAAGCATGAAAAAAAAGGACCTAAAAATACTTCTTGTAGATGATGAACCGGATATTCTTGAAATTGTAGGTTATAATTTATCTAATGAAGGTTACCAAGTTATAACTGGGTCAAATGGTGTAGAGGCTGTAAAACTTGCAAAAAAACATTCACCTCATTTAATCATTCTCGATGTGATGATGCCAGAGATGGACGGTATAGAAGCTTGTGAAGTGATAAGAGCAAATAGCGATCTAGATCAAACTATAATTACATTCTTTACAGCTAGAGGAGAAGATTACTCACAAGTAGCAGGATTTGATGCTGGCGCAGACGATTATATTACAAAGCCTATTAAACCTAAGGTCTTAATAAGTAAGGTAAAAGCATTGCTAAGAAGATTTAAGGAAGAAGAAGTAGCTTCTCAAGTTACAAAAGTTGGTAATCTCGTAATCAATAGAGAGGAATATAAGGTGTATAAGGGTAAAGAAGAATTGTCTTTGCCGCGTAAAGAGTTTGAATTATTGTCGCTATTAACATCAAAACCAGGTAAAGTGTTTACTCGAGAAGATATACTTGATAAAGTCTGGGGTCTGGAAGTTGTAGTGGGCGGGAGAACTATAGACGTACACATACGTAAGCTTAGAGAAAAAATAGGAGATGCGTCTTTTAAAACTGTAAAAGGTGTAGGCTATAAATTTGTGATTTAATGGCCGCAGGAGATAAGCAGTCGTACTCATTCTCTCTTATTACGGCAAGTTATATATCAATAGTATTTGCGATACTTATTGTTACACTTGAGTTGTTGCGGGAGGGCGAGCCATCCTGGCAGGCGCCAGCGATAGGTGTGGGGCTATGCTTTGTTATTTCTTTTTTAATTATCCATTATAGAACTCAGTTTTTTATTATAAAGGGAGTTAAAGAGATTTATGATAACATAAAACTGCTTGAGGATGTGAGTTTTGTGCCAGATAATATTACCACAGACATGGCTTCCTTATCTGAGGAAGTAGAGCGTTATGCAAAACGTAAGAAAATAGAAATATCATCTTTACGTATTCAAGATGAATATAGACGTGACTTTCTTGGAAACGTAGCACATGAATTAAAAACACCTCTTTTTACTGTACAAGGATATATTCTCACGCTTTTGGATGGAGCTATAAATGATAAAGCAGTACGTAAAAAATATCTACAACGTGCCGAAAAAGGTGTGGAGCGTCTCATTTACCTAGTAAATGATTTGGACATGATTACAAAGCTGGAAGTGGGCGACCTCAATATAAACTATGAGTATTTTGACATTATAGAGCTGGTGGAAAATACCTTTGAAATGTTAGAAATGAAAGCTGCAAGGAGGAATATCACACTTGCTTTTGATGCGCCTTACGATGATGGCGTGATGGTCAATGCAGATAAAGAACGTATGCAACAACTACTTACTAACCTTATAGAAAACTCTATAAAGTATGGTAAAGAAAACGGAACGACAGAAGTAAGCGTGCAAGATCTAATTCAGAATAAAGTCCTGGTGCGCATTACAGATAATGGTGAGGGAGTAGAGAGTGTACATATCCCTAGACTTTTTGAGCGTTTTTATCGTGTAGATAAATCTGGTAATCGTAAAGTAGGAGGTTCGGGTCTAGGCCTGTCTATTGTCAAGCACATCATTGAAGCGCATGAAGAAAGAGTGTATGTTGAAAGTGAATTTGGGGTGGGCTCTGAGTTCTCTTTTACCATTGAAAAGGCCGAAGAATTGAGTTAAATCATAAGCAGGTAGTCCTTGCTCAAAGCCAGGATATACTTTAAGCCTAGGTAGCTCTTTGCTTTTAAAACTGTCTTGTGTGCAGTAAGGCGCAATCTTTTTTGTTTTCAATACCTCGGCAAGGTATTCTTGCTCGGTTTGTCCAGGTGTAGGTATAAAGAACACCTTTTTTCTCATTACGGCTAGATCCATAATTGTAGTGTAACCAGATCGTGCAATTACATAGCTACTCTGGTTAATCGCTTTTTCTAAAGCAATAGACGTTAGATAATTTACAACCTTTATGTGATGGCCTACGCTCTTAAATTCCTGCTCTGAGGATACTTTTCCTTGTACAATAAGGAGCTTTGAACTAGATTTTTTAAATAATGTAATAATAATTTCTTCTAGCATGCTGCGCTGTGGCTCTGGTCCAGATAATACAGCGATATAGTCATAGATAATCTCTTCCTTGCGAGATTGCATCCTGCTCAAAGGTCCTATGTACTTGGTAGGTATAGAGAGTTTTTTTTGTGGATGCCCTAAAATTCCACTTAAATTTATATCGTCAGCTACGTCAGGAACCCAACATTCATTAAACCTCTGAAGATACATTCTATGAGCGGCAGATGAGAACCATGTGGTTTTACCACTCAAGACTTGCAGCTGGTGACTTATTATAACACACGGAACTTTTTTAGTGTATAGCCCAAGTCTGTTGTCAGATATTACACCATCTATATTTAATTTATAGATGAGTTCTTCAAGATCTCTGTGCTCCTCTTTTATCGTTCTTCGTATGGAAGGCAAATCTGCAATTAGTTTTCTTTTAAAATGCGATCCTTTCTCAGAATACTCAATATTATACGAAGGTAAAGTAACTGTAGCAAGGTCTGGAAATTCCTTTATAAGGAGTTTTAAGGCTTGGCCATCACTAGCGATGGTTACCTTATACTCTTGAGATAATAAAGTGCGAATTATAGGGATGCATCGCGTAGCGTGACCCAGTCCCCAGTTGAGGGGTGCAACTAGTATGTGTTTTTTATAATTCACAATGCAAATATCTAACACTTCTAACTACTAAAAGTTTCCTTAATTTTACCAAAACATTAAATATACCTGTGGGAAGTAAAAATAAGCTTAAGCGTTTTAGAGAAAATGAGACTTTTTCAAATGTAGTACAACCTACAAGGGAAGAACTCGTAGATGGTACATTCCCATTAAAGGGTAAATGGAATAAAGACTTTTTTAAAAATGAGAACCCTATCGTAGTCGAGCTAGGTTGTGGTAAAGGAGAATATTCTGTGGGGCTCGCGCAATCTTATCCAGATAAAAACTTTGTGGGTATTGATATAAAAGGTGCCCGTTTTTGGAGAGGAGCAAAAACAGCAATAGAAGACAACTTGACTAACGTAGGTTTTATGCGTACGCAAATTGAGTTGATTGAGCACGCTTTCGCGAAAGCGGAAATAGATGAAATATGGATTACTTTTCCAGATCCTCAAATTAAGTACAAGCGCACAAAACACAGAATGACTAATACGGAGTTTCTCCAAAAGTATAAGCGTGTGCTTAAACCAGGCGGTTGTGTAAACTTAAAAACTGACTCTGAGTTTATGCATGGTTACACCTTAGGGTTACTTCACGGCGAAGGTCACGAGATTTTAGAGGCAAATCATAATGTGTATAAGAATGAATACTCTCCTAAGGAAGTGGTAGGTATTCAAACTTTTTATGAAAAACAATATCTAGAACAAGGAAAACCAATTACTTATATTAAATTTAGAGTTAAGTAACCGCTAGCCTTGGAGATAACAAAACTCTTCTTAATTACATTTTTTGCTGCTTTAGCAGGAGTTATCCCTCCTGGTCTAATAAATATGTCGGTTGCAAAAACCTGTGTAGAACGTGGTCGCAATAATGGATTGCTAGTTGCTATAGGGGCATCATTTATTGTAATTATACAGGCACTTATTGCTGTACTGCTGGCTAAATATATTTTTGGCAATCCATTTGTTCAAAATATGTTATTGAGAACAGGGCTTGTAATTTTCTTAATAATGGCGGTGTTCTTCTTTATGAAGGCAAAGCGGGGGAAGGTTCCTAAAGTAAAGCTATCTAAAAATAGAGGACTCAAGAGTCTAGGTAAAGGGATGATGATCTCTGTCCTTAATATCCTGCCCATACCATATTTTTGTGCCCTAGGCGCTGCCTTAAATGTGAGTGGTAAAGTAGAGTACGATATTGTAGCTATTACGTTTTTTGTGCTAGCGGCAGCATTGGGAACCTTTACGGCGCTTTATTTTTATGTGATATTTTTTGCAAGAATTCAGAGTAGAGCAACCACTTTTACAAAGTATTCTAATTACTTTATGGCTGGTCTTATGGTGATATTAATGATTATTACACTAGTAAGAACTATCTACTTCGAATGAATTATACACCAAAAACCGAAAATTTCTTTACAAAGGTCTACGCGGTTGCTGCCCAGATACCTTATGGTCGTGTAACAAGTTATGGGGCTATTGCAAAGTACTTAGGAGCTGCGAGAAGTAGCCGTATGGTGGGGTGGGCAATGAATGGTGCACATACACATAGTGAAGTCCCTGCTCACAGAGTTGTAAATCGGGTGGGTCTACTTACGGGTAAGCATCATTTTGCACAAACTAATCTTATGCAACAGCTACTAGAAAACGAGGGTGTAGAGGTGGTAGATGATAAGATTGTGGCATTTAAAAAGCACTTCTGGGACCCTAGTGTGGAGTTGTCACCATACTTCTAGCGCTAGGCAGAGAATCCCTAAAAATCAATAAAATATTTTGTGATTAAACAAACTTGAAATGTCAAATAATTTGAAATTTCAAAGGTTGGAATATACATGCTCGCGGTTGTATCTTTGCATTTAGAATCAGTCTAATTAGAGATTATTCAGAATTGCTTAAACACAACAATGAAACTACAAAAAAACGATATTCTTGAGGCTTTAAAAACCATAACAGCTCCAGGTGCTGGAGAAAACATGGTAGATAGTGGTGCTGTTACAAACGTACTTACGTTTGGTGATGAGGTGATAGTAGATATTACTATTAATAACCCAACGTTACAAGCACGTAAAAAGGCAGAGGTTGATATTATGAAAACCATACACGATAAAGTGTTTGCAAAAGCACAAGTGAAGGTTAATGTAAAAGTCAACGCACCAGCCAAAGATGAAAGCAACGAGATAAAAGGAAAGGAAATTCCAGGTATTAAAAATATCGTAGCTATTGCTTCTGGAAAAGGAGGAGTGGGTAAATCTACAGTGACTTCAAATATCGCGGTTACACTTGCAAAAATGGGATTCAAAGTAGGAATTCTAGATGCAGATATCTATGGTCCTTCTGTACCTATTATGTTTGATGTAGCAAATGAGAGACCACTTTCTGTTACCGTAGATGGTAAGTCAAAAATGAAGCCTGTAGAGAGTTACGGAGTAAAAGTACTGTCTATCGGATTTTTTACTAAGCCAGATCAAGCGGTTATCTGGAGAGGGCCTATGGCGGCAAAAGCTCTTAATCAAATGATTTTTGATGCTGCTTGGGGTGAACTAGATTTCTTACTGTTAGACCTTCCTCCGGGAACTGGAGACATACACTTGAGCATTATGCAATCACTACCTATTACAGGAGCGGTTGTTGTGAGTACACCTCAAAATGTGGCACTTGCAGATGCAAAGAAAGGTGTAGCGATGTTCCAGCAAGAAAGTATCAATGTCCCAGTACTTGGTATCGTTGAGAACATGGCTTACTTTACGCCAGATGAGTTACCAGATAATAAATATTACATCTTCGGAAAGGAAGGAGCAAAGAATCTTGCCGATGATTTAGGCGTACGTTTACTGGGAGAAATACCATTAGTACAGAGTATACGTGAAGCAGGAGATGTAGGTCGTCCAGCTGCATTACAAGCAAACACGCCTACAATGCTAGCCTTTGATGAGCTTACTAAAAATGTTGTTGAAGAAACTGTACGCCGCAACAAAAGCCTACCAGCAACAGAGGCTATAAAGATTACTACCATGGCAGGTTGTTCTGCTGTAAAGAATTAATTATGACCGGAGCAGAGTTAACCCAAAAAGTAGAAGAGGCACTTCAAGAAATTCGTCCGTTTTTACAGAGTGACGGTGGAGATATTACCCTTTTGGGCATAGATAACGATACCGTTGTACGTGTCCAATTGCAAGGGGCTTGTGTAGGATGCTCTGTAAATCAAATGACACTTAAAAGTGGCGTGGAGATGACTATAAAAAAGCATGCTCCGCAGATAGAAGAAGTCATTAATGTTAAGGCTTAAGACTGATAATAGTCATCTTTTTAGATAGAGGATGTATTTATTTTTGCTTTCGCGAAAGCGTATTAATAAGAATCAATGATTAAAACAGATATACTCATTATAGGTGCTGGTCCAACAGGACTTTTTGCCGTATTTGAAGCAGGATTATTAAAGTTGAAATGTCATCTTATTGACGCACTACCGCAACCAGGAGGGCAGTGTTCTGAGATTTATCCTAAGAAACCTATCTATGATATCCCTGCATTTCCAGAAGTGCTTGCGGGAGATCTTGTAGATAATTTAATGAAACAAATTGAGCCTTTCCAGCCAGGATTTACACTAGGTGAGCGTGCTCAAACTATAGATAAACAAGAGGACGGTAGCTTTATAGTAACCACAAATAAAGGAACAAAACACCACGCGCCAGTTGTTGCAATTGCGGGAGGTTTAGGGAGTTTTGAGCCTCGCAAGCCGCCTATTCCTAATATTGCCAACTATGAAGATATTGGGGTAGAATATATCATAAGAGATCCTGAGTTGTACCGTGACAAGAAGGTAATTATTGCTGGTGGTGGAGATAGTGCTTTAGACTGGAGTATTTTTCTAGCAGATGTTGCTAGTGAAGTGACGCTAGTACACCGTCGTAATGAATTCCGTGGAGCTCTTGATAGTGTAGAGAAAGTTCAAGAGCTAAAAAATCAAGGACGCATTAAGTTAATCACCCCAGCAGAGGTGGTTGATGTACTAGGAGATACACATGTAAGTGGGGTAACCATAAAACAAGGTGAGGAAACATTTAATGAAGCTTGTGATCACTTTATACCGCTCTTTGGATTAGCTCCTAAATTAGGTCCTATAGGAGACTGGGGGCTTGAGATTGAGAAAAATGCTATTAAAGTGGATAATAGTTTGGACTACCAAACAAATATCCCTGGTATATATGCAATAGGAGACGTAAATACTTATCCAGGTAAATTGAAGTTAATCCTTTGTGGTTTTCACGAAGCGACGTTAATGTGCCAGAGTGCTTACCAGCGTATCTTTCCAGATAAACGTTATGTGATGAAATATACGACCGTAGGTGGAGTCACTGGGTTTGACGGAACAAAGAAAGAAGCCCCTAAGGCTGTAGTAAAAGCAATAGACTAGTAATAGGTTAATCGTAAAGTTATTATAGAGGGTTAACCTATAAATCGCTATCCATGATAGATATTAAAATTACAATTACAGATCGCGATGGCGTTGCTCACGAGATTGATGCTCCTACAGATATGAATATGAACTTAATGGAGGTTGTGCGCTCTTATGAGCTCGCTCCAGAAGGTACTATAGGTATTTGTGGTGGTATGGCGATGTGTGCATCATGTCAATGTTATGTGGAGAGTGATCATGACTTACCTGAAATGGGTGATGATGAGGAAGCAATGCTTGCCGAGGCCTTTCATGTACAAGATAATAGCCGTTTGGGCTGCCAGCTACATATACATCAAGATATGGATGGATTAAGAGTAACCTTAGCTCCAGAAGAATAGAAGGAGTAAAGTATATTATTAAAAATTATATCGAGGGATTATAAGGCTAGCTAGTTTTATAATCCCTAATTTTTTGAGGGCCTTCTAGTAATACACGGTTTACATGCAGGTGACCTTCTTCTGTAGTGGTAATATGCCATTTTATAAGGGAGATAGCCCCTTTCTCTATTTCTAAACCTGTAATACTACGTGGGTGAACACAACTACCATCATTAAAAAAAGCAATATCCCCGGGTTCTGGAAATCGAGGTCTATGTGTGTGACCCGTAATGGTAAGTAGATTGTTATTTTCTGTAATCCACTTTTTAATACGGCGCTCTACTTTTATGAGCTCTTTGTAATTTTTTGCAGGACTCGTAGGGTCAGAAATACCAAATATTTGAAGAGGTTTCCATAAAACTCTAACGAGAAATCTATTAAACCGCCAGCCGTGATAATTGAGCCAGTCGGCTTGATGACCATGGCATAAAAATAGTTCTTGAGCGCTCTCTTGATGTTTTAATATCAATGCCTCATGATACTCTAGATCTTTAAATAAAACCTCTTCTCTGCCATCCTTTGGGTCAAAATAGGTGCTCAAATGCTTTTGAACGTAGTTCTTATCGCGATATACCATATCATGATTTCCCCAGATGAGGTGAAGTCGTTTTTCAAAGTGAAACTTCTGCAGTAATGTATATACATTTTTATGAGCGCGTAAGATGCTTTCAAAGGTGCTATTTTCCCATAATTCATCACCATCCCCTAGCTCGCAGTAGGTGAACCCTTCCTTGTAATAATGTTTTAGAGCGTGGTAATAGATATTTTCATTTCTCGCAAAATCATCGGCAAAGCTTTTGTCTCCGCGGTGACAGTCAGAAAAGAAAACTAGTTTATCAGCATCAGAAAATGGTATTTCCTTTGCTGCTTTATAAGCTCTGTCTAAACGCTGTCTTGTATTCACAGGTTAAATATCTTAAAAAAGACTGAGATTAATAGGGTTGAGAGGAGTACGCTTTCGCGAAAGCGTAAAATAAATACATCCTATCTATTTTATGTCGGGTAGAGAGGATTCGAACCTCCGATCTCTGGTCCCCCAGACCAGCACTTTAACCGGACTAAGCTACTACCCGTTTTTATGCGCATAAATATAACAAAGCTTAATCATTAAGAAAATAGCGTGGTTGAAAAAACCCTCAACACATGGCTTATTAATTTTTTTGTAACTTAAAGTATTGGAAAATAAATTATTAACTAAACCCAAATATTATGAAAACACTAATGATGATTTGCTTTTATGTGATGGGTGCTACACTTATAACGAGTGATGGATGGAATACGGATGAACCTACAATGAGCCTTGAAGGGGTATGGGAATTAGAAAACCAGCAGATGTATGAAAATGGGATGCTCTCAGAAATGCTGCCCAATGAGAATGGGTATAGGCAGGTGAAGATGTATAGTAAAGGGAAGGTGATGTGGACACGTAATGATCCATCAGATAGTAATGAGTGGTTTGGCTATGGTACATATACCGTAGCAGATGGTTTTCTAGAAGAACGGTTGGAGTATGCCTCTGGCCCTATGATGAATATTGTAGACACGACTCAAATTTTCAGATTTGAATTAGTAATGGGAGCAAACAGTTACCAGCAAATACAGCTAGATGAAGATGGACATAGAGCAGAAGGCGAGAGTTATATAAGAATAGAGTAAGATTTATAATTATTGATCAATAAAGCTTGTGATTATATAATAGATTTTATTATATTTGCACCCCGTTAAATACTCGGGGTATAGCGTAGCCCGGTTATCGCGCCTCGTTTGGGACGAGGAGGTCGCAAGTTCGAATCTTGCTACCCCGACAAAAACCAGCCTTTTTAGGCTGGTTTTTTCATTTTAAAAGGTTTTGGATATTCATAATCTTTTATATTATGAAATTGTTTAAAGCAAAAATGCGAGCCTGTGAGGGCTCGCATTTTTATTATGTATCACTAGCCTTAAAGCTAGTAGTATTGCAATTACTTAGAATGCATACGTAAGTCCTAATAGGTAGTATGATTGTATTTTGTTATCTACAGCGCTATCACCTACTTCAAAAGGAATAGCCGTTGGATCTTCAGCAAGTAAATTGTTATTTGCGAAGTTTACTGCCTCTTGTCTGTTTCCTCTTAAACCAAATTCAAAACCAACACCGATTTGATTAAACAATTTGTAGCTGAAAGAGTTAATCCATGTGAAGTTTGATAAGTCGCTGCTCTTGTAGCTTGCAAATGCTGATAAGTTAGATTTGAATGCAATTTTACCAATCTGACGTGTATAATCTGCAACGATTTTTGCTCCTAAAGAAGATTCAAATACTGCGTCGTTATCAGAGAATACAAAGTTGTAGTTAAGTGGGTGTACTACAACTACAAGGTTTGTAATAGGAGTCCATGTAGCACCAACACCTAAATCTAAGTATCCTGGATCGTTAAAGTTATTTAATATCGTAGTTCTGTATTCACCTAATGCAGATACAGCAATCTTGTCAGTTAACTTGTAACCGTATAAAGATGAAACATTAAAAACATCTGTAGCTTCTTGAAAGCCTTCTTCTTCCTCACCTTCTTCATCAAATTTTACCCATCCTAAGTTTACGTTTAGGCTGTTTCTCCAGAAGTATTTTTCTTCTAGTTTATTTGCAAATACGTTACCGGTAATACCTATGTTACCTGAAGATACGTTAGGTGCACCTTGAGAATACCAATCGCTAAATTTAGAGAAATTTCCTCCTATTGTTCCAAATGCTCCGTATTTCCATCCTGGAAGAGCATCGATTTGTGCTTGTAAACTATTTACTTCTCCTTGAAGCTTTGCAATTTCTGCTTTCTTAGGAGCTTGTTGCGCTTTTAATTCTTCTTCTGTTTGTGCTTGCGCGCTGATTGTGAGGAGTATAGCTGCTCCTAAAACAATAAGTCTTTTCATAATAATAATTAGTTAAGATTTGTAGCGCAAAGATATAATTAAATAAAAACTGCTACGCGTAATCTCGCTAATTTAATGGTATTGCCTCTTTATCGATTAAATGTGACATTAAACGTTAGCTTGTAAGTATAGTTTGTGAAAGTAGCTTGCTATCTAAGATTTCCACTCGAGAAAAGCGTATTTAAGACCTACTCCAAGTACTTCTCGTACCTGTAAACCGCTTACTGCATTTTCATCATAAATGAGTTGTAATGCAAGATTTGTAGTAACATATTTATTTACTTGCATGGCAACATTGAGTGTGTAATCTAAATCGACATTCTTTACTTTTTCCAGGTAATCTGCATAAAGGTTGAGGGTGTTCTCAAATACGACATTTTCAAACAGCTCTTCTTTATAATAGACACTTAGTGATGAACCTAATTCAAAACGAGTATTTTCATTTGCTTCAACACCAAAAAATGGTTCGTAAGCTGCTACGGCTTCAGGGTCGCTCTCATCAACTCTCGTAAACTTAGAATGCACAAAAATAAGTCTAGACGTAGCGGGTGCTAGGTTTATTGTAAAGTCATTGCTTTTTTTCCAAAGAATACCAGGCCCTGCTTGAATGTAAGCTGGAGAAAAGGCATCTGTTATCTCTCTTCTGTCTTGTACGGTGTTGATAATTTCTCCCTCTTCATCAAGCACATTGCGGTCAAAAAATTCATAACCAGGTGCCATTTGTGTTCTAAAGTTAAACACGCCAGAATAGTACCAGTTTGATTTATTGATTCTACTACCCACAAGGCTGTTTAACTCGAGTCTGTCTGTTGTTTTACGTACAAATTTTTGATCTTTTGTGGCAGCAAGACCAAGTATAGAGGTAAGTCTGGTGTCCCATGCAAGTTTATTGCGTTTATAATTGAGATCCCAGCTTATATTAAAGTTACCTGCGATGTTAGAGGTACCTCCACCTTGCCATTCTTTATTAAAGGCGCTTTGGCTAAAAAGTAATTCGGCAAGTCCTTTACTTTTCCATCCATCAGGAAGAGAATCTTTTTTCTTAGTCTTCGTTTGGGCGACTAGAATACTACTTGTAGCTAGTAGTATTATAAAAAGATATGTTCTCATAGGGACTTGCTTAAAAATTAAGAAAGTAAATATACACAGGGAGTCTGTGGATGTCAAGACAATTTTTAAGCGCGCTTCTTAAATAGAGGAACGGTAGAGCATGCTTCTCCAAACATAAGGCTACGTACCACAGGTTGAAGTTTTTCTATAAGCAGTAAATATGCGTTAGGAGGTACTGGTTTATTTGAGCATCCTTTTACGATTAAAGGTACGCCTTGATAAGGTGTTGTGTCAAGATTTGCAATAGCCGTTGTGTAAAGAACAGTTTCTAGAAGCTCTAAAGAGCCCACGATCGTCTTTTGTGCAATATCTTGTAGCTGAGTAGAAACAAGCATATAGGCCCATGCTGGAACAATAGCGTCTGTACTGCAATGTAACGCTACAAACGAGCCTTTATATTGCTGCCAGTCGTGATTTTTTATGCTTTCGCGAAACTGAGTTTCACGTAAAATAAAACCTTGGTCTAGCCATTCAGAAATGTCTAGTGTTTCTCTCTTCCCTTTAGGATATAAATCTTCCAAATCAAAGGTGATGAGTTTACTTCCAGCGACTCTATTGATAATTTCTTCTGCCATAATCATGTAATTAAAAAGTGATGATGCGTTTTAATCCATAAGCTTAAAACGCATCATAATACTTTTATAACATTCCTAATTCTAGTTTTGCTTCTTCACTCATGAGGTCTTGTGTCCATGGTGGGTCAAAAGTGATTTCCACTTCGCAATCTTTTACTTCTTTGAGAGATTTTACTTTCTCTTCTACCTCAAGTGGTAGTGTTTCGGCTACTGGGCAGTTAGGTGTAGTAAGTGTCATAAGGATTTTGGTATCCATGTCTTCGTTTACAAAAACATCGTAAATCAATCCTAACTCATAAATATCTACAGGAATTTCTGGATCGTAAATGGTTTTTAGTACTCGTACAATCTTATCTCCTAACTCTTCTGTGTTTACTTCCATATGTATTGTGGTACTGCAATGCAGTCTCTTTTATTTAGTTAATAATGGTGAATTACATCACATTTTCGCGCAAGCGTAATTGATAATTTAATTCAGTTGTGTTTGATAAGCTACAGCATATAGCTTTATCTGCTTGATCATGCTCACAAGCCCGTTTGCACGGGTAGGAGAGAGGTGGTCTTTAAGTCCTATCTCGTCTATAAACGAAGTGTCTGCATCTATAATTGCTTGTGGTGGTTGCCCAGAAAAAGCACGTATAAGTATCGCTATGATTCCTTTTGTGATAATCGCATCACTATCTGCAGTAAAGGCAATCTCACCGTCTTTCATATCTGCATGTACCCATACTTTGCTCTGGCAGCCTTTTATGATGTAATCATCAGTTTTAAACTGATCATCAATCATAGGAAGTGATTTTCCTAAGTCTATCATATACTCATAACGTTGCATCCAGTCTTCAAACATGCTGAACTCATCAACGATTTCATCTTGTATTTCTTGTATACTTGCCATAATTATATTGCTGTTGATGTTGCTTTAAAAAGTACTTGGTCTTTGTTATATAAAGTAAGTGTTCCGTTTTTGAGAGTGTATCTATTTACCTTTAGGAGATTTTGGAAAATTTTTTTCTCTAAATCCATAGCCTCCGCAGGACATGCTTTTTTAGTAGATAACGGATCTGTAATATCTAATTTATCCTTTGTGAGTGTAAACGCTGCATTATAAGAATTACATCCAGAAAAACCAGTTATTCTCCTTTTTTGATTTTCTATGTTAAAGGTGATTCCTTGTTTTGTGATTGGATTTTCTGCGACACTCGTAAGTGTGTAGTATCCAGAAAATCTAGGTGCTTTCACGTCCGGTTCGCTTTCCTTTTTTTCGGTTGCGCAGCTGCTTAAAAAGAGGCCTAGCATTAAAGCGATGATGTAATATGTGTGTTTCATAGTAAAATAGTATTTGCAAAGATAGTGCCCAGAAGATTAACTGTCATTCTGTCGAGTCTAGCATTTTATGCATATACCACATAGGGCGGTATTCATCATGTAATAATGTAAAGTCTAGTTTTTGCTGTTCTGTTTTTTGAAATCCTAATTTCTTATAAAATTGCTGTGCTTGCGTATGTTTATCCATAGCGTCTAGCCAGATCAGGGTGTGTTTTTGTGCTATTGCAATTTGTTCTGCATAACCCATCAGAGCATAGCCAACACCTTTGCCTTGAACAGATGTGTCTAGGTATATACGATGTACTTTAAAAGCTTTGTGAGATGCTAGCGGTGCATACTCGCAGTCATCAATGAGCTTTAATATACCTACTATCTTATCGTTATAGTGCACAAAGTAGTATAGGCTATTATCATCACTAAGCTCTTGAGCTAAGTTTTTTTTGCCATAAATCTGATCGAGATACCATAAGCCTTCGTCTTTCCAAAAATGCGCATATGCAGATGGATACACCCTCTTCATCAAATTATATAAACGTTCTTGATCTATAAGCTCAATAGACGTTAGTGTAATATGTGAATTTACCTGTATCAATATGGCAATGTCTAAAAATGATGTACTATAAGATATTATGAGAGCATGGTAACTGCTCGTTTTAATCCAGTTACAAAGGTGTCTATTTCTTCCTTGGTATTATAAAAAGAAAAAGAAGCGCGTACTGTTCCTGGTATTTTATAATACTCCATAATAGGCTGTGCACAGTGATGACCAGTACGCACTGCAATGCCTAGTTTGTCAAGTATCGTCCCTATATCATAAGGGTGTATATTTCCTACATTAAAAGAAATAACGGCAGTTTTGTGTGCAGAAGTACCATAAATCTTTAGACCTTCTATTTCTAGTAATTTCTTCGTTCCATACTGTAAAAGCTCATCTTCATAGCTCGCTATGTTATCGAAGCCTATAGTGTTCATGTAATCGAGTCCTGCGGCTGTAGCAATCCCTCCACAAATGTTAGGCGTTCCGGCTTCAAATTTGTGAGGTAAACCAGCATAGGTGGTTTTTTCAAAACTTACTTGATCTATCATCTCGCCACCACCTTGATAAGGAGGTAGTTTAGTAAGCCATTCTTCTTTTCCGTATAGAATTCCCACTCCAGTAGGGCCGCAAATTTTATGTGCAGAACATACGTAGAAGTCGGCGTCTAGTGCTTGTACATCTGGTTTGATGTGAGGAGTAGCTTGTGCGCCATCTATAAGAACTGCAGCACCTACTTTATGAGCTTCCTCAATGATGTGCTCTATAGGGTTTATAGTTCCTAATGCGTTAGATACGTGGTTTACAAAGACTAGTTTTAAGTTAGGAGATAACGCTTTCGCGAAAGCGTCCATATCCAGCTCACCACTTTCTGTCTGAGGTATTACTTTAAGTATAGCTCCAGTTTTTTCGCAAAGCATTTGCCATGGTACAATGTTACTATGGTGCTCTAGTGCCGAAACTAAAACCTCTTCACCTTCTTTTAGTATTGAGGCAAAACCATGTGCCACAAGATTAATAGCATGTGTAGTTCCTGCAGTGAGAATGATCTCGTAAGGCTTTGCTGCGTTAAAATGCTTTTGAATTTTAATACGCGCCTCCTCATAAGCGTCTGTTGCTTCTTGAGAAAGTGAGTGTACGCCGCGATGGATATTTGCATTATAGTTTGAGTAGTAGTCTACAATAGCATCTATAACCACTTGTGGTGTTTGTGAAGTGGCGGCATTATCAAAATAAATAAGCGGATTTCCATTTACTTCTCTTTTGAGAATAGGGAAGTCATTGCGTATTTTCTTAACGTCTAGCATAGCATTTTTCTTTGTTACAAAGATACAAACTGGACTACTTTTAGGCTACTCCAGTATGTGTTGAGTTTAAAATGAAAAAGCCGTTACTGGAGAGTAACGGCTTTTAATATATGGTACTAATTACCTATTGCTCGAAGCCGATGTTTACACCGATTTTCTTAGCAATAAGTTTTGTGATTCTATCCTTTAACTGAGGGATTTTTACACTTGACAGCACTGTGTTTGCAAAAGCATACATCAATAAAGCACGCCCTTCTTTCTCTGCTATACCACGTGATTGTAAATAGAACAGAGCACTCTCGTCTAGTTGACCTATGGTACAACCATGAGAACAACGTACATCATCTGCAAAAATCTCTAATTGAGGTTTTGAGTTGATAGTTGCAGTGTCATCTAATAAAATGTTGTTATTAGATTGGTAAGCATTTGTTTTTTGAGCTTCTTTCTCAACAACTACTTTCCCATTAAATACACCTACAGATTTATCTGCAAAAATACCTTTGTAATCCTGGTGGCTCTCGCAGTTAGGGGTAATGTGGTGTACTAGTGTGTTGTGGTCTACGTGCTGTTTTCCTTCTATAATCGTAATACCTTTAAGGATAGAGTCCATGTACTCTCCTTTTTGATAAAAGTTAAGGTTGTTACGAGTGATGTTTCCACCTAGAGAAAAAGTATGTACAGAAACAATACTTTCTTTGTGCTGCTCTATCTCTGTAGTATCTACAAGGGAAGCACTTAGGTTATCGTTCTGAATCTTATAGTAATCTACAAGCGCTCTTTTGTCTGCAAAGATTTCTGTTACAACATTAGTAAGCACTTTCTTGTCTGTAAGACTCTGGTGGCGCTCTATAATTTGTACTTCAGAATTTTCTTCGGCAACAATAAGGTTACGTGGTTGTAGCATCATTGCATCATTTGCTCCTGTAGCAAAGTGTACAATCTGGATAGGCTTTTGTGCTACTTTTCCTTTTGGGATGTAAATGTAAGCACCATCTTTTGCAAATGCAGTGTTAAGAGAATCCATAGATTCACCCTTTGCAATCTTATTAAAGTAAACGTCTATAACTTGTTTGTACTTTGGCTTTGATAGTGCTGCACCCATTGTACATACATCAATACCATCATGCGTAGTTTCTGAAAGAAATGAGCTATAAACCCCATCTACAAAAACGATTTTATAAGTGTCTACATCATTAAGAAAATACTGCTTTACATCTTTAAAGTCTAGTGCAGCTTCTTTACTAGGGAAGATGTTGTAATCTTCCTTAAGAATGCTGTTAAGAGATGTGTATTTCCAGTTTTCTAATTTCTTTGTAGGAAACCCTTCTGCTTCAAAAGTCTTGATGGCCTCGTTACGAATGTCGTATATATGAGAATCTGCATCAATACTTTCTTGAAGTACGATATGGTTACTTACTAATTTATCTTTTAAACTCATCTTTTCTAAGTTATGAATCTAGACAGTTAAGTATAAGGGATATTTTTATTGGGCATATCTCTTATGAGTTGTCTAAACGTATTACGCTCCCACTTCTTCTTTTAACCAGTCGTATCCTTTTTCTTCAAGTTCAAGAGCAAGCTCTTTTCCTCCAGAACGTACAATTTTACCATTCATAAGAACGTGTACAAAATCTGGAACGATATAGTCTAGAAGACGCTGGTAGTGAGTGATCACTAGTACTGCGTTGTCTTTGCTCTTTAATTTATTTACGCCATTTGCAACAATACGTAGTGCATCTATGTCAAGACCAGAATCCGTTTCGTCTAGAATAGCGAGTTTAGGCTCTAGCATTGCCATTTGGAAAATCTCATTACGCTTCTTCTCTCCTCCAGAAAACCCTACGTTTAATGATCTAGAAAGAAACTTACGATCCATCTCAAGAAGTTCTGCCTTCTCTTTTATCTTTTTAAGCATATCGCTAGCTGGCATATTTTCTAAGCCTTTAGCTTTGCGAGTTTCATTTATGGCAGTCTTGATAAAGTTAGTCACAGAAACTCCAGGGATCTCTACAGGATATTGAAAAGATAAGAAAACACCTTCGTGTGCTCTCTCTTCTGGATCCATTTCTAGTATAGATTCTCCTTCAAGTTCGATGTCTCCATCGCTTACTTCATACTCTTCTTTTCCTGCAATAACAGAAGCGAGTGTACTTTTTCCAGAACCGTTAGGTCCCATGATAGCGTGCACTTCGCCAGCTTTTATCTCAAGATTAATACCTTTAAGGATATCCTTCTCTTCAATTCGTGCGTGTAAATCTTTAACTGATAACATAATTCTACGTTCTTATTGTGCGATTATTTACCGCTTTCTACTTTAATGGAAGCGCCCTCTGTCTTGAGTTTGTCTCCTGCTTCTAATTTAATCGAAGTGTCAGCAGTTGGTGCTTTGACTTCTACTATTTCTTTTATGGTAACTATATAATCCCAACCTTCCTCACTAGTAGGCTTAGGATTAATGATTCCTTTTATAACAACTGGCACCATATCATATTCATCACGTTGTAATGGTTTTACAATAGTTGCTAGTTCTTGCATTTTTTCATCTATAACTACGCCGTGTATAAAGGAATCTCCCTTAATAATAGCGGCATCTTCTAGATATATAAACTCACCTTCGATAGTCTCATATGAGGAAGAAGACGAGTCCTGGCTAGATTTCTGATTACAGGATACAAGTGCAAGACTTGTTATCAATAAAAAGATAATCTTCTTCATATTTTAATTAAGTATTGCAGGTGTTTGTGCAAAGTTTCCTGCATCATGCTGGATAATTACCTTGGCATTTTCCGCTTTCGCGAAAGCTTCAAAATCCTTTATACTTTTATCTGTTGCTGGAATATCATAATTAAACTGAGGTACAATCGCATCTTTGCGGTTTTGCTCAAAATGATAAATATCTCCAGACAACAAGGTTGGTCCGTTATCTTTTAAACGTAAAAACAATACTTGGTGACCTGGTGTGTGCCCTGGCATAGATTTGATAACTACAGTGCCATCTCCAAAAACGTCTCTATCTCCATTCAGTTTCTCTACGTTTGTAAGCTTGTTAAAGCTATCTGGCGCATAAAATGAATTTCCTTTGATGTCTTCTCCTTTTGCAAAATCATATTCTGATTCTTGAACCAACCATGTTGCGTTTGCAAAATGTTTTGCCGCTCCTGTGTGATCAAAATGTATATGAGAAAACGCAATCATATCGATATCCTCAGTAGTCATATCGATACTTTTAAGTTGATTTTTTATAGAGTCCTTACGCGTGATTGTAAAAGCCCCTCCTTCTGGAGTATATGGTTCTTGTCCTACCAGCATTTCTGGTAATCCTGTGTCCCATAAAAGAGTTCCTTTAGGATGCTTGATTACAAAAAATGCATCTGCAAGCTGCTTAGATTCTCCTTTGTAGGTGTCGCCCTGAGCAAATAGGTTTAAGTTATTTGCCATTACGGTACCACCATCTAGTTTGTATAATGTAACCTCAGGTGAGACTGCTGCAGCTGCTGCCTCTTTTTGGTCTTCTGCTTTTTGCTTTCCATCTTCATACCCTTTCTTGAATTCTTCGCAAGAAACAGTAGTTATGGCAAGGGCAGCAATTAATAATATATTTTTCATTGTTTTGATAATCTTGGTTTAGAACTCAATTGTAATAGTGGATACTATCCTACAGACCCCTCAAGACTAATCTCAAGTAATTTTTGGGCTTCTACAGCAAACTCCATAGGGAGTTTATTAAGTACTTCTTTTGAGAATCCGTTTACAATTAAAGCAATTGCCTTTTCCGTATCAATACCACGTTGATTACAGTAAAATATCTGGTCTTCACCTATCTTACTAGTGGTTGCTTCATGTTCTACTTGAGCAGTTTTGTTTTTAGTCTCAATATATGGGAAGGTGTGTGCTCCACACTCGTTACCCATTAATAAAGAATCACACTGCGAGAAGTTACGTGCATTTGTCGCTCCTGAGTTAATCTTTACTAGACCTCTATATGAGTTTTGAGATTTTCCTGCAGAGATACCTTTTGATATGATTGTACTCTTGGTGTTTTTTCCAAGGTGTATCATCTTAGTTCCTGTGTCTGCCTGCTGGTGATTGTTTGTCACTGCGATAGAGTAAAACTCACCTATAGAGTTGTCTCCTTTAAGAATACAAGAAGGGTATTTCCATGTAACTGCGGATCCTGTTTCTACTTGTGTCCATGAGATTTTTGCATTCTTCTCACAAAGACCACGCTTTGTTACAAAGTTGTAAACTCCACCTTTTCCTTCTTCATTACCAGGGTACCAGTTTTGAACGGTACTATATTTAATTTCTGCATCGTCCATTGCAATAAGTTCTACAACGGCAGCGTGCAGTTGATTCTCATCACGACTAGGAGCGGTACAGCCTTCAAGGTAACTTACATAGCTGCCTTCATCTGCTACAAGTAGTGTTCTTTCAAACTGTCCAGTTCCTCCTTGATTAATTCGGAAATAGGTAGAAAGTTCCATAGGGCATTTTACACCTTTAGGAATGTAACAGAAAGAACCGTCAGAAAATACAGCACTGTTTAATGCTGCGTAGTAATTGTCTTTTACTGGAACTATTGTTCCTAAGTGCTTACGTACTAGTTCTGGGTGTTCTTTTATGGCCTCAGAGATACTCATGAAAATGATTCCTTTCTCTGCAAGTGTCTCTTTAAATGTAGTGGCTACAGAGACAGAGTCTACCACGATATCCATCGCGATATTGTTCATTTTCTTTTGCTCATCTACAGAGATTCCTAATTTTTTATACATAGCGAGTAGATCTGGATCTACATCGTCTAGTGTTTTGTTAGGGTCTACAGCTACGGGAGCAGAGTAGTAAGCTATTGATTGAAAATCTGGCTTTTCGTAATTTACGTTTGCCCAGTCTGGCTCTTCCATAGATAACCAAACCTTGTATGCATCAAGTCTCCACTCAGTCATCCACGCTGGCTCTTCCTTTTTCTTAGAAATCGCTCGTATGATGTCCTCATTTAATCCTACTGGAAACGTTTCAGACTCAATATCTGTAAAAAAACCATATTCGTATTCTTTGGTTTTTAGTTCTTCCCTTAAATCATCTTCAGTATATGCCATGTTTCTTATTTCAATGTGTGATAGAAAAGTATTCCTGCCCTAAGGGTGCCTTTTCAAAGTATGCTCGCTTTCTTGTTTTAGGGTGTTGTCAAGAAAACTATAATGAGTTTTAAGTAGTTACGCTTTCGCGAAAGCGTAACCAACCAATTTATTATAGAGAAAAGCTTTCTCCGCATCCACAGGTGCGCTGTGCATTTGGATTATTAAAAACAAATCCTTTTCCATTAAGTCCGCCACTATATTCTAGTGTAGTACCTATTAAGTAAAGGAAGCTCTTCTTGTCTACGATGAGCTTTACGTCATTGTCTTCAAAAACTTTGTCATCTTCGTGATGTGTTTTGTCAAAATGAAGGTCGTATGATAAACCACTACAACCACCACTCTTTACGCCTACACGTACATAGTCTGTAGTTACATCAAAACCGTCTTCCTGCATGAGGCTTGCGATTTTAGTTTTTGCTTGTGAATCTACTTTAATCATATCGTTATAAATAGTTTGCAAATATAAGGCTTAGGTCTCGTTTTTACACAAATCCTAACATATAACTAATGCATAGTGCGATAGGGTTTTCTTATAGGTTATTTAAAAGTCTTCTAAAGTTGTTTTTAAGGATATGAGATGTAAAATAACTAGAAATTCTATGGTTCTTTTGCTAAAGCTTTGTGTGTGCGGTCTTCTCTAAAATGAGAAGTCATTTTTACTTGAAATGACTCTTGAAACCTAATTTAATCCCGAAGTTTTTTGAGTAAGTTTTCCACACCGCAATGTTGATAGATTTGTGTAAATCGTGTTACCATATGGAAATAGACTTGATGACAGAGATATGCGTGAAAATGAAACCTTTGCGAAGGCTAGTAAAATGGCAATTGTGAATATCCTGTTGAAAACGTTGAAAGATAAACGGTTGTTTGAGCCCATAAAAAGTAGACCTTTATTATCCGCATAATTCTAATCATAATACTCAATTTAGCTATGGAAATTACTCACATCGTCAAGCGCGATTTTCAAACGAAACCTTTTCACCAAGAGAAGATTACAAGTGCTATTCTTAAAGCAATGACTGCCATTGAGCATGGAGGTCCTGAAGATGCACAACGTATTTCTGATATGGTTTATAGCGACCTTAAGAAGAGAAAAGAGCTTGATGCAACTTACATTCCTACTATTGAGCAAATACAAGATCTCGTAGAGCGCAAGTTAATGTTAAGTGAGGAGTTTGTAGATGTTGCAAAAACATACATATTGTACCGTGACGAGCAAGCTCAAAAGCGTAAAACAAACATCTTTGAAAAGAGAATTAATCTTAAGCCGTACGAGTATCCACAATTATACGATTATGTGCCAGCGATAAGACACTCTTACTGGATACATACAGAGTATAACTTTACGAGTGATATACAAGATTTTAAAACGCGTATTACAGATGTGGAGCGTAGCGCGATTAAAAATACAATGCTAGCAATCTCTCAAATAGAAGTTGCGGTAAAAGGTTTTTGGGGAGATATCTACCACAAAATGCCTAAACCAGAAGTAGGAGCAGTGGGAGCGACGTTTGCAGAGAGTGAGGTGAGACATGCAGATGCATACTCGCACCTTCTTGAAATATTAGGTCTTAATAAAGAGTTTAAGTTACTTAAGAAAAAGCCTGTAATGATGAAGCGTGTGCAGTACCTAGAGACTGCGCTCAAGAATGCAAAGAGTGAAGACAATAAAGAGTACTCAGAGTCTATATTACTATTTTCTCTATTTATAGAGCACGTATCACTGTTTTCTCAGTTCTTAATTATCATGGCTTTTAATAAGCATAAAAATATGCTTAAAGGAATCTCAAACGTAGTAGAGGCAACTTCTAAGGAGGAGCAAATACACGGAGATTTTGGTATTGATATTATAAAAATTATTAAAGCAGAAAATCCAGAGTGGTTTGATGCAGAGCATAGCGCAACCGTACAAGAAATGTGTAAAGAAGCATTCAAAGCAGAAAGCAATATTGTAGACTGGATTTTTGAAGCTGGAGAATTAGACTTCTTACCTAAAGCGCTTGTAAACGAATTCATAAAAGACAGATTCAATAAATCTCTTACGAGTATTGGTATTGACCCTGTATTTGAAGTTGACCAGAATTTATTAAAAGACGCAGAGTGGTTTGATGATGAAATCATAGGGACCAAACATGGCGATTTCTTTGTAAAGAGATCTGTTAACTACACAAAAAGAGCACAAAGTATAACCGAAGACGACCTATTTTAAATGAACGATCAAGAACTAATGAAAGACCAAGTTTCTGCATCAACAGCAGGAAAAGAAAATGAACTGTTAACTGCTCGTAAAGAAGCGTTGTCTAATAAAACAGAAAGTGAAGGAGCCGGATTCAAGTGGCTTACAGAAAATAGTCGTAAGTTTTTAGGTGCAGGATATCTAAGTCCTGGAGTATCTCCAGAGCAAAGAATAAGAGAAGTTGCAGATAGAGCCGAACAAATTCTAGGAATGCCTGGGTTTAGTGATAAATTCTATGGGTATATGTCTGAAGGGTTTTACTCACTTGCTTCTCCAGTATGGTCAAATTTTGGAAAAGAAAGAGGACTCCCTATAAGCTGTTTTGGTTCACATATCTCTGATGATATGGGTAACATTCTATACACTCAATCTGAGGTAGGAATGATGTCAAAACTAGGAGGAGGAACTTCTGGTTATTTTGGAAAAATAAGACCAAGAGGTGCAGAGGTGAAGAACAATGGGCAAGCGTCTGGTTCTGTACACATCATGCAACTTTTTGAATCAATGGTGGATGTGGTAAGTCAAGGGTCTGTAAGACGTGGTCGTTTTTCTCCTTACTTGCCTATTGAGCATGCAGATATTGAAGAGTTCTTAAAAATAGGAACAGAAGGAAATAGCATCCAAGAGCTTACACACGGTGTTACTGTGACAAGTAAGTGGATGGAAGAAATGATCGAGGGTGACAGTGCAAAACGCTCATTATGGGCAAAAGTATTGCAGTCTAGAGGAGAAATGGGATACCCGTATATATTCTTTACAGACAACGCAAATAATGGTGCTGCAGATGTATATAAGGATAATAATCACAAAATCTATGCAAGTAACCTTTGTACAGAGATCATGTTACCTTCTAATGATGACTGGTCATTCGTATGTGTCCTTTCATCTGTAAACGTACTTCACTATGATAAGTGGAAGGATACAGATGCTGTTGAGACAATGGTATACTTCTTAGATGCTGTAATTACTGAGTTCCTTGAGAAATTAGAAACTTATAGAGATTCAGACTCTAGAGAAGATCGCCAGACATTCTTATTTATGGAACGTGCTTATAATTTTGCAAAGTCTAACCGTTCATTAGGGTTAGGAGTATTAGGATGGCACTCATTACTGCAGTCTAGAATGTTACCTTTTAATAGTCAAGAAGCATATAACTTAAACAGCGAAATCTTTAAGGCAATTAAAGATAAGTCTTATAAAGCATCAGAAGAGCTTGCAAAGACATTTGGAGAGCCAGAAGTACTTAAAGGATATGGTAGACGTAATGCGACACTTAATGCAGTTGCACCTACAACATCATCTGCTTTCATTTTAGGTCAAGTGTCTCAAGGTATTGAGCCTATCTGGTCAAATATTTATGTAAAAGATATAGCAAAGATTAAGACTACGATTAAGAATCCATTCTTAGAAGAACTTCTTGAAGAAAAAGGAATGAATACTACAGAGGTGTGGAGAAGTATCCGTGATATGGATGGGTCTGTGCAGCACTTAGAATTTTTGAATGAAAATGAGAAAGATACTTTCAAAACATATTCAGAAATTGATCAAATGGATATTATCTATCAAGCAGCAAACCGTCAAAATCACATTGATCAAGGGCAGTCTGTAAATATTATTGTGCACCCAGAAATGCCAGTAAAAGAGATTAACAAAATCCACGTAACAGCATGGAAGCTAGGATTAAAATCTTTATACTACCAGCACAGTATGAATGCAGCTCAAAAATTCAAGCAGAAGAAAGACTGCGCAAGTTGTGAAGCATAATCTGTAAAAGATTAAGAATATTGCTTAATGTATGTTGAGCAAACCATATAATAAGAAAGACCTGCTGTGATAGCGGGTCTTTCTTTTTTTTGTGTTTATACTGTTTTTAATACGCTTTCGCGAAAGCGTAGTTTATATCACAACCTGTTCATAAAACCTACATTGTCTATAATGATCACACCTTCTTTCGTATTATCAAAAACGAATGTGATACTCATAATTTCTTTTAAGTTAATAGCCTTGTTGCGATCTTGGAAGTCCTTTAATGGAAAATAATACGTCTGAAATACATTTTCTGAGAGTGTTTCCTCTCCTATAAATTGAGATTTCCACACTCTCACACCTATCTCATTTTGCAATGCAGTGAAGTCACTTAAACACATAGAAGCTGTGTTTCCAGTAGCGTCCTCAATACTAATTGTAAAGTCAATAGGTTCTTCTGGGAGCTCTGTGTCTTCACCATAATCTATATTATCTTCGGTAGTTTCCTCACTGCTGTTAGCGATGTTGTTAGTCGGTACTGGTTTATTGTTTATAGTGTTGTCTTCATTGTTTATCCATTTTCCACCAGATTTTGGATTAGTACTTTCGTTGGATTCTGCTAGTGAAAATGTAAATACCTTGCTGCTGTCTATGGTGCTGAGCGGCTTTTTAAAAACAAATGAATAACTAGCAACGAGGCTATCGGGAAGGTCAGTCCCTTCTTCAATATCATCGTAGTGCCAACCCACATATGCCGCGCGACTACCTTTCTCTCCCCATTTTAGTGCTATTTCTTGTTCTCTCCAGACGCTTAGGTGTTGCGTTGTTATTGTCGTGGTGGTGTCTATAGTAGTCACAACATCAAAATCTTCATCAAAAGTAGCAATGGCATCAAAAGAGCTATCCTCATATTGATTAAGGTAGATGGTTTCTGGAAGCCATTCTTTCCCTTTGCGAGCATCTATAAATAGTGGTAGGTATTCCTTTCGATTTTTAAGAGTTGTTTCTAGAAAGGCACTTATATAAACCTTAGCGATTTGTTCTTGATCTTCTTTGGGAAGTAATTGCTTGTTATTTAAAAACGGAGTAACAGAAAGCCCTGCATCATTAGCTCCCCAGCTAGTATTAAACTGTCCGTGATTTGCTCCTTGTATATAAAGTCCGCTTTTTATGTAATCTGTACTATCAGAAAATGTGATGCGTTCATATTGCTTGGATCCTGCATAAGAACTTACATCACCATCTTGAGCGCCATGCATCACAAAGTAGTTGATGTCTTTAAGTGATGTGCGGGTATTCCCAGGTTCGTACTGTCCGTCTACAGGAGCAATCGCAATAATAGTGTTGATATTGTAGTTATAATCCATGGCGATGGTTGCATCATCAGGGTAATGAGTAAACTTGTTTAGTAAGGCGGTATGTGCCACGGCTTCGCCACCTCTAGAGTGACCTAGTAATGCTATCTGGGTGGTGTCGACTTTTTTGTAAAAACTACTTTCTGAATCTTCATTCCACTCATGCCATGCTTTTAGATGTTCTAGAAGTATCCAGCCACGAGCATCATTTTCTTCGTTAAGACCTTCAGGAATATCTGACCAACTGCTATTGATGAAATTTTGATCTACAGATGCAAAAATGAATCCTCTTGATGCCATTAATTCTCCTAGATACGCATAACCTTGGTCTGAGAAGTCGTGCATGGAGTGATTACCGTGAACAATTAATGCAAGCGGGAACGGGCCTTCTCCCTCTGGATACCACACCCTGCCGTTTACTGGAAGTTCTCTAGCGTCAAATCCCCAAAAGCGTTCTCTATACCATCCGCTCATTCCTTCCCAATTATCTAAAAACGGTATTCCGTTTATAGTGTTTGTGATTATAGTGGCGTCTTCTCCATATTCAGGTCTGTGTTTGTCAGTACCGCTACCGTACGTTAATGTCTGTACTTTGTAATTACCATTTAGGGATGGAGATGGAGCTTCAATTGGTGCAATATTATCTGAACTTAGAGCAGCCGCATTTGCTATTGGTTGCATGTCAAAACCGTCAGGCGCAAGTCCTAAAATCGCGAGTGTACATCCAGTAATTGCGAGTACTCCTCCCAGAAGTGTTATTGTTTTTTTTATAATAGTCTTCTGTCTAAATCCTTTATTAGTAAGAACTGCAATAGTAGCTCCTCCAAATGCAAGTGTAACCACAGCCCACAACCAATAAACGAGTTCTTCTGATAATGATAGCAGAAGGAGTGGTGTAGTGATCAGTAGTGCTAGCTGAAGAATTTTAGGAATGCGAGCAAGCTTTTTGAGTACCCATAATCCTAAGTATACAGATAGTACAATCCCTATAAGAATAGCGAGCTGTAACAATATGAGTGTACTGTCACCCATCGTTTGTATGGCGTGTATCGCAAAAATCAAAAATATAATGGAGGCCCCTATGAGGAGTCCTCTTGCGGCACCCTTAGTGGCAATTGCACCAGGAGTGATTGTCTTTAATTGCTTATAAATCCATTTTTTAAGTTGTAATAATCGTTTCATATCATGAACATGTTTACATAAGTAAATGTAGCTTTATTTTGAGTTTCTTCTTATAGGCAGTACTTTTCGCCAAAAATTGCTACCCTTGAAAAATATTATCACCTCTTTTATCTGTTCGATTGCATTCTTTTATGGTGCCTTTAGTCAGACGGGATCTATACCTATTCAGACTATTGATACTATTGTAATTTCTTCATCGAGAATTAAGAGTACAGCACAGCAAATACCTGCAGCCGTTTCTGTTATTACTACGAGCAAAGAAGATGCTACTAGACAGCAACTGTCCTTACAAGAGTATGTGCAGCAAGTGCCAGGTGTGTTTACTCAAAATGCAAATAACTTTGCTCAGGATTTACGAATATCCATTCGTGGTTTTGGAGCACGGTCTAGTTTTGGGATACGAGGTATAAAACTTATTGTAGATGGGATTCCTGAGACTACTCCAGATGGACAAGGGCAACTTGATAATCTTAATCTAGGTATAATAGACCGTATTGAGATTACAAAAGGAGCAAGTGCTAGTCTTTACGGTAATGCCTCTGGTGGTGTGGTTGATATAACCACAAAATCTTTTGACACACTGGAGGGAAATAGCACCTCAGTAAAAGCAGGAATAGGTGCTTTTGGATTTCAAAATTATCAAGCAACGGCCACCATAGGAGATGCAAATGCAAACTATACCTTCCACGGTAATTATGCGACTAGCGATGGTTATAGAGATCAAAGTGGTTTTGAGCAAATAAACACCAATTTTAAAGGGCAATTTAAACTAGGGGAGAATACTTCTTTAACGGCTATTCTTAATTATGCAGATTCACCACAGGCAGATGATCCTGGTGGATTAACGCTAGAGGAAGTTAATACTAATAGAAGACAGGCAAGAGATAGAAATGCGCAGTTTAAAACAGGTGAGGCTGTAGAGCAGTTTAAAGTAGGAGCGAGCCTAGCGTGGAATAAGAATGAGAATACTACCGTAAATACATATGCTTTTTATAGCAACCGACAGTTTAATGGGCTGTTGCCATTTGAGTTTGGTGGTATTGTAGATTTATCACGCAATTACTTAGGGCAAGGAACGAGTATTACTTACAAGAAAAATAAGAATACCATACGCGCAGGATACGACTTTGCTTATCAGAATGATCGCAGGAACAGGTTTAGAAACCTTGATGGAGAAGAGGGAGGTCAAACGCTAGGACAGCGCGAGAAATTTACTAACCTAGGTATTTATGTTACAGACCACCTTTCGCTAGGTAAATTATTGATTACAGCCGGAGCGAGGTTTGATTACAACAAACTTTCGGCAGATGATGATTTTCTGGATAACGGGGATGATTCTGGAAGTCTTACATTAAATTCTTTTAATCCTAGTGTTGGTGTTAGTTACGCTTTCGCGAAAGCGTTATCTCCATACATCAATGTCGCAACAAGTTTTGAGACACCGTCATTATCAGAATTATCGTCAAATCCTGATGGGTCTATAGGATTTAATGAGAATTTAAAAGCGCAAAAAGCAACTAGCTTTGAGGTGGGTTTAAAAGGGACTATTGCAAGCAAGTTGCAATATCAACTCGCTGCGTTTTTGATAAACACAAAAGATGATTTAGTGCCTTTTGAGTTGGCTCAATTTCCAGATCGTGAGTTTTTTAGAAATGCAGGAAAAACCGAGCGTCATGGTGTTGAGGTTGAGGCTTCATATAGAGCATTACCCTTAGGGAGTGGTTGGTTAAACGCTACGGGCTCTTACACCTACTCAAACTTTACGTATGATGATTTTGAAACTCCAAACGGAGATTTTGACGGTAACTACTTGCCAGGGATAGCAAGACACATGTCTAGTGTAGGGTTACAATATGCAGGTGAAACTGGTATAAGTGCAAGCATAAACACAAATTTTATAGGAGAGCAATTTGCTCAAGATAGCAACGAGACTACTATAGATGGATATGAGCTTGTTAATGTGAGAGCAAGCTACGAGACATTATTTAGAGAGGTCAGGTTAAAGCCTTACATTGGGATAAATAACGTGCTAGACCAAAAATACACGGATAATGTGCGTATTAATGCCTTTGGAGGAAGGTTTTATGAGCCTGCGCCGGGACTCACTATTTTTGGAGGAATCACACTTGAATTTTAATATTGTGACAGAAGTACAAACATATATTATTGCTATAATAGGAGGTCTTATCGCTGGGGGGATCAATACCCTTGCAGGAAATGGAAGCGCCATTACCTTAACGATTCTTACGGAGGTGCTTGGGCTGCCAGGCAATATTGCAAATGGAACTAACCGTATTGGGATTTTTACACAATGTTCGGCTACTTCGTGGGTTTTTTATAAGAATGGAAGGCTTGATATTGCAAAGAACAAAAAATATATCATTCCTATTTTTATAGGTGCTATTGCAGGTGCTATTCTTGCTATAAATGTAAGTAATGAGCAGTTTAGAGCAGTGTTTAAATTTATGATGGTGTTCATGCTGCTAGCCGTGTTAGTGAAGCCTAAGCGCTGGTTAAGAGAAACAGATCTTAAGTTTAAACCTAAATGGTACATTTATATCCCATTGCTTTTTGCTCTTGGATTTTATGGAGGATTTATCCAGATGGGTATGGGCGTGTTTTTCCTTATAATCATGGTGTTAGGAATGCGCTTTAACATCATAGAAAGTAATGCGCTCAAAAGTTTTGTAATAGGACTTTATACGCTCTTTGTAATTGCAATTTTTCACTACCAAGGGCTCATTGATTGGAAACTGGGAGGCATTATGGCAATAGGACAAACTACAGGTGGGTTTCTTACTGCTCGTTTTGCTAGTAAGAATAAATGGGCAGATCAAGTAGCATATTACGTTCTTATTATTGTACTCACAGGTGCTATTGCAAAGATGTTTTTATTTTAAAAGTCCGCTTTCGCGAAAGCGTGCTTATCCACTTAATTATTTTGTAAGTATTTTTAGGAATCTAAATAAGATTTTATGCACATCAAAATGTTACTCAAAATAAGTTTCTGTATACTATTTATTACTAGTTGCAATCAGGCTGAAGATAAGAAGCAGGTCATAGATGAACCAGTTAAGCAACTTAGAGCACTCATTGTAGACGGTCAAAACAATCATGGAGTATGGCCCAAAACAACAATGATGATGAAATCATATTTAGAAGAAACAGGTCTTTTTCAGGTTGATATTTATAGAACCGCTTATACATATCAAGGTCCACATCACGGTATTGTAGACGGACTCAATCACGACAGTATCACACAACTAGTTGAAAAGTATAGAGTAGATGATGCACGAATACATGAAGTAAAAGACAGCATCATTGCAGATGCTTCTTTTAAGCCCGAATTTAATACATATGATGTGATCTTATCAAACTTTGGTGACAAAACTGCAAATTGGCCTGAGGATACAAAAGAAGATTTTGAATCTTATATGAAGAATGGTGGCGGTCTTGTGGTTGTGCATGGAGCAAATAATTCTTGGGGAGACTGGCCTGCATTTAATAAGATGATAGGTGTAGGTGGCTGGGGAAACCGCCCACACGATGGACTTAATCAGATTTACATTAACAAAGAAGAACAGCTTAAGATTGAACCAAGTAATGGTGAGGAATCTTCACACGGTCCAGAAACCGAATTTGTACTAACAGCCTGGGATACGTTACACCCTATCATGCGCGGATTACCTAAGCAATGGATGCATACTAAAGACGAACTCTATGACCGTTTACGCGGCCCTGCTAAGAATGTAAATGTATTATACTACGCCTATTCTGATGTAGAGGGAAATGCACAACCGTGGGCTCCAGAAAATAAAGGATCCGGCAGGGGTGAGCCTCTTATTATGACTGTAAATTATGAAAGTGGACGTGTATTCCATACTGCCTTAGGACATATGGATATTTCTATGGAGAGTGTCGGCTTTATAACGACCTTGCAGCGAGGAGCAGAGTGGGCAGCCACCGGGAGAGTAACACAAGAAGTGCCAAGAGATTTTCCAAAAAAAAAGAGCGCCGTAAAGCGCTCTTGGAAATAGTTGTATATATTACATATTATGCGGCTAATCTGCCCTTAATACGTTTTTCAATTTTTTTCTTTTTTACAGTAAGGCGTTTCATAACGTCCATAAGTTTACTGTCTTTTGTTTTCTTGTATACTTCGTTAATAGCAAGAATCAATCTTTTACCTTCTCGTGATGCTGCTACTCGATCACTAGTAGACATATGACTCATTGTTCTATTTTCATATACTTCTGCTTGTTGTAAGAGGTCCATAGTAAATTGTTTAATTTTAGGTTAAATTACTTAAACAAATATAATTAGCCTAGGTAATAGAGAGCTTTTAAGAATACTTTATGAAAATATGGCCGTTTTATCGATAATGTTCTAATTTTTCGGCTCTTTTCTCCCTTATAATTAGATAATTACTAAGATGTGCCACGTGAACGTAGGATTGAGTAAGGGTATTAGTATTATGCTACCTGTAGTGTGTGCTAGACAATTTTGAAAGTAATAAAAGAAGATGTTTAAGTATCTTTGCGGCTATGTTAGAAGATAAAAATCAAGAGCGCACTTCGCTATCAGAATTAGGAGAATTTGGTCTAATTGATCACTTAACAAAGCATTTTAAAATTCATCATAAAAGTACCGTTGTTGGAGTAGGTGACGATACTGCAGTTTTAAAATTCCCTAAGAGTCAGGTTATTGTTACTACAGACCTTCTTGTAGAGGGAGTACATTTTGATTTGACCTACGTGCCTTTAAAACATTTAGGTTACAAGGCTGTGATGGTAAACCTCTCTGATGTTTATGCTATGAATGCAGAAGCTACTCAGATTACCGTATCAATCGCAGTGTCTAATCGTTTCCCACTAGAGGCGCTAGAAGAATTATATGCTGGTATTCAAGCTGCTTGTGTTAATTATAAAGTAGACCTAGTAGGTGGAGATACTACCTCTTCTAATGTAGGTTTAGTAATAAGTGTTACCGCAATAGGTCACGCAACTCCTAAGAACATAGCAAAAAGATCTACCGCAAACGCCGGAGATTTACTGGTAGTAACTGGAGATATAGGTGCAGCTTATATGGGATTACAGATACTAGAAAGGGAGAAGGCGGTTTTTACAGTAAATCCTAATAGCCAGCCAGATCTTGAGCAATATAGTTACTTGATTGAGCGCCAACTTAAACCTGAAGCGCGTAAAGATGTAAAAGGAATTTTAGAATCTTTAGAAGTGAAGCCTACATCTATGATTGATGTAAGCGATGGGTTATCTTCTGAGGTACTGCATATATGTAAAAACTCTGGTGTAGGATGTAATTTATATGAAGATAAGATACCACTAGATCCACAAGTTATAAGTAGTTGTGAGGAGTTTGAACTAGATAGTACTACTATCGCGCTAAGCGGTGGAGAAGATTATGAACTCTTATTTACAATTAGTCAAGAGGATTTTCCAAAAATAAAAGGAAATCCTAATTTTTCTATAATAGGTCACATGACAGAAGAAAAAGAAGGTGTACACCTCATCACACGAGCAAATACTAAAATACCATTAGTTGCCCGTGGATGGAATGCACTTCAAAAAGAAGACTAAGAGGTGCGAGCGAGTTTACGCATGTAAAACTCTTCATAAACCTCGTTAATACGACGTAACTGAGGTGTTAACGGTGTGTAATGGCCATAACCATCAAGCGTGTATTGTTTTTTACACTGTGAGCATTCAAATTCTTTTAGATTAGACTCATAACGTTTTATGATTCTATATTTATGTCCAAATAATTTGCAGCCTACAGTAGTAAGTGGGTTGGTACTTTGGTTTTCTGTTTTTAGGTTAAATGATTTCATTTTAGGGGTGATTTGGGATACACAAATAAAGGAATCATCTGTGAAATACACAAATTTACCGATGAAATACTTTTAATTTTAACAATCAACCTCAATCTCCGCTATAAACCTATGTATATTTTAGTAAGAGATTTCTATTGTTTGTAATTATTAGTTGACTGATTATGAGGATAGAAAATGAAGCATGGTATCTAGAGTTGCTGTAGTATTTGTAATGTGTGACATGTGACCACTTTCTATGATACTGAAGAAATTTGTAGACCTTTTGTAACGCTGCTCTTGTAAATGAGCATCTATTAGCATATCCGACTTTCCTAAAATCATTCCAGTTGTTATAGAGGTTGTTTTCCAAAACTCAGAACTGTCTTGTCTATCTTTCATTCCAGAATTTGCGGCAATATACCCTTGTACAGGTGTGTTGAGTGCTTGTTCAAGTGCTTCGTTTATTTCGACCTTATGGGCTGAAGTTGCTTTTTTGTCAAAGAGATTTATAAATGACATTCTTACAAGTTGCTCATATTGTTTTTTTGCCATCACATTTGCACGTGATCTCAATTTTTTGCGAGTATCGTCGTCTGCTTCTGGAGTGGAGTTAAGAAGACATAATTTTGATACAAATTCTGGATACGCTTTCGCGAAAGCGAGACCTACATAACCTCCCATAGAGTGCCCTATTATTGCAATATCCTTAAGCCCTAACTGATTTGTTACTGCTGCAACTGCACCAGCCATTTCCTCCATGCTATGCACATAACCCACAGACTCCGAAAATCCGTGACCTAATAAATCTATGCATATAACGCGGTATTGATTGCACAAAACGCTAAGGAATTGGTCCCACATCTGGTGGTTTTCTAAGAATCCGTGAAGTAAAATTACAGGTGTTCCTGTTCCTTGATCTGTATAAAATATGGAAGCACCTTTGTGGTTAATAGTCATTAGTTCTATATTGGTGGGCAAATATCACGCAACCTATGAGAATGACCAAACAAACATTTATCACAGCTTTTGCTTTATTCTCCCTTTTTTTTGGCGCGGGTAATTTAATCCTGCCATCTTTTTTAGGTTTTAATGCGGGTAGCTCTTGGTTATTTGTATTAGCAGGGTTTCTTATTTCTGCCGTGGTTATACCTATTCTCGCGATTTATGGTCATGCGAGATTGCAAGGGACTTTGATTGATTTTGCAAAAAAAGTTTCACCACTTTTCGCACTTCTATATACAATTGTTGTTTATGCTATTTCTATAGCATTACCTGGCCCACGAACAGCTTCTGTTACTTATGAAATGGCAATAGCTCCATATTTTGATATTTCTAGTTGGCTGTGGAGTACGATATACTTTGGGCTAGTCTTGATATTTGTACTCAACAGGTCTAAAATGATGGACCTTGTGGGTAAGTATCTCACTCCTGCGATTCTCATTATTTTGGCATTGGTGATTGGTATTGGCATATTCGGAGAGTATGAGCCTATGCGTGCATCCATTTTCGATAGTACACTCACTAGCGGAATCTTAGAGGGTTATCAAACCTTTGATGCCATTGGAGGAGTCGTGGTAGGCGGTGTTATTGTAATATCTCTTGGTTTTAAAAAGGGCTCCAGTGGTGCAAAGCAACGTTTATTAACTAGAGCGGGAATCATCGCAGGTATAGGATTATTACTAATTTATGGAGGACTTATCTATCTGGGAGCATTGAGAAGTGGAGGTATAGAGATGACAGATCGCACGGCACTTCTCACACTTTTGAGTACAGATACATTAGGGGTTATAGGTACTAAGGTACTTGCTGTATTGGTTGGTTTGGCTTGTTTTACTACAGCTGTGGGAATTGTAACAGGGACCGCAGATTTTGTTAAAGGTATCTTAGGTGATTCACAAGTAGCTTATACTATCACAGCAATTCTAGGAGCTATACTTGGGGTGGTGATGGGACAACTAGATGTAAATTCTATCATTATAGTGGCTGTGCCAGCACTCATGTTTATCTACCCAATCACCATTGTGTTAATATTACTTAACGCAATGCCTAGAAGGTGGACATCTCCAGTAGTGTTCAAAGCAGTAGTGATTGCTACCATACTATTTAGCGCACCAGACTTTTGGGCCTCTGTGGGCTTTGGTGATCAGATGAAAGTGGTGCAAGAAATGATTCCGCTAGGTACTGTAAGTTTGGGCTGGTTATTACCTGCTATTGTGACGTATGTAGTGGCGAGTGCTATTACGCTTTCGCGAAAGCGTACCACCTAAGATTGTAACTTTTTAATAGTAGAAAATGCACGGTCAACAAGATGGTCTTCTACAAGAATAATGAATTCATTAGTGGTCGAAATAACCTCTTGTAATGAAATA
This sequence comes from Dokdonia sp. PRO95, assembly GCF_000355805.1. Lineage (NCBI taxonomy): Bacteria > Pseudomonadati > Bacteroidota > Flavobacteriia > Flavobacteriales > Flavobacteriaceae > Dokdonia > Dokdonia sp. PRO95. The sequence goes on from NZ_CM001837.1 coordinate 1,565,849, forward strand.
CCTTCCCACGCCAAACGTTTAAATATCTGGTAGTACAAACCTGCAACCGCAGTGTTCCCTTGCGGAAGGCGTATGCTTATAGCAGATAAGTTACCCTGAAACCCAAGAATGTTTTCTGTCTTAAAATGATTTCTAATATTTGCCTCCTCACTCGATGAGCTTATGAGTGTGCTTTCATGGATACCACGCGTAAACGTGTAAAACACCTGTGTATTTGTGGCAATAGTGCTCAATATTTGAGCGTGATTCTGGATAAGTGTTCCAGAATTTTGAAATGTAAACACAATAAGCTTAGAGCGTACAGTAATATCACCTAGCGTACTTAGTACTTCCTTTAAGCGTAGCGATTTTTGTGTGTCTGTAGGTGATGCATAACGACGTAGCGCCATTAAGATAGCTCCATCTTTTACAGGCTTCTTAAGTAATTGTGAGACCTGAGGATTAAGATTCTCAGCGAGAGCGGCATAGTTAATAATCTTCTGTGATAATGCCTCTTCTAAGTAAGGTTGCTGTGCGATAATTTCTGATACGCAGTCTGATATAGTGTTCAAATCGTTATATAGTTAACATTTTGTTCAAAATTAGTCTATTTTCTTCATTTTTATGGTGGTAATCTAACTCTGAAATACTTTTACCTAAAAATATCACGTATGCAAGTTTTAAAATTTGGGGGTACCTCCGTTGGTTCTATTGAAAATATGATCGCTGTAAGACATATTATTGATACGCCAACTCCTAAAATAGTAGTGCTTTCTGCAATGTCTGGTACTACAAATGCTTTAGTCCAAATCGCAAATGCCGCAAGAGCATCAAATATTATGGAGGCAAGTGAGCTACGCAGCAGCCTGCAATCAAGGTATGATGATGTAGTGGAGCAGTTAATTACAGATAAAAGGCTAAAGCCTCTTGTAATAGGATATGTAGACGAAATATTTGCAGAGATAGAGCGACTTTCATCAGAAGACTTTAGTGATCAAAAAGCTGAGGCAATTGTAGCGCAAGGAGAATTACTTTCTACTTTTATTTTTTGTCATTTTCTAGAGCAAGAAGGACTTAAAGCTGTCTTGTTGCCAGCGTTAGAATTCATGCGAATTGATAAAGAGCATGAGCCAGATCAATTTTATATCGCACAGAATTTACGCCGAGTGATTGATCAAGTTGATGATAGCGTTGTATATATTACTCAAGGTTTTATATGTCGCAATTATTACGGTCAGATTTCAAACTTGCAACGTGGAGGAAGTGATTATACAGCAACTATTATAGGAGCTGCAATACAGGCAAGTGAGGTTCAAATCTGGACAGATATAGATGGCTTTCATAATAACGACCCTAGGGAAGTTGAGAAAACAAAAGCTATAGGTGCACTCTCTTATGATGAGGCGGCAGAGTTGGCCTATTTTGGAGCCAAAATCTTGCACCCGCAGACAGTGCAGCCATTACGAGAAGATCGCATACCATTGAGACTTAAAAACACGATGGAGCCAGATGCCCCAGGTACAGTAATAACCCATAAATCTGAAGGTGAGGGAATAAAAGCAATCGCTGCCAAAGATGGAATTACAGCACTCAAAATAAAATCAAGCAAGATGTTACTTGCGCACGGATTTTTAAGTAAAGTGTTTGCAATCTTCCAGCGCTATGAGACATCTATAGATATGATTACCACTTCAGAAATTGCGGTGTCACTCACGATTGATGATACTACGCATCTTGATGCCATACAAGCAGAGTTGTTACAATTTGCACAAGTGGTGGTAGATAAAAATCAGACTATTATCTGTCTCGTAGGTAATGAGGTAAACCGCCATGCAGATACACATAAGTTATTTCAAGTACTCCAAGATGTGCAGGTGCGCATGATTTCTTACGGAGGAAGTGATCATAATATATCATTGCTAGTTGCAACAGAAGATAAGCGTAGTGCTCTAGAACTTTTACAGTGTTATGTATTTTCTCTTCCCGTAGCGTAGCAAACTAAGAAGTTCCTTTGATTGTAAAAGCCCGTTTTTCATATTGAAAACGGGCTTTTGTTATTTGGTAGCTTTCGCGAAAGCGTACTTATTTTACTTATTCATAAGATCTTCAATCTCCTCAACTGTGATAGGAATGTCACCCATAAGATTTACGGGAGCTCCATTTTCTTGGATGACTAGATCATCCTCTAGACGTATTCCAAAACCTTCCTTAGGAATGTATATTCCAGGCTCTACAGTAAACACATTGTTTGCTTGCATAGGTTCGTGTAGCAATCCATAATCATGAGTATCAAGACCAATATGGTGAGAAGTACCGTGCATAAAATACGTCTTATAAGCCGGCCAGTCTGGATTTTCATTCTGTACATCTGCTTTCTCTAGTAAGCCTAGACCCAATAACTCTGAAGTCATTAGTTTGCCCACCTCTACGTGATATTGTTCCCACATAGTACCAGGTACAAGCATTTTTGTAGCCTCATCTTTTACGCGTAGCACTGCATTATAAACATCTTTTTGTCTATCAGTAAACCTTCCGTTTACAGGGATTGTTCTTGTCATGTCACTCGAGTAGTTTGCATACTCTGCACCTACATCCATTAAGATAAGTTCTCCATCTTTACATTGATTGTTATTTTCAATGTAGTGAAGCACGTTTGCATTATTACCAGAAGCTATTATTGGTGTGTACGCAAACTTCTTAGAGCGATTGCGTAAGAATTCATGCATGTACTCTGCTTCAATCTCATACTCCCAAACTCCAGGTTTTACAAACCCAAGCACGCGACGAAAACCTTTGTTAGTAATATCACAAGCCTTCTGCATTAGATCTAGCTCGATAGGATCTTTTACAGAACGTAAGCGCTGTAAGATTGGGTTGCTTTTGGCAACACTATGTGCTGGGTATTTTGCTTTCCACCATTTTGTAAAACGATCTTCTCTTGTCTCAAGTGCTACAGACTGGCGATAGTGTTCATTAGTGTTTACATATACAGTATCTGCATACGTCATAAGCTCTGCAAAAACTTTTTCTAAGTCTTGAAGCCAGAAAACTGTCTTAACTCCAGAAGTTGCTAGTGCTTTTTCCTTTGTAAGTTTTTCTCCTTCCCAAACTGCGATGTGATCATTAGTCTCTGTTAAGAAAAGAATCTCGCGATATTGCTCTTTAGGACAGTCTGGAAATAAAACAAGAATAGACTCTTCTTGATCAACGCCGCTTAAATAAAAAATATCACGGTGCTGCTCAAAAGGAAGCGTTGAGTCTGCGCTTACTGGGTAAGTGTCATTACTATTAAAAACAGCTAGACTTTTAGGCTTCATTTGAGCCATAAAGTTCTTGCGGTTTTTTATAAAAAGGGTGTTGTCTATTAAGTCGTATTTCATAATTGTGACCTTTTATACGGGTATATCTATTATTCATTAATCTACTATTGTAAAAGTACAAATTAGAACATGCTTTTTAATGGCAATAGCATAACAATAATTGACTGTCAATAGCAGTGTAGAAGAGCATATGAGTTAATTATTGGTTAAAATAACAGCATGAGTTTTAAAAATGAAAGTAATACTATTAAATTTGAAACTAGTTATGTCATTATGAATAACTAAATAAAAATTAGAAAAATGAGAAAGCTATTTAAAGTATCGCTAAGTGTAATGTGTATGATTTTTTTGAACTCTTGCAAAGAGAGCTCCCATGAGATTGTACAAGACGAACAACGAACATCTGAGGTTATAGAAAACAAAGTCGTAGAAAGTATTATGACTGCCGAAGAACAAGCTGGAATGACTCCTGACGAAATTATAAGTCGACTAAAAAAAGGAAATCAGAACTTTGTAGATAATAATTTAACACAACGTGACCACTCGGCGCAAAGGAGAAAAGCCACGATAGGTCAATATCCTAAAGCCATTGTGCTTTCTTGTGTTGATAGTAGAGTGCCTGTAGAAGATGTATTTGACTTAGGTATAGGTGATATTTTTGTTGCAAGAGTTGCTGGTAATATTGAAAATAGAGACATCGTAGGTTCTATGGAATTTGCTACGGCTGTTGCGGGATCAAAAGTAGTAATTGTAATGGGTCATACTGAATGTGGCGCTGTAAAACACGCTATAGATAATACGGACGCTGCGTCTATGGGTATGAATTCTCTTTCAAATTTACTTGATGAGATTAAACCATCTGTACTTGCAACCGAGAAAGATGGCGAGCTATCTTCTAAGAATGTTGTCTTTACTAATAATGTAATTCACAAAAATGCTATCAAAACGGTTCAAGACATCCGAGAGCTATCGCCTAAAATGGCAGAAATGGAAAATGATGGTAAGATTAAAATTGTTTCGGCTGTTTATGACATGGAAACTGGTAAAGTAAATTTTATTGATTAAATAATGTAGTCTCACAATTGATGTTGTAATTGATTTTATAGCTCTCCTAACTTTACTAAGTTTCGGAGAGCTTTTCTTTTTTTTGTATTGAGGTTTCCAACCTCTTGTGTATGATGACGTGTTAAACAAAAACCAAAAGTTTTCTTAAAATAAGTCCTTTCCGTATTTTCATTGCCTTATAAAATCCAAACCAAATGAAATTACGTTATTTTCTTGCCTCAAGTGCGGTTCTTTTTGCACTTACTAAAGGGCAGTCACAACAACCAGCGACCTCGATACAATTACAAGAACAGGCAGTGCTTCAAAAAAAGCAGTCGCTTAGTAACAGTATTGTAAAAAATATCCCTTTTGAAAATATAGGGCCTTCGGTAATGAGTGGTCGTATTGTAGATATTGCAGTAAATCCAGATATGCCTTCAGAGTTTTATGCAGGCTATGCAAGTGGTGGTTTATGGTATACCAATAATAACGGAACCACTTTTACTCCAGTAATGGATAATGCTCCTACGCAAAATGTAGGAGAAGTTACTGTAGACTGGAAAAGCGGAACTATATGGGTAGGTACTGGAGAAAATAACGCGTCTAGATCTAGTTATGCCGGGATAGGATTATTGAAATCTACAGATAAAGGAGCAACTTGGCAAAATATGGGGCTTATAGACAGTCATCATATTGGACGTATTTTAATAAATCCATCTAATCCTGATGAGGTTGTCGTAGGAGCATTGGGACACTTATACTCAGATAATGAAGAGCGAGGAATTTATAAAACAACAGACGGTGGTAAGACCTGGAAAAAAACCTTGTTTATTGATAATAAAACGGGAATTATAGATATAGATAATGATCCGGCTAATTTTAATTTGATGTATGCCTCGGCATGGCAAAAGGACCGCAAGGCATGGAACTTCGAAGGAGCGGGTGCTGGATCTGGAATTTATAAGAGTACAGATGGTGGAGATACGTGGCAACAGCTCACTAATTTTCCATCTGGTGATGGTGTTGGTCGAATAGGGATTGCGGTATATGACCAGAATACGGTGTATGCAGTACATGATAGCCAGTTTCGTCGTGAGGGTGAGGGGAAAAAATCGTCATCAAGTAAATTAGAAAAAGATGATTTTAAGACGATGTCTAAGGAAGCATTCTTAGCACTAGATGATAAGAAGTTAGAGGACTACCTAAAGCGCAATGGTTTTCAAGAAAAATACCGTGCCGCAAATGTAAAATCTATGGTACGTCAAGGAGATGTACAACCAGTAGATCTCGCCACGTACTTAGAAACGGCAAATACACAAATGTTTGATACGCCAGTAGTAGGGGCAGAGGTCTACAGGTCTAATGACGGTGGAGCTACATGGAAGAAAACTCACAAGGGCTATATAGATGATTTATACTATAGCTACGGGTATTATTTTGGAGAGATTAACGTAAACCCATCAGATGCTCAAGATATTTACATTTACGGTGTGCCTATTGTAAAGTCTAAAGATGGAGGAAAGACCTTCACAAGTATTAATGCTCCTAACGTGCACTCAGATCACCACGCGCTGTGGATTAATCCTAAGAATGAAAAGCACCTTGTAAATGGTAATGATGGAGGTATTAATATATCATACGATGATGGTGCTAGCTGGATAAAAGCAAATGATCCATCTGTTGGTCAGTTTTATTTTATTCAAGTAGATAATGAGGAGCCTTATAATATATATGGAGGATTACAAGATAATGGTGTGTGGGTAGCTCCTAGCACTGCACAAGAAAGTAGAGGCTGGTTACAAAGCGGGCAGTACCCTTGGGAAAGTATCATGGGTGGTGACGGTATGCAAGTACAAGTAGATAGTCGTGATGCAAATATTGTGTACACAGGATTTCAGTTTGGAAACTACTTCAGGATTAATCGCGAGACGGGAGAAAACAAGCGATTTGATATAAAGCACACCTTAGGAGAGAAGCCATATCGTTTTAATTGGCAAACGCCTATTTTACTGAGTTCTCATAACCAAGATATTTTATATCTAGGAGGTAATAAACTCATGAGATCTATGGATCAAGGTGATAGTTGGACTGCAATAAGTCCAGACCTTACACATGGCGGTAAGCCTGGTAATGTGGCTTATGGAACTCTTACTTCAGTTTCAGAGTCTCCTTTTCAATTTGGGTTGATATACACAGGAAGTGATGATGGTAAGATTGCTGTAACAAAGAACGGTGGCAGCGACTGGCAAGTGATAAGTAACACATTGCCTAAAGATTTGTGGGTATCACGTGTCGTAGCTTCAGAGCATAAGAAGGAGCGAGTATATGCTACCTTAAATGGATATCGCTGGGATGATTTTGCAACATATATCTACGTTTCTGATAATTATGGACAAACATGGAAGAATATATCGGCAGGGATTCCTATGTCTCCTGTTAATGTGATTATCGAAGATCCTGTAAAAGAAAATATCATTTACGTAGGTACAGATAATGGTGCTTATGTGAGCATGAATGGCGGTGAGAGTTATAACGCTTTCGCGAAAGCGGTATCAGATAAAACCACTGCGCCACTACCGGCAGTAGCAGTTCATGATATGAAAATACAGAAAAAAGCAAATCACCTATTATTGGGAACGCACGGCCGAAGCATCTACAGAGCAGATCTAGCACCTATACAGCAAGTAAATACAGGGGCAAATACTCAAATATTTGACATTGCTAGTGTAAGATCAAGCGGGAGATGGGGCAATAGTTGGAGCAGCTGGTCTGAACCATATGAGCCAAGCGTAGCTATCAATTACTACACAAGCAATGCAAGTAAATTTGCTATGGTGGTAAAGAACGCAGAAGGTAAAGAAGTGCAGCGAGTGGCATTACTACCTTCGGCGGGACTTAATGTGTTTAATTACGATCTTTCAATTACAGAAAAAGGAAAGAAGTTACTTGAAAAAGGAAACTCTTCATTAGATATTCAGAAAGCCAAAAGTGGTAAGTATTATCTCCCAAAAGGGACTTATACAGTATCCCTTGATGGGGGAGGAGGTAATAGTAATGCAGCGCAAACTACTTTAGAGATTAAATAAATAAAAAAATAAGATTTTTTAAAACCCTGTGCCTAGTGTGCGGGGTTTTTAATTTTAAAAAGGTACTGATTATCGAAGAGATGATGGGATTCTTACTTACGTGAGGCCTGTTCATAAGTTTAAAATGTCATAGTAAATGTTACAGCACTAAGTTCTTATGGATGAAATCACGCTTTCGCGAAAGCGTGATAACTTATAAATCTATCTTAAAAGTTTTCAATAATATTGAAAATGTTGAACGTAAAATGCCGTTTTTGCAATGTCTACCTTTTAGTGTTGAACATAGTTGTGTTTTTTTCTTATAATCATTCTAAATAATAACAATGCTTTCCTTGTATAGTTGCCAAAACAACGTTTGCGCCGTATTTTTGTATAGATTATTCCAAACCAAAAATTAAATGAGCGGATTATTAAAATCTTCGATTGGCCGAAAGGTAGCCATGGCGCTATCAGGTCTTTTTCTAGTTGTCTTTTTAACACAGCACTTTGTAATTAACAGTACAGCGGTTATTGCGCCAGATACATTTAATGCGTGGTCGCATTTTATGGGTACAAACCCATTAGTACAATATGGATTGCAGCCTGTACTTATTTTCGGAGTGGTTTTTCACTTCGTGATGGGTTTTGTGTTAGAATTACAAAACCGAAAAGCACGTCCTGTAGGATATGCACAGTACAAAGGAAGTGCAAATGCACCTTGGACATCTCGTAACATGATCATTTCTGGACTTGTGGTACTTGCGTTCTTAGGACTTCACTTTTATGATTTCTGGATTCCAGAAATGGTACATAAATATGTAGAAACGCATCCAGAAGATCCTACAAGATATTATGCAGAGACTGTTCACAAATTTGAAAGCCCTGTACGTGTAGTACTATACGTGATTTCTTTTGTGTTACTAGCACTTCACTTATGGCACGGATTTGCATCGACATTCCAGTCTGTAGGATTTAATAATAAGTATTCTGCTGGACTTTCAAAGTTTGCTAAAGTTTGGGCAATTACAATACCTGTAGGATTTATAATTATTGCAGTATACCTGCACTTTAATCAAATTCCTCACTAAAAAATAAAGCTATGGCATTAGATTCTAAAATACCCCAAGGACCACTAGCTGATAAGTGGACTAACTATAAAAATGAAATTAACCTTGTAAACCCTGCAAACAAGCGTCTTATTGATGTGATTGTAGTAGGTACAGGTCTTGCCGGAGGATCTGCAGCAGCAACGCTTGCAGAACTAGGCTATAACGTAAAGGCTTTTTGCTTTCAAGATTCTCCACGTCGTGCGCACTCTATTGCAGCACAGGGAGGTATTAACGCAGCAAAGAACTATCAAGGAGATGGTGACTCTACCTACCGTTTATTTTATGATACGGTAAAAGGTGGTGATTACCGCTCACGTGAGGCAAACGTTTATCGTCTTGCTGAGGTTTCTACAAACATTATTGATCAGTGTGTAGCTCAAGGAGTTCCTTTTGCACGTGATTATGGTGGATTGTTAGATAACCGTTCTTTTGGTGGTGTACTTGTAAGTCGTACTTTTTATGCAAAAGGACAAACAGGACAACAATTACTACTAGGAGCATATTCTGCAATGAACCGTCAGATAGGTCGTGGTAAAATAAAAATGTATAACCGTCACGAGATGCTAGACGTCGTAAAGGTAGACGGTAAAGCTCGTGGTATTATCACTCGTAACCTTGTTACTGGAGAAATAGAGCGTCACTCTGCACACGCGGTTGTATTAGGAACAGGTGGTTATGGAAACGTATTCTACCTTTCTACAAACGCAATGGGTTCTAACGTAACGGCAGCATGGAAAGCACACAAACGTGGCGCTTACTTTGCAAACCCTTGTTATACTCAAATACACCCTACATGTATACCAGTTTCTGGTGATCACCAGTCTAAGTTAACGCTTATGTCTGAGTCACTACGTAATGATGGTCGTATATGGGTGCCTAAGAAAAAAGAAGATGCCATCGCAATACGCGAAGGGAAGAAGAAACCTACTGAGCTTGCTGAGGACGAGAGAGATTATTATCTAGAGCGTCGCTACCCAGCCTTTGGTAACCTAGTGCCACGTGATGTAGCATCTAGAGCTGCAAAAGAACGTTGTGATGCAGGTTTTGGAGTAAATAAAACTGGAGAAGCAGTATACTTAGACTTTGCAAGCGCAATCGAGCGTTACGGTAAAGAACAAGCATATGTACAGCATAAAGATGCAAATGACAAAGCTGTCGTAACAGCATTAGGAACAGAAGTAGTACGTAACAAATACGGAAACTTATTCCAGATGTATGAGAAGATTGTAGATCAAAATCCATACAAAACACCTATGATGATTTACCCAGCGGTACATTATACAATGGGAGGATTATGGGTTGATTATAACTTACAGACTTCTGTAGAAGGTCTATATGCGATAGGAGAAGCAAACTTCTCAGATCACGGTGCAAACCGTTTAGGAGCTTCGGCGCTTATGCAAGGTCTTGCAGATGGATACTTTGTATTACCATATACTATAGGTGACTACCTGTCTAACGATATCCGTACGGGTCCTATCTCTACAGACTCTCCTGAGTTTGAAGAGGCAGAGCAAAACGTGCGTAAGCAAGTAGATGCTTTAGTAAATAACAATGGAACAAAATCTGTAGACTACTTCCACAAGAAGTTAGGTAAGATTATGTGGAACAAATGTGGTATGTCACGTAACGCCACAGATCTACAAAGTGCTATTGACGAAATCGCATCACTACGTGATGACTTTTATAAAGAAGTACGCGTACCAGGAGGGCAGAATGAGTTTAATGAAGAACTTGCAAAAGCACTCCGTGTAGCAGATTTCTTAGAGCTAGGTGAGTTATTTGCAAAAGATGCATTAACGCGTAACGAGTCTGCTGGTGGGCACTTTAGAGAAGAGTCTGTGGAGCTTGATGGTCCGCAAAAAGGAGAAGCATTACGTGATGATGAAAATTTCACATTTGTATCTGCTTGGGAATATAAAGGAGCACCTAAGGATGCTGTTCTTCATAAAGAAGAATTGAAGTTTGAGAATATTGAGTTAAAACAAAGAAGCTATAAATAAGAAGACAATGAAACTAACGCTAAAGGTATGGCGCCAGAAAAACGCCACAGCTAAAGGAAGCATAGTAACGTACCCAATCGATGGTATCGACGGTGATATGTCTTTCTTAGAAATGATGGATGTGCTTAACAATAAGCTCATTAACGAAGGAGAGGAGCCTGTAACATTTGATCACGATTGTCGTGAGGGAATTTGTGGTTCATGTTCTATGTTTATTAATGGTGAGGCGCACGGTCCAGATAGACTTGTTACTACTTGCCAGTTACACATGCGTAAATTTAAAGACGGAGATACTATTACTATAGAGCCTTTTAGAGCAGCGGGATTCCCTGTAATAAAAGATCTTATGGTGGATCGTTCATCTTTTGACCGTATACAGCACGCAGGAGGATTTATATCTGTAAATACGTCTGGTAACACACAAGATGCAAACTCGATTCCTATCGAAAAGGAAAATGCAGACGACGCGTTTGCGGCGGCTACATGTATCGGTTGTGGAGCATGTGTTGCAAGTTGTAAGAACTCTAGTGCAATGCTATTTGTAGGAGCAAAGGTGAGTCAGTTTGCATTACTTCCACAAGGTGAAGTAGAGGCAACTACTCGTGTTCTTAACATGGTAAAGCAAATGGACGAAGAAGGTTTTGGTAACTGTACAAATACTGGTGCTTGTGAGGTTGAGTGTCCTAAAGGGATATCTCTAGAAAACATAGCACGTATGAACCGTGAGTACCTTTCTGCTTCACTAAAAGGATAATTTATATTCGCTTTCGCGAAAAAGTTATAGACATTAAAAAGCCCGAATTCCACATGGAATTCGGGCTTTTTATGTTTTGAATTTTGGTAAAAAGGATTGATTGTTATGCGATTAGGGGTAAATACCCTACGGTATTTAAATAAATGAAGTGCATATTTGCTACGTGTAAATCCTCAAAATCATAATTATGAAAATTACAATCATTATTATCGTGTGTATCCTTATTGCAATCGCATTTATACCTTAATATCTATTTAAGGATAGATTATAAACCTAATGCAAAGTAGGTAGCTACTACTGCGACTATTAAAATAACTAATGTTATAATTATAAAGGTTGCGCCAAAACGCGTCTTCTTATTATCTTGAAGTAAATACTCTTCAGTTGGATTTTTTTCGTCTTTTACTATATCTGCCATAATATTAATTTTTTGGTTAGATTATAATATTAAGAATTACTGTTGCTATTTCATTTTGTCTTAAGTAAGATTAACAGACGTTTTTAGTAAGCTTTAACGCTTTAGGGTGTTTTACGTGGTTGTTTGATTACTTTACCTTGCTTTGATACTAACCGAGCTTTATATCAATCGATACGCCTTTTGTGGGATGTGATTACGCTTTCGCGAAAGCGTATTTAAATCAGAAATAAAAATGCCAGAAGCAAATAATGTTTCTGGCATTTTAGTAAGTATAATTGATACTCTTTACTTTGATCTTTTATGCTCGGTATTATAGAGTTCAAGTAAGTTCATAATCTCTTCTATAAGATCTTTAGTCTCTAAAAGGAGGCCAAAGTATAGCGTGGTATTCTTAGGAGAAGACTCCTCAGAACGGGTGCGTTCTACTTGTTTTTGGATCTTGTCTGTAACCTGGCCATAAAGCTCATCCTTCTTGCCTAGAAGTGCCTCGATGCGCATATAGTTACGATCATTAAATGCAGTGGCTGTTTCTTGTAAGAACTCACTTAGCTTGTTGTCTATCTCTTGTAGGTCTTTAATTTGAGTAAAACGTAATGGCTTGTGATTGTTGTTTACGTGCTTATAACTAGCTTTGGCAATGTACTCTAAGGACTGTGTGATATCTTCTAGGTATCCTAGTATCTCAATGTAGAAATTAGAGCCACGTACAGAGGTTTCTTCAAGATTCTTTATAAAGTAAAAGATATTGTTACGTAGTTCATCTATCTCATCATTGAGCTTCTCTACGGTACCTCTACTTTTCTTAAGGCTGCCCACTTTATTTTTTGCAAGACCTTTAAGAGTACCTGTGTAGATCTTATTGGTACGTATGATAGTTATTGCAATATTGTCCGCACTTTCTTCTATAATTCCAGAGATTGTCTGGCTTTCTGCCTTACGTAAGTCTTCTTCTATTTGTGCTTTTTTATTGCTCTTTTTTGTAGCTATATAGTTGCGCACTAGCATAGCTATGGCGAGTATAAAAAGACCTATTACTGCTAGGTTGCCGCCTAGGTACATTAGGTATGCAAAGATACCTGCAGCTGTAAAGGCGCTAAATGCTGTTAAGAACCATCCTCCTATTACATTAAGTACTCCCGCAACACGATATACAGCGCTCTCTGCTCCCCACGCACGATCTGCAAGAGATGTTCCCATAGCAACCATAAACGTAACGTAGGTAGTAGATAATGGTAATTTAAGACCCGTAGCTATTGAGATAAGTACACTCGCAACAACTAGGTTTACTGCAGCACGCACCATATCAAAAGCTGGAGCGTCTATTGCTTTTGTGCTTGTCATTAAGACAGGGGTAAAGCTTTTGTTTATTCTATTTCTAATTGGAGCAGGTAATATTTTATTAACCCCAGTATTTGCTATGATAACTAGGCGTACTAGATTTTGAGAAACCCAGTTAGGTTTAAAACGTTCCTTTACCTCGTCTTGGCGTGATAAATCTACAGAAGTCTTTACTACGCGTCTAGCCTTTTTACTAAACCAGAGTGTTAACACCATTATAAGTCCTGCAACGAGAAGGAGTATAGGTTGTGTAGGCACTTTTTCGGCCAGTTGCTCCATACTAAACGCCTCTGGTAAAATACCCGAGCCAGACCACGCTCCAAAAGAGTTATATGCTGCCATAGGTACACCTATGAAGTTTACTAGGTCATTACCAGCAAATGCCATGGCAAGTGCAAAGGTTCCTAGTATGATAACAAGTTTATAGATATTTTGTTTTAAGACTGCGTGCGATACCCAAGATAGTATGGTCCACACAATAAAGTTAGCTCCTAAAAACTGTAAAAGATTTTCATTTGCCCAGTTACTAAAAGCAGGAGGAAGTATATCTGCACCTTTAAGCCCTTTTATGATGATAAAATAAGAAATTGCAGACACGGCAATACCACCAAAAACAGCTGCAACCCAAGATGCCTTTTTCTGAAAATCAAAAGTAAGGAGTACTCTAGTAATGAGCTGTATAATAGCTCCTACAGAAAATGCAATAAAGACGGAGAGTAAAATACCTAAAATAATCTCTGTAGCCTTATCGGTATTAATATACTCGCCCAGTTGTAAGAGTGAGTCACTATTGTTAGAAATCTTTATAATAGACATCACCACGGCCGCGCCTAAAAGCTCAAATACAATAGATACGGTAGTAGAGGTAGGCATACCTAGACTATTAAAAATATCTAGCAGTATGATATCTGTAATCATTACTGCCATAAATATGATCATTATTTCATTGAAGTAAAACTGACTAGGGTCAAAAATACCCTTACGAGCAACCTCCATCATACCACTTGATGATAAAGCCCCAAAGGCAATACCTACACTAGCAACAATCATCACTGTTCTAAAAGTAACTGCCTTAGATCCTATTGCAGAATTGAGAAAGTTTACTGCGTCATTACTCACTCCGACTACCAAATCTGCAATTGCAAGTATTGCTAATGCGGCAATCATAAAAATGTAAATATTTTCCATAAAATATAAGCTGAAAAAGCCAAGGTGGCAAAAATCTCAATTTAAAAAGATTTAAGCGTTATGTAAAGGTTATATCGAGCGAAAGATAAGAACTTTTTACGTTGAACTATAATGCAAATTTATAGTATTAATAGTACACTAGCCGCTTATGTGATATAAAGAGGTTTAAATTAAATCAACCTCCAATGTTCGCTTAAAGACATAGAAACCAACACATTAACACCTCAATGTAAATTTAATGTAAACAAAATGTTATGTAAAAGTTTGTTTTATGTAAATTTTGTGTTACATTTATATCATAGAAAAATTAAAATCCCAAATTATGAGAAAGATAATGATGATGGCAGTTGCATTTTTAATGGTTGTTTCAATGCAAGCTCAAGAAGTAAATAACAAACCTACATATGTAGAAGTAGGAGACTTAGTGAAGGCGACTTTGTATTTTGATAATGGAGAAGTTAGTCAGACAGGCTTTTACACTAAAGATGGTCAGGTAACTGGACAATGGATTAGTTACAATCGCAATGGAGAAAAAACTGCTAAGGCCCAATATGACAATGGGACTAAAGTAGGTACTTGGTTCTTTTGGTCTAATGATAAACTTACAGAGGTAGATTACCAAGATTCACGAGTAGCTTCTGTTAATACTTGGAAAAATCAAGATTCCAAAGTAGCGAGTAATAGATAGTAGCGCTTTCGCGAAAGCGTAAAAGTTTTAAATAAAAAAAGGTCTCCATCATGGAGACCTTTTTTTGTGGCTAATTTAAATAATGGGTGATTAGAACTTAAAGCTATAGCTTAAGCTAAAATCTTGTCCAGGGCTCCACTTAGAGTATAGCTGATCTTGTGCTCCAAAAGATTGGAAAACACTTTCACGGTCATCATTAAGTAGGTTTCCTGCTTTGAATGTGATTGTTTGGTTTTGATCCTCTCCAAATGACTTCGAAATATTAAATTTCAAATCATGGAAAGGAAGTGTGTATACGTCTGCAATCTCACCAGCACCTACTACTTCAAGAGTTTCTCCTTGTACATTGTAGAATATTCCTGATTTCCATCCAGTGTTTTCAGATTCAAAAGCTATACCTGCGTTTAGTAGGTACGGAGATTGACCTTGTAAAACACGACCAGAATCTAATGTCTGCCCGTCTCTTAATGATTTCTCTCTCAAAAGGCGTTCATCTTCACTATACTCTTCATCAGAATCGATAAGGGAGTAGTTTACATTAAAAGAAAAATCATTAAGCCCTAAGAATCCTAAATTCTTTCGTAGTTCAATCTCTGCTCCTACTACAGTAGCATCACCAAGGTTAAGAGGTGTAATCTGGCTCGTAGCACTTGCGAAGAAAGCAAGTTCAATAGGATCTTTGAAGCCCTTGTAAAAACCACTAACTGCTAGAAAATCACCTGCTCCAAATTTCTTCTCAGAGTTACCGTAAATTTCATAACGTAAATCTAAGTTGTTTATGTAAGTAGGCTGTAAGTCTATATTTCCTATAAATAGAATATTTTCAATAGGGTCAAAAATTTGCGCAAGTGACTTCTCTTTAAATGAAGGTCTAGCAGTAGTGCGTGAGTACGATGCTCTAAGCTTATTATCTCCAGCTTCGTTAAGATCAAAAATCAAGTTTGCCGAAGGGAAGAAGTCAGACTTATCTAGTACTTTTTCATTATCAAACACATTACCTAGTTGGTCTTGGCCAGTATATCTAAGTTCAAACTTTTCAAAACGTAAGCCGAGTATTGCTGTAAACCAAGAAGCAGGTCTAAACTCTTCAGAAGCATAAAGTGCACCTAAGTTTATATTAGATTCGTATTGATCATTTTCATTAGAATCTTGACGTACATAGAAACCACTTTCTGACTCAGCGTCAAAAGCATATTGCCCGAAAATTGCATTAGGATCTCCATTAAGCAGCGCCGAGTTAAAGTCAAGAAATGGTGTAGAGAATCGAGTAGTCCCAAAATCACGTTGCTTATATGTAAATGCTCCTCCAAATTTGAGTTTCGCATCTTTTTCAAAAAGCATATGCTTACGAGTTAAATCGAGTTTACTTGCAACATTTATTTCATCTAGTTCTCTAAAAAATCTTGTAGCATCACCAGATTCAGAAGGTTCAATAGTAAAAACTCCATCTTCCTCACCAACTTTAAAAGGTGTAGTTCTAAAGTCTTTGTCATCTACTCTTGAGAAAGTAGGAGATACTTTCCATTCTGTTGTCCAGCTTGCATCCTCATTAGTGTGTTTACCACCTAAGAAAAGGTTAGTAAGACCACGCTCTGTATAAATAAGAACGTCCTTTTTAATTGTATTACTATTACTTATGTCGTTAGTCTGGGTTATGAGTGATGCTCCAGATTCTCCATTTTGAATATGTAGTACATTAAAGCGATATTTAGAGCGGTCAGTCTTATAAGATAGTCCTCCTAAGGCACTTACAAGTACATTGTTTTCACCTCTTTCACCTTGCTGCCTTCTATCTGCAGTTAATTCAAAATTAGTACGATCTACAATATCCTTTCTAAACTGTTGACCATCGATGTAATCATCATAATAAGTAGTTTCATTTTTGTAAGAAACAGAAGCTAGAAAACCTAGTTTGTTATCCCCTACATCATAAGAATTACTCGTTGTAAATGAAAGATTCATATCTGCTCCACTATTTTCGCGTGCTGCAGCTAGTGTCGGATTTAATCTTCCCGCTAGAAACTCAGCGGTATTTGGTGTTGTAAGAGGGAAATTGAACTCTTGATTTTCATTATAAGGATTACTGCGTAATCCATCATCAAAACCTAAAAAGTCAGTACCGCTAGACTCATTTGTAATATAGTTGTTATTAAAGTGGAAATTTGGATTATAGCCTAATCCAATAGATGCGCTAGACTGTTTTCCATTAGGAATACCTTTGGTTACGATATCTACAACTCCACCTGTAAAATCTGCAGGTTGATCTGCGGTAGAAGATTTTACAACGATGATGTTCTCTAGTAAAGATGATGGAAAGATATCTAATTGTAAAGTGTTGCGATCTGGATCTAAACCAGGCACATCAACACCATTTAATATTGATTTAGTATATCTATCACCTAGACCTCTCACATAAACATATTTTCCACCTTGGACAGATACTCCTGGAATGTTTTTTACTGCAGCAGCTACATTGCTAGCACCACTCTTTTTAATACTTTCTAATGACAATCCGTCGAGCAATTGAACCGATTTTTTTTGAAGATTTAAAACTGATTGCTCTGTGTTTTGACGACTAGTTGATGTGATGATAACCTCGTCTAGCGATGCTCCAGAAAGAGTTACATCTAGTAGGGTTGTTTTTCCTTCTTTTACTACAACTTCAGAAATTTGTTGTGTTGTATATCCCACAAACGAGAATTCGATTACATACGTCCCTGGCTCGATATCCAAGGTGTATTTACCATCAAAGTCTGATGTGGTACCTTTAGTAGTTCCTTGAACGAGGACATTTGCAAAAGGTAAAATGTCATTAAGTTGACCGTCATTTACAGTACCAGCAATGGTACCTGTTTGAGCCTGTAAACTTATGGCAGTTACTAAAAGAATGAATGAATAAAGTAAAGTCTTCATAGGTGTTATAATTCATAAGTTTGCCCGCTATAGATAGCGGGCAAAACTCAATTGATAATTTTGGTGTATTGTGGTATTATATTATTTAGTCAATTACACCAGATGTACTTGCTGCTGCAAATGTCCATCCAAATACTGTAAGGTCTGCACCACCAGATGTTCCTGTTGTTGCCCACTCTGCAGCTTGGTCTGTAAATGAAGGAGTAATTATTGAAGATTCACCGTCTCCAGTTTTTTCTACAAAGATGCTGTTAGCGTCAGCTGGTCCGTTTATTGTCCAGTTTGAAAAAGTTACTAATCCATCTATATAGTTTTGAGCAACTCCGTTGTTGTCAAGCTCTACATCTTTACCATCTTGGAAACCTGTAGCATATACATTGTTTGTTGCTCCTTGAGCACCGTCACGATAATCTGCATATTCACCGTTTGATGTATTAGCGTTACCTATGATAGTAAGTCCATCTATTATAAAAGCACCATTTAAAGATCCTTCTGGTCCGTCTATTTCAAGAGCGTGGTCAGAAATGTCTCCAGCTACTACTACAGAGTTTGTGATAGTTCCAGAGTAAGCCTGGTCGATATCAAGACCATCATCTCCTTGAGCCCATACTAATAGGTTAGAAGCGTTTACTGTTCCTCCAAAGAATTCTACTCCGTCGTCTACGTTACCTACTACTTCTACGTGATCTATAGTTGTACCTGTACCTACACCACCTAAAGTAAGACCGTTAATTTCGTTTCCTTCTCCTATTAGAGTTCCTCCGTGACGGATAGAAACATAAGATATAGTTCCAGAATCATCTGCTGCATCTGTACCTCCGTAAAGACCGTTAGTGTCATTTGCAGGAATACCTTCAATTTGTGTAGCTTCTATATCACCGTCCTCAGAGATAGGTGCATTACCAAGTACAATAAGACCTCCCCATAAACCACGACTGTTTTCGTTAAGAGTTCCTACAGTTTGTCCTAGTTCGATACCATCTGCAGTAGATGTCATAATGATAGGCGCGTCTGCAGTACCGTTTGCCTCTATTTTTCCTCCTCTTGCAATTACAAGAACAGATGCATTTGCCTCTTGTCCAGCAAAAGCTTTGATAATTGTACCAGGCTCAATAGTAAGTGTGTTACCAGCAGTAACCGTTACACGACCATCTAGCTCCCAGATAGTGTCTGCTGTAAGCGTAAGATCTTCATTAATCTCACCAGAAAGTGTAGCATCTACAGTATCGCCTGGTGTATCCGTTGGAGTTTCAGTTGGCTGTTCTGTGATAACTATTGGTTGGTCATCATCTCCACAGCTTACTAATAATGCACTTGCGAATGCTACGCTTAAAAAGAATTTTTTCATTGTTAATCGAGTTAGTTTTAAATCTTGTTTTGTTCGCTGCAAATATCATCACATTATCTAGTTGATGAGTTATGTGTATGTTACGCTTGTTTTATCATCGAGTAATCTTTGTGTTAGTTAAATGTTAAGAAGGTTTGTTCTGCTTAACATTTGCGTGGAGATGAATATTACGCTTTCGCGAAAGCGTAATTCCCCCTATCTTGCTTCTCATAAACAATTATCGCTATGATGCAATGGGAACGACTGCTTTCACTTAAGAGGCAGGGAGATACAAATAAGAGATTAAGGGCAGAACAAGATGAAACCCGTTTAGGCTTTGAAGTAGATTATGATCGTATTATTTTCTCTTCGGCTTTTAGAAGTCTACAAGACAAGACACAAGTAATCCCTTTGTCTAAAACAGATTTTGTTCATACACGGCTCACGCATAGTCTAGAAGTTGCTGTTGTGGGAAGATCATTAGGTAGGCAAGTAGGAAAGCGTATTCTAGAAAAATACCCTCATCTTTCTGAAGTACACGGTTATAAGATGAATGATTTTGGAGCTATTGTAGCCGCAGCTTCGCTAGCGCATGATATCGGCAACCCACCTTTTGGACACTCTGGTGAAAAATCTATAGGTGATTATTTTAAAAATGGTGGAGGTAAACGATTTAAGGCAGAGCTTACAGATAAGGAGTACCAAGATTTATGCACTTTTGAAGGAAATGCAAACGGGTTTAAAATATTGACCGAGTCTCGCCCTGGTGCAGATGGGGGGCTAAGACTTTCATATGCAACCTTAGGTACATTTATGAAGTACCCAAAAGAATCGCTTCCACACAAGCCTACAAAGCATATCGCAGATAAGAAATATGGTTTCTTTCAAGATGATAAAGCCTCTTTTCAAGATGTAGCCGAAGAACTAGGTCTCATTCAGACTAGATCAGGAAAGGATGTGAGCTATGCCAGACACCCGCTTACATTCTTAGTAGAGGCAGCAGATGATATTTGCTATACTATCATAGACTTTGAAGACGGCATTAATTTAGGCCTCATTCCTGAAGAATATGCTTTAGAATACCTCATAAAATTAGTTCCACATATAAATCGATCTAAATATGCTACACTTACAGACAAGGCTGCGAGGGTAGGTTACCTTAGAGCTCTTGCTATAGGGACCCTTATAGACGAGGCAGTTTCTATCTTTATGAAAAATGAAGAAGCTATACTTAAGGGGGTATTTGATAAGGCTTTACTAGATAAGTCAAAATACGAAGCACAAATCAATGATGTGCTTAAAATTAGTATTTCAAATATTTATGAGAGCGACGAGGTTATATCCAAAGAAATTGCGGGTTACGAGATTCTTA
Source organism: Dokdonia sp. PRO95 (assembly GCF_000355805.1). NCBI lineage: Bacteria > Pseudomonadati > Bacteroidota > Flavobacteriia > Flavobacteriales > Flavobacteriaceae > Dokdonia > Dokdonia sp. PRO95. The sequence continues at coordinate 1,586,367 of NZ_CM001837.1, forward strand.
ATACCTTACTTTCTGCGCGTTGTAGTGCTATAACTAATACACCCACGCATTACGATAAGTTGGTTTTAAAATTATTTAATACGAGGTCAGATAGCGACTATACATTATATCTAGAACTAACCTGAGATTTGTAATCAAGTGTCTGTGATGACAGATAGTAAGTCTGTTAAGATATTTCAACAATTGCAGGGGATGAATATAAATGGGTAGTACTCATTATCGAGTATATCAAATCGGCAGACACTTACGTCTGCCGATTTTTTTATGCAAGATTTTTAAGAAGGCTAGTAATTGCTTCTACAGATATTCCTGCCTCTTCATACTGCTCTTCAACGGTTGCATGCTCTATAAATGCGTCTGGTACTCCTAGTACGGTGAGTTTGCCTTTGTACGCTTTCGCGAAAGCGTAATCACCCACAACACTCCCCAGTCCGCCTGTTTTTGAGCCATCTTCAATAGTAATGATATGCTTGTAGGTTTTAAAAACCACGTCTAATAGGTCAGTATCAATTGGTTTTAAAAAGCCAATATCATACACACCGCATTCATTTTTAGTTCGTTCTACCGCTGTTAAAACATTCTTTAAAATGCTTCCTATGCTTATAATAGCAACTTTTTTACCTTTTTGAACACAGTGGCCTTTGCCTATTTCTATCTTTTTAAAAGGTAGCTGCCAGTCTATATGAATACCGCGACCACGTGGATATCGTATGGCAATAGGATGTTCTAATCCAAGTTGTGCCGTATATAAAATATTGCGAAGCGCGATCTCATCACTTGGAGCATATATAATGAGATTAGGAATACAATTGAGATATGCTAGATCAAAGACGCCTTGATGAGTTCCGCCGTCTTGCCCCACGAGGCCAGCGCGATCTAAACAAAAAATCACAGGTAGATTTTGCAGCGCTACATCGTGAATTATTTGATCGTATGCCCTCTGTAAAAAGGTAGAGTAGATGTTGCAATACACCACCATTCCTTCCGTAGCCATTCCTGCCGAAAGCGTTACGGCATGCTGCTCTGCGATACCTACGTCAAACGCTCTATCTGGAAAGGCGGCAATCATATATTTGAGAGAGCTGCCTGTAGGCATGGCAGGTGTAATGCCTATAATTTTTTTATTAAGTGTTGCGAGCTCCACAATGGTGTGGCCAAAAACATCTTGGTACTTAGGAGGTTCTGGAATAGTGGCTTTTTTGGCTCTAATTCCTGTGATTGCATCAAACTTCCCAGGAGCGTGATAGGTGATTTGTTCCTTTTCGGCGAGGGCTAGTCCCTTTCCTTTTGTGGTAATTACATGTAAGAATTTTGGGCCTTCTACTTTTTTGAGGGTTTCTAAGGTTTCTAGTAGTTTAGGTAAATCATGACCGTCTACTGGGCCAAAATATTTAAAATTAAGCGCTTCAAAAATATTGTCTTCTCTAGCGGTACCTTTTTTTACGTTGGTTAGATACTTTTTAAGAGCTCCCACACTTGGGTCAATTCCTATGGCATTGTCGTTAAGAATGACGAGCAAATTTGCATTAGTGACTCCGGCATGATTGAGTCCTTCAAAAGCCATTCCGCTCGCTATAGAGGCATCTCCTATAACTGCGATGTGATGTCTATCTTTTTGACCTTTTAATGTTGCAGCCATCGCCATGCCTAAAGCTGCAGAGATAGAAGTGCTACTGTGACCTGTGCCAAAGGTGTCATACACACTCTCCATACGATTAGGAAAACCACTTATGCCACCCTTTTGCCTGTTAGTATGGAAAATATCTTTTCTTCCCGTTAGTATTTTATGACCATATGCTTGGTGACCCACATCCCAGATAAGATTGTCTTCTGGGGTATTGAATATATAGTGTAGGGCAATTGTAATTTCTACAACTCCTAGACTAGCGCCTAGATGTCCTTCCTTAGTCGCGATTATATCAATAATAAAACGACGAAGCTCTTTGGCAAGTTGGGGTAGTTGCTCTTGCGTCAATAGGCGCAAATCGCTTAGTGTTTTTATAGTATCAAGAATACGCTTTGGCATATTACAAAGGTACATCTTGAATATGTATTTTTATATCATTAAAAATAGGATACATGCTAGAACCTTATGATGATGCTTACTTTATGAAGAAGGCTTTGCAAGAAGCGCAAACTGCTTTTGATCAAGGTGAAATCCCTGTAGGTGCCGTAGTAGTAATTGATAACATGATTATTGCTAGAGCACATAACCTCACAGAGCGCTTAACAGATGTTACCGCGCATGCAGAGATGCAAGCAATCACGAGTGCCTCTAGTTTTATAGGTGGTAAATACCTTCAGCAATGTACATTGTATGTTACATTAGAGCCTTGCCAGATGTGCGCGGGTGCTCTCTACTGGAGTCAGATAGGTAGAATTGTTTATGGTGCAAAAGATTTGAGGCGTGGTTATGATGTGATGGGTACAACTTTGCATCCTAAGACAAAGGTAGAAAGTGGAGTGCTCGCACAAGAGTGTGAAAGTATTATGAAGCGCTTTTTTGTAGATAAGCGCAACCTTAACTAACGAGCTAGTTTATTATTTACTTGTTATAGTTACGCTTTCGCGAAAGCGTAACCTTCCACTTTTAAGGCTGCTTCTCACTTAAATACTTCCAGTATCTCTTAGGCACATGTTGTAAGTGTAATCTCATGTTTTTACGAGACGGAATATTGGTGCTTTTAAAATAGTTTTTCCATAAGTCTTGATAATGCATTTCATCATGGGTGAAGTAAAATGGCGCAGCAAGACTACTATTAATATCATTTGAAATTTCAAGTTGTACGTAGTTTACGGTCTTTAAATCATAGAAAATACCATAATTTCTACAGCGATCATAGATGAGCCATTTTTGATCTGCATATCTATTTTTAAAGTGCATGGCATTGAGTGGTAGTGTGTCAAAATCTGGTTCGACCTCTGCAAAATAAACGTTGTCTTTAGTGAGTCTAAACCTTATAAAAGCGTCCATTCTATGTTTCTCGCGACCTACAATTTTAACCAAGTTGGTAAGTCTCAAAACGTCGATATCGGCAAAATTATCAGTGACATTTTCACCTTTAAATCCTTTTTTAATGATACGTAAAAGTACCTGCTCTCTATCTGATTGCTCACTTAAAAATGCTTTGTAAATGAGATTTCCAGCCTTCTTTCCTATTTTATCTTCAATACCTTTCCATACGCGATCAGATTTTATTTGATCTGTGTAAATAGTGTGCTCTTCATCAAAGAAATTTACGGTGACTAGTCGCTCGCTTACAATTTTCACTCGTATAGGTTTGCGGTCATAAACTTCAAATACTGCAGTGAGAAAACCTTCGAAAGTTCCATCATAGATGTATTGATCTATCATTCCCATCTTACGACACAGTTACATTTGCATTAGATTCAAAAAGGTTAAGCTGGCTGCTATAAGCACCTCTCCATTTGCTAGCAGAGTTTCCCATGATTAAACTTTTAAGTTGTGCAGCGGTGCGGTCTTTTGTTTCAAATTGTGAAGAAGCGCAAACGAGAAAATACTGAGCGCGATTCATAGAGATACCTATGGCTTTGAGATGTTCCCAACCTAGTTTTCTATATCTACGAGCATTGATAATTTTATCTACAGAGCGCATTCCTACACCAGGAATGCGAGCGAGCAATCTGCGGTCTGCATGATTTACATCTACAGGGAAGTGCTGTAAGTTGCGTAGTGCCCAACTTAATTTTGGGTCGATATCTGTTTCAAGATTAGGATGCTCTTTGTTAAGCAACTCTTGTATGCTAAATCCATAAAAACGCAATAGCCAGTCAGTTTGATACAATCTATTTTCTCGTAACATAGGCACATCTGTACCTATAGAAGGTAATCGCTCGTCATGACTTATAGGGATGTATCCAGAGTAGTACACCCTTTTCATCTGGAATTCTTTATAAAAGTATGCGCTTGTGTACATGATCTGTGCATCTGTCTCGCCCGTAGCACCTATAATCATTTGGGTGCTTTGTCCAGCGGGTGCATATATAGGAGTACTTTTTATAATCTTCTTCTCGCTTTTGTATTGAATGATCTCATTTTTCACTTTACGCATAGGCTTGATAAAGTCTTCGCGCTTTTTATCTGGAGCAAGTAATTTGAGACCTTGCTCGGTGGGAATTTCAATATTCACAGAAAGTCTATCGGCATAAAGTCCTGCTTCTCTCATTAACTCGTCGCTTGCTCCAGGTATAGATTTGAGATGGATGTAACCATTAAAATTTTCCTCAAGACGTAGTTTCTTAGCAACAAGAACGAGACGCTCCATCGTATAGTCGGCATTTTTAAAAATACCACTACTTAAAAATAGGCCTTCAATATAATTTCTACGGTAAAAGTTGATGGTGAGATCCACTACCTCTTGCACTTTGAAAGCGGCACGTTTTACATCATTACTTTTACGAGTGACGCAATATGCACAGTCAAAAATACAATGATTAGTAAGTAAGATTTTCAATAACGATACACATCGTCCATCTTCTGTATAGGTATGGCAAATTCCCATCCCACTAGAATCTCCTAGGCCTTTATTTTTATTTGTACGCTTACTGCCGCTAGAAGAGCAAGACACATCATATTTTGCAGCATCTGCGAGGATGTTGAGCTTTTCTTTAATACGTTCAAAATTCATAGCAATAGGATTTAAAACAAAATTATGGAATAATTCCTAATATATGGATTGTATCTCAAATTTTGTGAATGGTATTGAAAGAAATAAGTACGCTTTCGCGAAAGCGTAACCTCATGAAGCCGACTACTATTTAGTACTTTTAACATCATCACTTTTTTAAACTTTATATATGTCACAGCCTAACCATTTAAAAGTTGCTCTTGCTCAAATTGCTCCCGTCTGGGGGAATAGAGAAGAGACCATCAATAAAAAAAAAATCGCCATACAAGAAGCTGCCGAAAATGAGGCGGAACTCATTGTCTTTGGAGAGGGCTTGTTGCCTGGATATCCATATTGGTTATCACTTACAGATGGTGCGGCATGGGATACAAAAGTGGTGAAGGAATTACATGCGCACTACGCAAGAAATGCAGTTGATATAGAACGAGGCGATCTAGATAAAATATGTGCATTATCGAAACATTTCAATATTGCAATATATCTTGGAATTATAGAAAAACCAATGGATAGAGGAGGGGCAAGTTTATATTGTTCCTTAGTGTATATCAATCAAAATGGAGAAATACAGTCTGTACATCGCAAATTGCAGCCTACCTATGACGAGCGATTAACTTGGGCGCCAGGAGATGGTCACGGTCTAAAAGTGCATCCTCTTAAACAATTTACAGTAGGTGGTCTCAATTGCTGGGAGAACTGGATGCCATTGCCACGTGCGGCTATGTATGCACAAGGCGAAAATTTACATATAGCCGTATGGCCAGGAAGTGATTACAACACGAAAGATATCACACGATTTATTGCCAGGGAATCTCGTAGTTATGTAATCTCTGTGTCTAGTAGAATGGCAATCGCTACAGACTTTCCTGAAGATACCCCTCACTTGAATGAAATTTTAAAACGCGCTCCAGAGCGTTCATCAAATGGTGGTTCTTGCATTGCAGGACCAGATGGCGAATTCATCTTACCTCCAGACATCGAAACAGAAGGTAATATATATCATACCTTAGATTTTAATAGAGTGTATGAGGAACGTCAAAATTTTGATCCTTCTGGGCATTATTCTCGTCCAGACGTAACAAAGCTCACAGTTAACAGAGAACGTCAAAGCACGGTAACCTTTAATGATTAATTGAAAACGGCAGAAATCACTTGAAGATTTCTGCCGCTTTTTTATTGTTTGAATAGGTATTTTAAATCCTTAACTCTTTTGAAGTCTCTGCTTCTGAGATAAGCATAGGGAACATGGTTCGAACTTGTTTTATTTGAGCCTTTCTTTTTGTTACATCTCCTTTGTAAGTACCATTCTTTATAGACTTATCAGTGGTAGTAAACTCAATGCCAAATAATCGTTGTGCTTCTCTATTTCTTAAAAACTCATAAGCACTTGATATTTCATTCTGTACCGAGATATATGTATCGTAGTTTGTAAGTCTATCTGGCGAAATAGAGATTACAGCTTTCTGAGGATTATCTGACGAGAGTAGATCTCTACTGCCTTTACAGTAATCACAATATCCATCTTGATCTGATGGAGTGCCGCCATTGTCAAGAAAGTCAATGGTTAATTGCCTCAAATCTTCAAGCGGTACACGTTCATTTTCTACCAGCAGCATATTATCTGCGTTCACAATAATTTCAAAGAGGTTCTTGTTTTTGATAAGAACTTCGGTGTTGTCTTTAATCGCTGGCGGGAGTTGCCGTGCGATGCCTTTGTCTTTTTCTATAGTTGTGGTAACCAAGAAAAAAATAAGCAAAAGGAAGGCAATGTCTGCCATAGATCCTGCATTTACTTCGGGAGTAGTGCGTCTTCTCATAATGTATAAAGTTTTAAAATGTTGAACAGTCTGTGAGAATCAAGTTCTATGCCAGTGGGCTGTTTTTTAAAATGAGATCTTATTTAGAGTCACAGTGAGAATAGGTTAGGAGGGAACTTTTGATTTTAATAGGGCAATACTTATGTAAGTAATAGAAGGGTTTCACCTTAATGAGGGAGGTAGGTTAGGCTTGTTTAGGTTGATAAAAGCTTCTTTGTAATGAGGTCAAATTTTCGCGAAAGCGAGCAACTTATTATTATGCTCACTAGGTAGTAAAAGAGTACGGGGTAAATCTTATCTTTGCAGCTTAAACAATAATGTAATGAGCAGAGGAGCAGATAATAGAGGAAAAGGAAAACCATCTGGGCGTAGTGGCGCTGGCGGAAAGCAAAAGAGTGGTTCGAGAGGGACACAACCCGTGCGTAAACAAGCATCTAGACCAGGAGGAAAACCTAAGGATAAAGCCTTTGATGCACCAAAAAGACAAGCGCCTAGAAAGAAGGATGATGGAACGATGCGCCTTAATAAGTATATAGCAAACTCAGGTGTTTGTTCTCGTCGTGAGGCAGATATGTACATTTCTATAGGTCAGGTTACCGTAAATGGTAAGGTGATTAATGAGATGGGGTACCAAGTAAGACTAGAGGATGATGTTCGTTTTGATGGACGTCGTATCAACCCTGAAGCAAAAGCTTATGTGTTGCTTAATAAGCCTAAAGGCTTTGCAACTACTACGAGTAATGATAAAGGAAATACTGTAATGGATCTCGTAGCTGGTTCTACTAAATCTCGTATACAACCTATAGGTAGATTAGGACGTAATGCGATGGGATTATTACTTTTTACTAATGATGATGAGCTTGTACAGAAATTTACAAATTCTAAAAAAGGAGTAGATAAGTTATACCACGTAGAGCTTTCTAACAACTTGAAAGGAGCCGATATTGAGCGTATCAATGAAGGTCTTAAAATTGATGGTAAAACCATAACTGTAGATGAGATAAGCTATGTAGATGGAGCGCCAAAAAAGGAAGTAGGTCTTCGTATTAGAAATACGGGTAACAGTGTAATACGCACTATTTTTGAACACCTTAACTATGAGGTGGTACGTGTAGATTGTGTTACTATTGCTGGACTCACAAAGAAAGATTTACCTAGAGGTCACTGGAGACACTTAACTAAACAAGAGGTTGTAAATCTTAAAAACGGATAAGTTTTTATGGAGTATCGTCTTACCATCGTAGTCCCAGTTTATAATGAAGAAGATAACCTCGCAAGGGTAGAGTCTGAATTTGTAGCTTATTTTCAAACAGCTACAGCAAAGAGTAAGGTGCTCTTTGTAAACGATGGTTCTAAGGATACCAGTCTTGATATCATCAAGGAGATTTGCGCTAGAAATACTGACTTTGAGTATATCGCATTTACAGAAAATTGCGGACTAAGTGCCGCAATTAAAGCCGGATTTGATCACGCAGATACAGAACTCGTAGGTTATATAGATAGTGACTTACAGACGTCTCCAGAAGATTTTAATGTGCTTATTAAAGAAATAGGACCCTATGATCTTGTGACTGGCGTGCGTGCAGATCGTAAGGATAAGTTTGTAAAAAACATGTCTTCTAAGATCGCAAATGGGATACGCCGTTCGTTTACACATGATGGGATGGATGACACTGGTTGTCCGCTTAAAATTATAAAAACAGAGTACGCCCAGCGCATACCTATGTTTAAAGGTCTACACCGTTTTCTTCCTGCAATGATTTTATTGCAACATGGGAAAGTAAAACAAGTACCTGTAAGACACTTCCCGCGTATTGCTGGGGAGGCAAAATTTGGCGTTTGGAATAGATTAGTGGGTCCTCTTATGGATTGCTTTGCTTACCTCTGGATGAAGAAGAAGTACATCAATTATAAAGTAGGTAGTACAAGCCGTGGATAGTCTGTCGCTACTTGCCGTACTTGCGCAGCTTCTCTTTGGAGGGCGTATGTTATCGCAGTGGTTACTTTCAGAAAAGAGAAAAAAAGTAGTTACGCCACTCACTTTCTGGTGGCTTAGTCTTTCTGGATCCTTCGTGCTTTTTATTTATGGTTATTTTCGCACAGACTTCCCACTTATGCTGGGTCAGGTGCTGGGATATATCATTTACATAAGAAATTTACAAATCCAAAAGCAGTGGAAATTGTTACCCAAATGGTCTCAGTTTTTAATCATTGCTATTCCTATCGGGATTATTGCATACGGTTGGAATAATGGAAAATTTGACCTCGCAGCATTGTTCTCAAAAGAGGAGATGAGCACCTGGTTACTTACTCTTGGAATCGTAGCACAAGTATTATTTACACTTCGTTTTGTGTACCAGTGGTTTCATGCAGAAAAGAATAAAGAAGCAACACTACCTCTTGGGTTCTGGTTGTTTTCTTTTACGGGAGGACTTCTCTCGTTGCTGTATTTCTTATACCGTGTAGATTATGTAATGGTGCTCTCTTATGGGTTAGGAACCTTTATCTACGCACGCAATATTTATCTTCATTATAAATCTCAAAAGGCTTGATCACACTCATAGAAAAGCGGCCCATTCTCACAATCATTATCGTGGTTGGAGTTTTATTATTGCCTTTTCTTGGTGTGCTAGAAGTGACCATTATGGAAGCTCGTAACTTTGTTACAGCTAGAGAAATGCTTGTAGATGGTAACTGGATGCTCACCACCATGAATGGTGAGCCACGTTATGAAAAACCTCCTTTACCTACCTGGTTAACGGCAATTTCGGCTTGGTTTTTTGGTGTAAATAGTGTCTGGTCAATGCGTTTTCCAGTCGTATTAATGGTGATGTTGCTAGGAAGTATGATATATACGCTTTCGCGAAAGCTTGCACTTACAAAAAGAAATAGTTTTATTAACGCACTCGTAAGTATAACGACATTATATGTTATTCTTATAGTTTTTGAAGCGCCATGGGATATATATGCACATGCATTTATGCTTACGGCAATTTATTGCATTTTTAAGGGATTGAGTGAAGATACATCACGCGGGAATATATCGACTTGGCTCATCGCTGCTATATGTATAGGAGCTTCTGTGTTGAGCAAAGGCCCCGTTTCTTTATACGTATTGTTCTTGCCATTTCTGATTGCTTATCTCTTAGTGTATAGAAGCGAAACAGAACGAAGAAAGTGGTTGCCAGTAGTGCTCGTTTTGCTAGGAGGATTACTCTTAGGGTTTAGTTGGTACGGCTATGTACGTGCTGTAGATCCAGAAACCTTTGCAGCGATAGCATCGAAAGAAACTGGAAACTGGACGAGTTATAATGTGAGGCCTTTTTATTACTACTGGAGCTTCTTTGTGCAAAGCGGATTATGGACAATTCCAGCCTTCATAAGTCTATTATACCCTTATCTGAAGACTAGGGTTTCTAATAGAAAAGTATATCGTTTTACATTTTTGTGGACTGTGATTGCTGTCATTTTACTATCAATTATTCCTGAGAAAAAGTCTCGATACCTCATGCCTGTGCTTATACCACTAGCCATGAATGTTGGGTTTTATGTGACTTATCTCGTGAAACGTTTCAGCGAATTAAAAGATAGAAAAGAGATTGTTCCCGTGTATTTCAATTTGGGCTTATTGTTTTTAATATTTATAGCTGCACCTCTAGTATTAATATATCTAGCAGTAATGAACACAATAGCAGTAGATGTTATTGCTGTAATCGCTTTCTTGTTAGTTTTTATAATTGCAATTTATATTATGCGTGCTTTGCTGCGTAAAGATATATACCACGTTTTTCTGCTTATTGTACTTGCTGTTATTTGCACGGCGATAGGAAGTCTAGATGTTCTAAAAAATAACGTCTTTAATGATGATTATAGTCCTTTTAATGATGAGGTGCTAGAAAGTAGCACATCACTGTACAGTTTTGAAATGGGCGCTCCTGAGGTGTTCTGGGAAGCTGGGAAGAAGATCATTATGATTGACTCTTTAGAACCCGTAATGGAGGACGAGAGCTTCTACTTGTTATTGTGTTCAGATTGTGAAACTATTCTTGCAGAAAAGTTTAATGAATATCAAGCAACGTATGTTCAAGACTTTGATTTTAATTATAACGCAAGAGGCAGTAGAGCTTATAAAGGTAGGAAGTCTGGAAAAGTATATGAAATGATACTCACCAAAAAGTAATCTAGCTCTAAACGGCAGTCGTTGCTTTTACAGTAGTCTTAGTAGGATTATAAACTTCCCAGAAAAAAAACAGGATTACAATAACATACTCAACAGCTACAAGCCATAAGTTTTCCTTGAAACCATCTGCGCCATAGGCGCTATAACTTAACATCACAGTTGCACTCCATACTAGCGGAAAGCGATAGCGCGTAAACACACATAAAAGTAAGGGTGTGGCAACATACCACGGATGGACTGTGGTAGACATCAAAAAGTAAAAGGAGATACTAATGAGTATTGCGGTAATAGTTGCTTGCATCGATCTGTTATTTCTAAGGAATGCTATAACTATCAAGAAGACTAACACAATCTTAGGAAGTAAAGGACCAACGTCACCTATGATGTTCCAGCCAATGGTTTGATAGCCTATGTATCTAATAATATAGTAGACACTAGCATTGAACTCAAATTTCTTAAACCATAGCGCAATAGATGCTCCAAAGTTTTCGGCAAACTCATTTGTTAGGAACGGTAAGAAGGTAACTATAACCACTCCAATCACAATTAAATAGAAATAAATGAGACGAGGTAGGTTTTTTGTTATTTCGCGAAAGCGGACTTTCCAAGGATATGAGCTTCTAAAATGTGTTGTTTTTCTATCACCACGAGTTAAGAAGTATTGCATGAAAAGAGGCAGAAAGAGTAGCGGTAATAACTTAGTAGATATAGATAATGCTATCATCACAGCGCTTAATATCCACTTGCCTTGAGCCAATAAATACAAGGACAAGACTACAAAAAACAACATTACAGTCTCAAAGTGCAGATTGCCTGTCATCTCGATAATGATAAACGGATTGAGCCCATACCAGAAGATATTATGAATGGGTAAGCCTAACTTTTGTAACAATTTCTTACCGTAAATGATAATCCCAATATCTGCTAGAATAATAGTTGTTCTAAAAACGATAGCTGCGCCAATGATGCTATTGCCAGAGAATAATCCTGCGATGGCAAATATAAGTTGGTTTACGGGCGGATAATTTGTAAAGTGACTTCCGTTAAGTGCTCCCATCCCTTCATAGAGCTGTCTTGCTTGCGCTACAATCTCAAGGTTGCCTGATTCTATATAGCTTTGAGGAGTGGTTAAGTATGGATTAAGACCCTGTGTAAGCATCCGCCCGTCCCAAATAAAGCGATAAAAATCTTGAGAGAGATTTGGGATTACTGGTATAAATATGAGTCTTAATGCTACTGCAAAAACGAGTAGCAAAGAGAAGTCATTTTTGCCTTTGCTTACTATGAAGTGAAAGCAAGCAAAAAGTATGCTGTACAGACTTAGTAGGAGTGCGGTGTTAGCTCTTTCTAGTTGAAAAGCAAAGAGATAGTAGGTGACTAAGGAAACAATCGCTAGTGCAATAGGAGTTTTTTGATATTTCCAAAGACGTTCTATCACGCTTTACTCGTAAGAGATTTAAAAAATACAAATCCAAATCCCATGAACAACATTAGGTGAAAAGGGAACAGCCCAAAGTCACCACCTTGATCTCCTACAACCGATGCGTAGTACATCCCAAAACCAAAATATAACATCAAAAGTCCTTCAAAAATTACATTGATTGATATATTCTTTTTGAGATATTTATTGCCTTTCCAAGAGTCTTTAAGTTCGCTTATGTTAAACTTAGGAGTACGTATAAAATCACTTCTTTTACCTAGGTGACCTTCTATTACTGCAATAGAATTATGAAGTGAGAATCCCATAGCAATACTAAAAAATACAAAGAACATCCCCGTGTATTTGAGGAACTGCTTGAAACCTCCGCCATAAATGCTTTTAAACATAAACCAATAGCAAATAAAGAAAATCACACTGCTTATCACAAAGAAGGACATCACATAAAAGTATGGCTTTAAATGTGCGTATTCGTTCTTGATGTGTAACATAGGTATGCTCAATATTGCTACAATAAGAACATTTAAAAACATGGTACTATTTAAAAGGTGTAGTAAGCCATGCATTTTTGTTTTTGGAGAAATGGTTTTGCTCGTCAAAACCTTTCTAGACATTTTCTGGAAATTCTCTGCTCCACCCTTATTCCATCTAAATTGTTGAGAGCGTGCAGCACTTATTACTACTGGCAGCTCTGCAGGAGTTTCTACATCCTCTAGGTATTTGAATTTCCAGTTTTTGAGTTGGGCACGGTAGCTTAGGTCAAGATCTTCTGTAAGTGTATCACCTTCCCAGTTTCCGGCATCTTCTATGCACTGCTTGCGCCACAATCCAGCAGTTCCGTTAAAGTTTATAAAATGTCCTTTACTGTTTCTGCCTACTTGTTCTAGTGTAAAGTGTGCGTCAAGTGCAAAAGCCTGCACTTTTGTAAGCAAAGAATAATCTCTATTTATATGTCCCCAGCGAGTTTGTACAACGCCTATGTTGCGATCCTTAAAATAAGGAACGGTGCGCTGTAGCCAGTTAGGTTCTGGAAGAAAATCTGCATCAAATATGGCAATAAATTCGCCTTTTGCAACTTTAAGTCCTTCCTTTAAAGCACCGGCTTTAAAACCTGAACGGTCTGTGCGAGTAACGTGTTTTATGTCTAGCCCTTTATCGCTAAGGCGTTTTATGTGATTTCTTGTGGTTTCAAAAGACTCATCTGTACTATCATCTAGCACTTGGATTTCCAGCTTATCTGCAGGGTAGTCTAAGAGGGCAATATTATCTAGTAAACGCTCCATGACATACAGTTCATTATATACTGGAAGCTGTATCGTTACAAACGGAATCTGTGCAGGATCTTTAAAATTAAATAAGACAGCGTCGTCTTTCTTGCGTTGTGCTCGCAAGTAATTAAAAAGTAAGTTGAGCTGGGATAAGCTATACGCAAATATGATAATAAGCGAAATCGTGTAAATAACAATAATTACGGTTTCTAATATCATTTCTTAAAACTGTATTTAAAAATCCATCCTAGTATTTTAATTCCTGCCATTACTGCACCTTTTACGGTGCCAGAGACTTTTGAAACACCTATGCGATTGCGATAAGTTACCGGGACTTCTATATAATTCATCTTTTTCTTTAAAACCTTGAGTTGCATCTCTACCGTCCACCCATAGGTTTTGTCTTCCATCTGTAAAGCTAGTAAGCTATCGTATTTCATAGCTCTAAAAGGACCTAAATCTGTAAAATTTGCCCCAAAGAATAGCGTCATTAAGGTAGTAGCAAGCCAGTTTCCAAAAATTTGAGGAGTGGTCATTGATCCGCTTTCGCGAAAGCGTTTGTCTCTAGCACCTATAACCATGTCGTAATCTCCATTGATAATAGGGGCAACTAACTTAGTAAGCTCTTCTGGATAATCGCTATAATCACCGTCTAAAAAGACAACGATGTCTGGGCGTTGTGCAACATCATCTATACCTAAGGTTGCAATATATTCCATACCCTTCAGGCAGGCATATCCGTAACCTTTGCGTTCTTCTCTTAATACAGTAGCGCCATTTTCTCTAGCGACTTGTTCTGTATTATCTGTAGAGGCATTACTCACAACAATAACTTCACTCACAGTAGTAGGAATGTCGCGTAGCACATGACCAATGGAGTCTTGCTCGTTGTAAGCTGGTATTATTACTTTAATAAGGGGAGTCATAACGCTAGTAGAGTGATACATCAGGATTATCGCGGCGGAAATCACGTATGCTTGTCCACGCGCCTTTTAATTGATTCTTCTCGTATTTTTCTACCTTAAAAAGTTTTTTGTTTTTATATACGAGACAGAAACCATGTAAATGATTGTCAACGTACTGGCTTTTTCTTGTTTCTTGGCGCGCAAGGTCGTAAAAAATCCACCAATTTTGGGCAATTCCGTCTTCATAATGCCCTTCTTTGGTTAGTTTTCCTTGATTATTATAATAATGCCAGTATTTTGATTTTTTATTAGTTTGATAATGTCCCTCGGCGGCAATGGTGCCATTCTCGTGATAAAATTTCCAGTATTCTACCTTTTGCTCTCCCATTATCCATCCTTCTGCTTTAATGGTGCCATCATCATGATATTGCTTGCTATACATTCTCGGCTCTGGGAATGTAAATGCTATAAAAGCTAGTAAAATCGTACTAATTGCCTGCGCTGTCATAAAAGTGTTAGACGAGAGAAATTTGAGGCACTAACACAGAACACGTATTTTTAATGAAAAATATCTAATGAATTTAAGTTTCTGGGAGCGAGAATCGTGGTTTAATAATGTTGATTACACCATTGTAGGCAGCGGTATTGTGGGTTTAATGTGTGCAATACGCTTGCGCGAAAAAGATGCCAACTCAAAAATAGTGGTCTTAGAAAAAGGATTACTTCCTAATGGGGCAAGTACAAAAAATGCTGGTTTTGCATGCTTTGGGAGTATTTCAGAATTATTAGAAGATCTCAAAACACACACAGAAGAAGAGGTCATGTCGCTTGTAAAGCAACGTGTGGAAGGTTTACAGCTTTTGAGAAGTATGCTTGGAGATGAGAAAATAGACTACCAAGAACATGGAGGCTATGAGCTTTTTACGTCAGAAGATAAAGCACTATATGAGGAATGTGTGAATAATCTAACTCGTATAAACAAGTTGCTATTTTCCATCTTTAATAAGGATTTGTACACGCTCGAGGATAATGCATTTGGTTTTCACGGTGTAGAAGAAAAGGTGATTTTCAATAATGGAGAAGGCCAGATTGATACTGGGAAGATGATGAGTGAACTTCTCAAACTTGCACATGCCAAAGGAATATTCATACTAAATGGTATGACAGTAAACGCTTATAAAGAAGGAACCGAAGGTGTTGAGGTCGTAACAGCGCAGAATACATTTTTTACAAAAAAGCTTTTCATTGCTACAAATGGTTTTGCAAGCACGCTAGGACTTAGCGAAGTAAAACCAGCGAGAGCACAGGTGTTAATCACACATCCTATTCCAGAACTCAAAGTGAAAGGCACTTTTCATCTCGATAAAGGGTACTATTATTTTAGAAATATAAATAACAGAATTCTTCTAGGTGGAGGGAGAAATCTAGATATACAAGGGGAGGAAACGATGGTGATGTCTCAAACAGCACTTATTCAAAATGAGTTAGAACGACTGCTTGCTGAGGTGATTTTGCCTCATACGCCTTATACTATTGATCATAGATGGAGTGGTATCATGGGTGTGGGTATTCAAAAAAAGCCCATTGTTAAGAAAATATCTAAGCATACTTATTGCGGAGTACGTCTAGGAGGAATGGGAGTTGCTATAGGAAGTACCATAGGTAAGAATCTCGCAGATTTAATTTAGAATTTTATAGCTAGCAACTGTAACCTTTTACGTGTTTACACGTATAATATGTTTATTGTCACATTATCATTGGGAAGTAATTTATGAATCATCAAGAAATAAAATTAGAACTCTTTACAAAGTGCAAGCAGTGGATTGCAAACCGTCGCAATAAGGTAGAAACCGTGATTGCAGATATTATGGAATCTCTAGAAGACGAGACTAAGAGCTCGGCGGGAGATAAGCATGAGACTGGGAGAGCAATGCTGCAGATAGATCGTGAGCAAGCTGGTGAGCAATTGAAAGAAATAGGAAAGATAGAAGATGCTTTATCTAAAATTGATTTAAAGATAAAGAGTCAATACGTGCGTTTAGGTAGTGTAGTGCATACCTCTACAAATCGTTTCTTTATCTCTGTTTCTGCAGGAGAAATTAAGATAGAAGGAAGGCCTTATTATGCGATAGCCCTAGCGTCACCTATGGGCCAGTTATTATTAAGTAAGAAAAAAGGTGATGTAATACGCTTTCGCGAAAGCGATATTACCATTACTTCGGTGTACTAATTTTCAAGCCTAGTGCGACATTAGTATGCTTAGCATACGGGTCTGATGCGTTAAAAAGAACTGTTGTGTCTCCTACTAGAGCGGTTACCAAATAGTGCGAACCCATAAAGTAGCAATCTGTAACGATTGCTATTTTTCCATCTGGTACTGTAGTAATCTCATGAGGATGTAATAATAAAGTGTCATCACCTTTATAATTTTTTAAAAACCAAGTTTTAGGCAGTTCATTAATATCTCCGAAAAGCGAACCAACATAATAGTTGGGCGGATTTTTATATAGTTTAAATGTTTCCTCATGGGCGATTACTTTGCCACCTTTCATCACTACCGTCTTATCCATAAATGCTAGCACATCTGTACTGTCATGAGTGGCAACAAGGCAGGTGATTTGTTGTTTTTTCAGATAACTAAATAACCTACGGCGTAATTTATTTTTTCTAAAGTTGTCTATATGTGAGAATGGCTCGTCTAGTAGGAGTAATTCTGGTTCCTTTGCTAGGGTTTGTGCAAGTGCAACTCGTTGCTTTTGTCCGCCAGAGAGTGTTTTTACGTGTGCATTTGCATACGCCGTCATTTCTACCACTTCCATGAGCTCATCTGTGCGTGCTTTACTCGCTTCTGGCTCTAGTCGGCTTAAATATTTATTAATATTTTCTGCTACCGAGGTGAACGGCATGAGGTCAAAATCTTGAGAAAGATATTTTATAAAGGGCATTCCTGGTATGAGATGATCTTCTGGACCGGTGATTTTTTCTTCATTCCATGTGATAGACCCTTCATCTAGGTCATAAAGCCCGTAAACCATTTTGAGTAAAGTGGTCTTGCCACAACCACTTTCTCCTATGAGTGCGATATGCTCACCCTGATTGATAGACAGGTTGATAGCCCCTATTGTAAAGCGGTTAGAAATATGAAATAGTACATCTGTTAATTTAAGCATAGCAATTACAAAAATACAGATAGCGAATCAAGAAATAGAAGTGATAGAAAAAATTAAGGTAAGCTGTATATTTGCGACCTACTTAGACTATGAAACTATATCCCCTTTTTTTTACTCCACACTTTAAATACCGCCTTTGGGGTGGTGATAAATTGCGCACAGAGCTCAATAAAGAATTTGATGGGGATCAGATAGGTGAATCTTGGGAGGTTTCTGATGTAGAGGGAAGCGAGACCCAAGTTTTTAATGGACCTCTTGCAGGTAGTACCTTGCATGAGCTTATTACCAGCTTTGGAGAGCAATTTTTAGGAGCATCGGTACTTGAGAGATTTGGTACAAATTTTCCTTTGCTTATTAAGTTTCTAGATGCAAAAACCCCGCTTTCTGTACAAGTTCACCCAGATGATAAAGTAGCAAAGGAGCGCCATAATTCATTAGGTAAAAACGAGATGTGGTACATCATGCAAGCAGATCATGATGCTAGTATTATTGTTGGTTTTGAAGAGGACACCTCAAAAGAACAATATGAAGAGGCTGTAAAAAGCGGAGATATAGTCAACCTATTGCATACAGAATATATAAAAGAGGGCGATATCTTCCACATACCCACAGGTAGAGTACATGCTATAGGTGCAGGAGTATTACTGGCTGAGATACAGCAAACCTCAGATGTTACTTATCGCATTTATGATTATAATAGAATAGATGCAAAAACCGGTGCTTTACGAGATTTGCATAGTGAAGAGGCTATAGATGTGGTAGATTTAAAGGGATATGACACTTATAATACTCCTTACAAAACCCAAATTAACAATGCAGTGCCTATTATGGATACACCGTATTTTCAAACAACATTATTAGCGGTAGAAGGTAAAACAGACAGGGATTATAGTGACAAAGATTCTTTTACAATTCTTATCTGTGTAGATGGTAACACAACATTCTCATGTGATGATAAGGAGTATGCTTTACAAAAGGGGCAGACTGTGGTATTACCTGCGGTAGTAAATAAACTTTCATTTACTAGTAGTCATGCAAAAATTCTAGAAGTTACTGTTTAATAAGTTCGCTTTCGCGAAAGCGTAGGTAAATAGTGTCTATATAGTTAAAGAAACGTGAAACGGAACGCAACTTATAGTACACCCTCTATTTTTGTTTAAATTCATTTTACTGTGCTCAGATTTATTTTTATTATCCTTTTTGTGATTGCCTTAGATATATATGCTTATCAAGCATTTAGATTTCTCGTAAAAGGCCGCTGGGGAACCATTTTATATTTCTTAATTACCGTTTTTATTATCGGAGGGATGATTTATCAATTCTCTACTGGAGGACGCCGTAATATGAGTGTGTTAACACAATTCTTTGTGGTTTCATTTATCATTTTAATGGTTTGTAAGTTAGTAATTATTGCAACCATGTTTGGTGAAGATATCTTTAGACTTATAAGAGGGGGAGTACATAAAATCTCTTCAAGCTCAGAAGGTAAAGCAATACCTTCACGTCGTAAATTTGTAAGCCAGATTGCACTAGGATTAGCAGCTATACCATTTGCTTCTATTTTATACGGCGTTATAAAAGGGCGTTATAATTTTAAAGTCCTCAAGTATACGCTCACCTTTGATGATCTTCCAGCTGCTTTTGATGGGTATAAGATTACTCAGATAAGTGACATACATAGCGGCAGCTTTGATAACAAGGAGAAGGTGAATTATGCTATAGATCTTATCAATGAGCAGGCTAGTGATGCTATCTTATTTACTGGTGATATGGTGAATAATGAGGCAAGTGAAATGGATCAATGGCAAGACTCTTTTGCACGTTTACAAGCAAAGGATGGTAAATTCTCTGTATTAGGTAATCATGATTATGGTGATTATGTGCAGTGGCCTACGCCTCAAGCAAAGATCGATAACCTCAATAGACTCAAGGAGATCCAAAAAGAAATGGATTTTAAGCTATTACTTAATGAACATCACTTTATTAAAAGAGATGGAGAGCGCCTTGCAATTGTAGGGGTAGAAAACTGGGGTGAAGGCGGATTTAAAAAAGCAGGAGATCTCAATAAAGCAATAAGCGGGTTAGATAAAAAAGACTTCAAGATATTAATGAGTCATGACCCCTCACACTGGGAGTTTGAGGTAAAAGATCATCCAGACCATTTTCACTTAACGCTTAGTGGTCACACGCATGGCATGCAATTTGGTATTGAGATACCTGGTTGGTTTAAATGGAGCCCTGTAAAGTGGCGTTATAAATACTGGGCAGGTATCTATAAAGATGCAAAGCAGTATATAAATGTAAACCGCGGTTTTGGGTATCTTGCTTTTCCAGGAAGGGTAGGAATATGGCCTGAGATAACTGTTATAGAGCTGAAAAAAGGGAGTGCAAACGCATAATACCAAGAAAGTGCTATCTTTACTAAGCACGCAATCCCTAATTGATTAATAAAATCCATAGGTATGTCAAAATTTGGAGAACTTATAGACTTAAATATTCCGGTACTGCTAGACTTTTATACAGACTGGAACGAAAACTCAATGGCAATGCACCCAGTACTTAGAGAAGTAGCAGCTGCTATAGGAGATAAGGGTAAGGTAATTAAGATAGATGTAGATAAAAATAACAAGCTAGCAGAGGCACTGCGCATTAAAGCTTTACCTACACTTATTATTTATAAAAACGGGGAGATGATATGGCGTCAAAGCGGGGAGCTAGATGCAAATACCATTATTGGTATTATGGAAGAGTATTCTTACTAACATCATCATAATTTTCCAAAGCCAAAACCAGCATTTTCAAAATACTCAATAGTCTTAGGAAGTGCATACTGCAAGTTCTTATATGCTTTTACACTGTCGTGAAAAACGATAATATCTCCATCCTTTGCAGTATCAATTACATTATGTAAACATGCTTCTGGAGTAAGGCTTGATTCCCAGTCATAAGCCACCACACGATACATTACGATTTTATATCCCATCTTGCGCAAGGCAGATGCTTGAGTGCGCTTTATTTTTCCATATGGTGGTCTAAATAGCGTACTTGATAATGTATCAGGATTACGTTCTATATGCTTACTCATCTCAAGTTCGGCGAGCTGTGTGTTTTTTAAATACGTCTCGTTATCTGTTTTCCATCCTTGTAAGTGATTGTAGGTGTGATTTCCTATAGAATTACCTTCAGCAAGGATTCTTTTAAATACCTCTGGATGCTTACGCACATTGTCTCCTATGCAAAAAAAAGTAGCGGGAATGGGGTTGTCTCGCTTTCGCGAAAGCGTATCTAAAACAAAATCGGTAACCTCAGGAATAGGTCCGTCATCAAAGGTGAGATAGATGGTTTTCTTGCCTTTTGGTTTGCTCCATAAATACCAACTTGGATACAACCAAGTAAATATGGTAGGCACTCGAGAAGGTTTTAAAAAGCTCATCTACAGTCGTGTCTGATCTTTGCTAAGAGAGTACATAACTCCTGCGCCTAGACAAACAAAAATAACAACGAGCGATAACCATTCTGGGAACGGATAGTAATGACCTACAATAAGTTTGGCTGCGACAAATAGTAGTATTACGAAAACACTATACTTAAGATACTTAAATCGCTCTAGCATGTTCGCTAAAAAGAAATAGAGTGACCTTAAACCCATAATGGCAAATATATTTGAACTGTATATTATAAATGGATCTTTTGTGATAGCTAGTATCGCTGGGATGCTGTCTAGAGCAAATAATAAGTCTGTGAGTTCTATAGTGACCAAAGCGCCAAATAATGCTGTAAAAACGCGCTTTCCATCTACTGTAGTGACCCAATTATCTCCGTCTATTATTTTTGAGAATTTAAACCATTTGGCAAGACCTTTAGGCTCTTCATTCTTTACGGGTTCTTGGTCGTCTTTAAGCATCTTAAACGCTGTAAAGAGTAGGATGCCTCCAAAAATGAAATGCATTCCAGGTATCTTATTAATAAGTGTAATGCCCACTCCGATAAGTAGCGCTCTAAATATAATGGCACCTAAAATTCCTAAAAACAATAGCCTATGTTGGAACTTACTTGGTATTTTAAAAGAAGTAAATATTACAGCAATCACAAAGAGATTATCTACACTGAGCGATAGCTCAACCAGATAACCTGTTAAATAGGTGACTACTGCTTTTGTGCCAGAATAATCATAAGGATTTGCTACTAGTCCTGAGCTATAAAACCAATAAATAAGCCCTCCAAAGAGAAGGGCGTTAGTTATAAAAAAGATGGTCTCGTACGATGCTTTTTTAACGCTTATAGTTGTCCCTTTTTTGTGTAGCACAAAAAAGTCTACCAGCAGTAGGATAACTATATAACCTATTAATAAGGCCCATGGTAAAATATGCTCCTGCATCGTTGAGGTTAGTTTAAGTCTGTTAGTACTTCATCTTTTACACTGTCTTGAGCTGGGATTTCAATGGACGGTTCAGGTAGTGTTTCAAGTAATTCTTGAGGAACTTCCTCTCCTTCATCATCGCCCATCAAATATGGGAACGTGCGCATGTAGTTATCAAAGACTTTTGCTTCTTTTTCAAACAGTTCTCTATCATCATTTATAATAAGAAGGTCTACAAGACTTCTGTACTTTTCAATATTAGTCAAGATCTCTTCATAATATTTGTATTGAAGCTCTTCATCTACATTGCTAAAGTAAGTGAGCTGCTCTTGATACTTAGCAGCAACTTCTTTCCATATGTCTCTAGCGCGTTGTGTTTCTCCTATTTCATAATATCCAGTGATATATGGTTCTACAAGCGTGTAAAACTCAAAGATATCCACCGGCATTTTTTCCATCGCGAGGTCCATGATTTCCTTTGCTTTTTCTGGCTTGTTTTCTGCGAGAAGTTGCTCTACTAGACGTGCCATGTTACCTCTGTAGGTGATAGCATTAGTGCGCGTCTCACGATCGTGATAGATGTCTGGGCTTCCGCTGTTACCCCAGTACCATTTCTTTACAATGTCATACATCTTATCTGCATCTACGCGTCCCATATCATAAGGATTACGAGGATCGATAGGAGTCCTTATAGGAATGAGTTTATAAGCTACACCATCCAGTTGTAGATAGTCCTTCATCCATAAGTAGTCATCATCACCAAAGCTTCCTCCAGTAAAATAAATAGGTCGCTCCCAGTTGTTGCTAGCGATAATATCTAGCATAAGTAGTCTATTCTTGTAAAGAACATTTCCTTTAAGTTCAATGTCTATGTATGGTACAATTTGATCTGCATCATCCATAGGTACAATCTTGTTCTTGAGTACAGCTTCTTTATTTACAGGAATACGTATCTTTTTACTAGGGAAGGTGTTGAAAAACTGGCCTTTTGCGTACTCTACCTTTGTTCTAGGATCATCACTAGCAACAAAACTCATCCATTGCGAGATAGGAATAATAGAGTCCTTGGTTTCTTGATAAAACAGGGCTTCTCTATTGTCTGCCGCATACTTGTCGTGTGTAAGCGAGCTAGGCACCGGCGGACTCTTATATGCCGCTCTCTTCATCTGGTCGTAGTACCAGTCTGTATTAATCAAACTTGTATTCACAATACGTACGTCGGTACGATATCCTTCAATTTCTTGAGCATACCAGAGTGCAAATGTGTCATTATCACCTATCGTAAATATTATGGCATTCTCATCTACAGAGTCTAGATACTTTTTTGCCATGGCTAGTGCCGTTTTCCTTCCTGAGCGATCATGGTCGTCCCAGTTTTGAGAGGCTAGCAATACAGGAGCAGCAAGCAAACATATGGTAGCCACGATAGGCATTGCTATTTTAGGTTTTATAAAATCTTTTACAATGTCAAATAGCGCATACACCCCAAAGCCTATCCACATCGCAAAGACGTAAAAGGATCCCACTAGAGCATAATCACGCTCACGAGGTTCAAAAGCACGTTCATTTAAGTACACTTTTAATGCAAGACCAGTGAATAAGAAGAAGACTAGTAATACTGCAAAGCGTTTCCAGTCTTTACTTGCGTGAAAGAGTAGGCCTAATAATCCAAGTAATAATGGTAGGAAGTAATAGGTGTTACGGGCTTTATTATCGGCAACGTCAGACGGTAGGTTGTCTTGTGGCCCTAGGAACATACTGTCTATAAAGTCTATTCCAGAAATCCAGTTTCCGTTGAAGTCATCGCCCTTACCTTGTATATCATTCTGTCTTCCTACAAAGTTCCACATGAAGTATCGCCAGTACATATACCCAAACTGGAAACTAAACATATAATTCATGTTTGCTGCAAAAGATGGTTTTTCAACATCGAGATATTGACCTATCTGGCTTTTTAAAAAGGCATCATAACCTTCATAATTTACTTTTCCTTCTCTATAGTCTATCTTAAATTGCGTTACAACATCTTGAAGATACTGACGGTCTTCCTCTGGCATATCAGGATCATACTTGATACTGAATTTTAAAGGACCCGTATACTGCATGTAATTTGCATTGTTTTCCGGACTCCACATTCTTGGTAAGATGGCATTATGGGCATCATCAAGATTTTGCTTTGCATTACGCCATTCATTTACCACTACATATTTTCCAAGAGCTTCGTCTTTCTCGTACAACTTTGGTTTGTCAAGGTATGGCGTGTCTGGATCTAGCCCAGAATAATCTGAGGTAAATTGTG
Source organism: Dokdonia sp. PRO95 (assembly GCF_000355805.1). NCBI lineage: Bacteria > Pseudomonadati > Bacteroidota > Flavobacteriia > Flavobacteriales > Flavobacteriaceae > Dokdonia > Dokdonia sp. PRO95. Next base: position 1,610,450 of record NZ_CM001837.1, read on the forward strand.
GTCCATAAAAGAGTTTTGTTTCGGCATATTGCTCACGGTTATAATATGCCAGTAATGATCGAGCATTTGACGGGTTGTTCTCATTAATGGTAGTACCTGCATTTGCACGTATAGGAAGCATCATCCAACTAGAAAACCCTATAAAGATGTAAAGCATGCAAAGTAGCATGGTGTTAAGGAGTGGTTTGTTAAGTTTTCGCGAAAGCTTAAACCCATACACAAATAACCCTACAAGAAGTAAACCTGCTATAATGGTACCGCTGTTAAAAGGTAGTCCCATAGAGTTTACAAAGAAAACTTCTAGGTACCCAAACAATGATAACGTATATGGTAATAGTAATTTGAAAATGAACATCAAGATGGCAACCACAATAACCAGTGCTATGATAAGATTTTTGGGAGTTACTTTTTCTGTGTTTTTGAAGAAATAGAGTAAGCCAATTGCTGGGATGGTAAGTAGTCCCATGAAGTGAATACCAAATGAAAGTCCTACAATAAAGGATATCAATATAAGCCAGCGATTACCTCTAGGTTCGTGCATATCACGCTCCCACAATAATCCTAAGTAAAATAAAAGAGAGAGTACCACAGCTGCTGGAGCATATACCTCTGCCTCTACGGCGTTAAACCAAAAACTATCTGTAAACGCAAATGCAAGCGCACCTATAGCAGCACTAGCAAGTATTGCCTGTTGCTTTGTTTTTGTAATGAGTTCCTTATTGATGGTAAGCGCTCTCGTAATTAATAAGGTGAGCGACCAAAACATAAAAAGTATAGTAAATGCACTTGTAAGACACGATAGATAATTTACTGCAAGTGCTATGTAGGTAGCATCTGGTGCAAAAATAGAAACAAAGGCTCCTAGTATTTGGTAAAGTGGTGCTCCAGGTGGGTGGCCTATTTCAAGTTTTGAGGAGGTAGAGATGTACTCTCCGGCATCCCAGAAACTCGCTGTGGGCTCCACGGTAAGAGAGTAAACAATAAGGGCAATGGCAAATACTGTCCAGCCTAATATCTTATTATACTTCGCAAAATTGAAGTCGGTCATATTGTATGTTTTGTAAAAGGACGAAGTTAAGCAATACGTGTGATTTGTGGTAACGTCATAGAATCATTAATTATTGAGTTTGAAAAAAGTTTTTTTAACCTAGAATGCCATATTTAATTCAAATTCAAATGCTTGTGTGTGCTCATGTGATTTTGGGGTAATTTTTATTTTAAAAAAATGAGATTTTTTTAAAATAATGTTTGGATTATTAAAACTTTGGTTTAAATTTGCACTCGCTATCACAAAATAGTGGCCTATGGTGTAACTGGCAACACGTCTGTTTTTGGTGCAGAAGAGTCTAGGTTCGAAACCTAGTGGGCCAACAAGAAACCCGACCTTTTATTAGGTCGGGTTTTTTTATGCGCTCAAGTTTTGATAATATTCTTCCATCTAATTATACGGGCTCAATGCTATCTGCGTATTACTATTTTACGCTATTGCGTGTCCTAATTAATCTATTTCATCTTTTTACTCATAAAGTCTCTTAAAAAAGTTATACTATTCTAAAAACCAATTGTTCTAGTGAACCAAAAGAGTAGTTTTAAGTGTAAAAAGAAATAATTATGGATAAAGGAAGTAGGTCATCGATTGTGAATGAGGAGCAATACGAGGCATTAAGGGATGAGGGTATGAGTAAAGAGAAGGCTGCGCGTATTGCAAATACACCAGATGCTAGTAAAAAAGGAGGTGCCTCAAAGCCTTATGAAGAGCGCTCTAAGGAGGAGTTATACGATCAAGCTAAGGATTTGGAGATAGATGGTCGTAGCACAATGGATAAGGAAGAGTTGATAAAAGCTTTGAGAGAGGATCGTTAATTTGTTCTAGGCTTTCGCGAAAGCGTAAAAAATCTAGAGCACATCAAGCGTGAATATTCCCTCAAATAGTCAGTAATGAATTGTGCTCTAAACTATATTTTAAATTCTGAAAGTAATTACGGGTCGTTTTGCGTGATTTACGAGTCCTTCACTTAATGAGCCGTTTAAGAAGTGGGCGAGCCCTTTGCGCCCGTGGGTGGCGATACCTACAAGACCAGAGTCAATCATCTCTGCAAAATGGAGAATCCCACTTTCTATGGTATTGTCATTATAGATGTTTAAGGTGCAGTTTTCTACATGTCCTTCTATATCCATGAATTTTTTCATTTGTTCTTCCACCTCGTGGGTTGATCTAAAATCTCCTGGTGTATTAACATAAAGGGAGTGTAGTTGTGCATTGTTTGCTCTGGCAAATGCTATAGCTTGTTTAAAAGCATTGTGGTTCTCTGCTTGAAAATCAAGTGCATAAATAAAATTTTTAATTTCAAACTGCTCATGTCTATTTTTAATAATGAGTACTGGGATTTTAGAATTACGCACTACTTTTTCTGCATTTGAACCAACGAAGAACTCGTGCAAACCGCTATCTCCGTGGGAGCCCATGACAATGAGATCTGATTTGTATTTGTTTACATAATCCATGATTCCTTCAAACGCACCATCAAACTCTGCGCTTTCTTCAACAACTACTCCATCTAGAAAAGGTGCGCTCATCATAGATTCAAATCTTTGATGGGCTAGTTTCATGAAAAAAATGGCTTCTGGAAGTTCGCTTTGGTTTCCAGTCACGGCGTCTACTAATGTCATGGGTAGATCTACCATGTGAAGTAAATTAATAGATGCATTGTGTTTTTTAGCAAGGTCTGCGGCAACTCTTAATGCGTTTTCAGCCTGTTCAGAAAAATCGGTAGGTACAAGTATCTTTTTTATCATGCTAATAATTATTTAGTGAATCTGGCTATCAAGATAGACGCTTTGTCGTCTTGTAGTACAGATGTAAATACTCATTAAGAAAGGCATCTTAAATTTACAAAATAATACGCAGGGTTTTAGGCTTTTAAAAACGGATAATTTGTAGTATATTTGCACCGTTGAAAGACGAAGTGAATACAGAGGGGACAGCGGTCCCCTCTTTTTATAGGCTTATATGTTGAAGGAAAAAGTAACCAATTTACTACAGGAAGCGCTGGATGAAAATCCAAGTTTATTTTTGATTAGTCTTGATATTCAAGGGAATAACGAGGTTAAAATTATTATAGACGGTGATAGCGGTGTGACAGTTGAGGATTGCATGGCGGTGAGTCGTAAGGTGGAGCATAACTTAGATCGTGAGGAAGAAGACTTCTCGCTAGAAGTGATGTCTGCTGGAGCTACGAGCCCATTGGAAATACCAAGACAGTACAAAAAGAATGTAGGAAGACACCTAGAAATGAAGACGCAGGAAGGTTTGAAAATCGAAGGGTTGATGACCGAGGCGACAGATGAAGGTGTTACCCTTACTTGGAAAACAAGAGAGCCTAAGCCTGTAGGTAAAGGAAAAGTAACTGTCGAAAAGATAGAGACAATACCTTACAGTGAGATAGTTCAAGCAAAAGTGATGATTAAATTTTAACAAATGTTGATATGGAGAATTTAGCGTTAATCGATTCTTTTTCAGAATTTAAGGACGATAAATTAATAGATCGTGTAACCTTAATGGCCATCTTAGAAGAGGTGTTCAGAAGTACGTTAAAGCGACGTTTTGGTAGTGATGATAACTTTGATATTATTATAAACCCTGATAAAGGAGATCTTGAAATCTGGCGTAACCGTGTGGTTGTTGCAGATGGTGAGGTAGAAGATGATAATGAAGAAATTTCATTAACTGATGCTCGTAAGATTGAGGAGGATTTTGAAGTAGGAGAGGATGTGTCTGAAGAGGTAAAGCTTTTTGACTTGGGTAGACGTTCTATCTTGGCATTACGTCAAAATTTAATTAGTAAGATTCATGAGCATGATAATACGAACATATACAAGCAGTTTAAAGAGCTTGAAGGTGATTTGTATACTGCAGAAGTGCATCACATTAGACACAGAGCAATAATTTTACTTGATGATGACGGTAATGAAATTATCTTACCAAAAGATCGTCAGATTCCTTCAGATTTTTTCCGCAAAGGAGAAAATGTTCGTGGAGTAATTGAAAGCGTAGAGTTAAAAGGTAATAAGCCTTCTATTGTTATGTCTCGTACATCTCCGTTGTTTTTGGAGAAATTGTTCGAGTCGGAGATACCTGAGGTTTTTGACGGTTTGATTACGGTTAAAAAGGTTGTGCGTATCCCAGGTGAAAAAGCTAAGGTAGCGGTAGATTCTTATGATGATCGTATCGATCCAGTAGGAGCTTGTGTAGGTATGAAAGGTTCTCGTATTCACGGTATTGTACGTGAGTTAGGAAATGAGAATATTGATGTGATAAATTACACAACAAACCTTAACTTGTACATAACTAGAGCTTTGAGCCCTGCGCGTATTACAAGTATTAAGATTAATGAGGGAAATAAAACCGCACAAGCAGTGCTTAAGCCTGAAGAGGTGAGTAAAGCTATAGGTCGCGGTGGTCATAACATTCGTTTGGCTGGACAGCTTACTGGATATGAGATTGACGTTTACAGAGAGGGAGTTGAAGAAGACGTTGAGCTTACAGAATTTTCAGATGAGATAGAAGCGTGGGTTATTGAAGCTTTCGCGAAAATTGGTCTTGATACAGCAAGAAGCGTATTAGAGCAAGATGCAGAAGATCTTGTACGTCGTACAGATTTAGAAGAAGAAACAGTTCTTGATGTGATGAGAATCCTCAAGGCAGAATTTGAAGAATAGAGTACCCTGCATACGGAAGTAAGTAGGTTAAGAATAAAATTTAGAGCAGTTTATGGCAGCAGCAACAATGCGATTAAACAAGGTATTACGAGAAATGAACATTTCTCTAGATCGTGCCGTTGAGTTCTTAGGAACTAAAGGTATCGAGATAGAGGCGCGTCCGACTACGAAAATCACTACGGAGGTTTACGAGGTGCTTTCGGGGGAATTTCAAACGGATGCCAATAAGAAAGTAGCTTCTAAGGAAGTTGCCGAAGCAAAAGAGAAAGAGAAGGAGGCACTGCGCGCCGCTCGAGAAGTTGAGATCGAAGCAAAAGCTGAGGCAAAAGCCGAAGCGCCTAAAAAACAAGAGGTAGTTAAAGCTAAAGCACAGCTTAACGGACCTAAGCAAGTAGGTAAAATTGATCTTAGTAAACCAGCAGGAAATTTAGCAGATCGTAAGGAGGCTAAAAAAGAAGCTAAGAAAGAGGTGAAGCCAGCAGAAGAAGTTAAACCTGTAGAAGAGGTGAAGGCTAAAGAGGCGGCAACTCCTAAGAAAAAGGAAGCTCCTAGTCCAGCAAGTGAAGCTAAGAAAGAGGGTGGTAAACCTGAAGTTAAAGATAAAGCTCCTGAGAAAAAGGAAAATCCTGCGGTTAAAAAAGAAGATGCAAAAGCTGCAGATTCTAAAGCTAAGAAAGAAGAAAAGGAAGTGCGTCTAGGAGATGAAGTTCTTAAGACGGATTACAAAAAGCTTAACGGTCCTAACTTTACAGGGCAAAAGATTGATCTTTCTAAGTTTAAAAAACCTGAGAAAAAATCATCTTCTTCAGATGATAAGAAGAAACGTCGTCGTCGTATAACAAAACCAGGAAGTACTGGTGGTTCAAAGCCAGGAGGAAACAATTCTCGTGGTGGTAATAATTCACGAGGAGGTAATAACTCTGGAAAAGGTAGAGGACGTGTTGTTAAGGCTGAGCCTACTGAAGAAGAAGTACAAAAGCAAATACGTGAGACTCTTGAGAAACTTCAAGGAAAGTCGAGCAAAGGTAAAGGAGCAAAATATCGTCGTGATAAGCGTGATCAACACCGTCAGAAGACAGAGGATGATCAAGCACAGCAAGATATAGAAAGTAAAATCCTTAAAGTAACAGAGTTTGTTACTGTAAGTGAGGTAGCTACTATGATGGATGTGGGTGTAACGCAAATTATATCGGCATGTATGTCACTTGGAATGATGGTAACAATGAATCAGCGTTTAGATGCTGAAACGCTTACTATTGTTGCAGATGAATTTGGCTATACTGTTGAGTTTGTTACTGCAGATCTTGAAGACGCTATTGAGGATGTTGTGGATTTACCAGAAGATCTAAAAGAAAGAGCTCCTATTGTAACCGTAATGGGTCACGTAGATCACGGTAAGACATCTTTACTGGATTATATCCGCGAGGAAAATGTAATCGCAGGAGAGAGTGGTGGAATCACACAGCACATTGGTGCATATGGTGTTGAGCTTTCAAATGGTAAGAAAGTTGCTTTCTTGGATACTCCAGGTCACGAAGCTTTTACAGCCATGCGTGCACGTGGAGCCCAGGTAACAGATATTGCTGTTATTGTAGTGGCTGCAGATGATAGTATAATGCCGCAAACTAAAGAGGCTATCTCTCACGCACAAGCTGCTGGAGTGCCTATTGTTTTTGCGATAAATAAAATTGACCTTCCAGCTGCAAATCCTGAGAAGATTAAAGAGGGGCTTGCTCAAATGAATCTTCTAGTAGAAGATTGGGGTGGAAAAATTCAATCACAAGAAATTTCTGCAAAGAAAGGAACCGGTGTAAAGGAACTGCTTGAAAAAGTATTACTTGAAGCCGAGCTTCTAGAGCTGAAAGCAAACCCTAACAGAAATGCAAATGGAACTGTCGTTGAGGCATTCTTAGATAAAGGGCGTGGATATGTATCTACTATCCTAGTGCAATCAGGAACACTTAAAGTGGGTGATTATGTCTTAGCTGGTACTACTTCAGGTAAAGTAAAAGCAATGCATGATGAGCGCGGTAAAAAGGTTAAAAAGGCAGGTCCTTCAACACCGGTATCTGTGCTAGGACTTGATGGAGCACCACAAGCAGGTGATAAGTTTGTTGTAATGTCAGATGAGCGTGAAGCAAAAGATATTGCTACTAAGCGTACTCAATTACAACGTGAGCAGAGTGTGCGTACACAGCGTCATATTACACTTGATGAAATAGGACGTCGTATTGCATTAGGAGACTTTAAAGAGCTTAATATTATCCTTAAAGGTGATGTTGATGGTTCTGTTGAAGCGCTTACAGATAGTTTCCAGAAGTTGTCTACAGAAGAAATCGCAGTAAATATTATACACAAAGGTGTTGGTGCGATTACAGAAAGTGATGTGCTTCTAGCTTCTGCATCAGACGCGATAATTATTGGATTTAATGTTCGACCAGCTGGTAATGCTAGGCAGGTTGCAGATAAAGAAGAAATCGATATCCGTACTTACTCAATTATCTATGATGCGATAAATGATCTTAAAGATGCAATGGAAGGTATGCTTTCTCCAGAGATGAGAGAAGAGATATCTGGTACTGCAGAAATACGTGAGACATTCAAGATATCTAAAGTTGGTACCATCGCAGGTTGTATGGTGATGAGCGGTAAGATCTTTAGAAATTCTAACATACGTCTTATCCGTGATAGTGTAGTAGTTTATACTGGTACTCTTGCGGCCTTAAAACGCTTTAAGGATGATGTTAAAGAAGTTGCAAAAGGTTATGACTGTGGTATGCAAATCAAGAATTACAATGACATCAAAATTGGTGATGTAATCGAGGCATTCCAAGAAGTAGCTGTTAAGAAGAAGCTTAAATAGTAGAACAACATATTGAGTTATATAAATCGCTTAGGAGTAATCTTAAGCGATTTTTTTATGCGCTTTCGCGAAAATCTGGCATGCTAGTTATAATGTCTCTTGTGTTGTCCTGGTTGTCTCAATTGAGTTTAGTTGTTCGATTACAGTAGTGGGTTCTAATATGCCTCAGGATGTATTGTTGGTGATGTAGCGGTGGATGTTCTTTTGGCTTTATTGGCGTCTTTTAATGTACTTTATTGAAAAGAAGTAGTTTTCTGAATTAAGCATAAAAAAACCCTTAAAAACAGCTAGGTTGATAAGGGTGTGTAAATGAGGTAAAGTTGCTCTAATCGCGACCATCTGGCTTAAATATGAAAGCACTTGGGAAGTCTTTTTTAATTTCCATTAGTGCTCTGTCTGCCTCGCGTCTATTTCTAAAGCTTCCTATCCATACTTTGTAGTTAGGTGTTTCGTGTTTTATAGACGAAGACCATGTGCCTACACGATTTCTGTATTTTTTTAATGTTGAGCTTGCGGTATTTAAGCTTCCAGAATAGAGTTGTATTTTGTATCTATCTGTTAACTTCCCTTCTTTTTCAAGGTTACTTTTCAAATCAAGAAGCTCAGTGATTCTTTCATCTTGATTTATAGTGGATTGGGCGGTTTGTGCTTTCGCGAAAGCGAAGGAAAACACAGCGGCGGCTAGTGCTAATTGTATGTTTTTAAACGTAATGCCGTTCATAATTGTTTTATTTTTTGTAAAGGTAAAAGATTAAAACTTAAACAAATTAAAATTATTATTTAGAACTGTTATAAATTAATAAGAACCCTCTCAAGGTGTCTTTGAAAATGCAGTTTGTGTAGTATTTTTGCTAACCATTTTGCATGCGAGATTAACAAGCTATTAACAATGCTATTTGTCTAAAATCGTGCCATCTTTTTGAAGCTAATTCAATATTAATATGATACAGGTTAAACGCCAAAATTCATTCTCAAGAGTCCTTACCCTAGCCGTGGTGGTGATTCTTACACTTTCAAGTTCTCTTTTTGCGCAAGACGCGCCTGTTGCTGATGCTAAGGCTGGTGAAGCTTTATTTAAGGCAAATTGTGCTGCTTGTCATAAACTGTATAAGCCTATGACGGGTCCGTTACTTCATCAGGTTTCTGAGAAGTATGACCGTGAGTGGCTGTATAAGTGGATTAAAAATAGCCAAGGGCTTATTAAGTCTGGAGACCCTCTTGCTGTAAAAGTATATGAGGAGAATGGTAATAAAGTGATGAACTCTTTTCCTGCGTTATCAAATGCAGATATAGATAATATCCTTGCTTATACGGATACTCCTAAGCCAGAAGCTCCGGCTCCTACTACGGCTGTTGGTGGTGCAGACGGTAATCAAGGTGGTGGGGTTTCAAATAATCTTATCCTTGCAATTCTTGGGTTTGTGTTGTTGCTTCTTGTGGCTGTGTTGTTTCTAGTGAATAACACGCTAAATAAGTTTGCATCTGCTCAAGGGATTGAAATGCAGGAAGAGGAGAAGCGCAAACCTATATGGAAAGCATTTGTTGAAAATCAATTTTTGGTTTTAGTTTCAGTAATATTCTTGTTGTTAGGTAGTGCTTACTTTGCTTACGGGTGGATGTCACAAGTAGGAGTTGATCAAGGTTATATGCCTGTGCAGCCAATACATTATTCACACAGAATTCACGCTGGTGAAAATGCTATTGAGTGTAAGTATTGTCACTCTTCTGCAAGAGTGTCTAAGCATTCTGGTATTCCTTCTCTTAATGTGTGTATGAACTGTCACAAGTCTATTGCAGAGGTTGCAGGTCCAGAGTCTGAGTTTACATCTGTTACTGAGGATTACTCAAAAGAATTTTATGATAAAGAAATTCAGAAGCTTTATAAAGCTGTGGGTTGGGATGAAGCAACACAATCGTATACTGGGGAAACTCAGGCGGTAGAGTGGGTGCGCATTCATAACCTTCCTGATTTTGCTTATTTTAACCACTCTCAGCACGTGAGTGTTGCAGGTATCGAGTGTCAAAAATGTCACGGTCCTGTAGAGGAGATGGAGGTTATGTATCAACATGCTCCTCTTACAATGGGATGGTGTATTAACTGTCACCGTGAGACTAACGTGAAAATCGAGGGTAATGAGTATTACACGGAGATTCATGAGCAACTTGCTAAGAAGTACGGAGTTGAGAAGGTAACAGCTGCTCAAATGGGTGGTCTGGAATGTGGTAAGTGTCACTACTAAGAAGTGTGGATCATATCCTTAAGGGTGTGTGTTAATCAAAACGAATTATCGATCTAAAGAAGATCACAATTAATAAATTAAGTATATGTCATCAAACAAGAAATACTGGAAAAGTGTCGATGAGCTCCAAGGAGACTCGTCTATCGAGGCGCTAAGACAGAATGAGTTTGTACAAGAAATTCCGACAGATGAATTTTTAGGTGATAAGGAAACGCTTGAGTCTTCAGAAACAACACGTCGTGATTTCTTGAAGTATGTAGGTTTCTCTACTGCCGCAGCTTCCCTCGCAGCTTGTGAAGGTCCTGTTATTAAATCTGTTCCTTACGTAGTGCAGCCAGAGCAAATTGTTCCTGGTGTAGCAGACTATTATGCAACAACAATTGCAGATGGTTTTGACTTTGCAAGTGTTCTTGTAAAGACACGCGAAGGTCGCCCTATCAAGATTGAAAATAACGATCTTGCTAAAGGTGGTTTCGGAGCAAATGCTCGTGTTCACGCTTCTGTTTTAGGAATGTATGATACTAATCGTGCGCAATTCCCTACTGCAGCTGGTGAAGAAGTTTCTTGGTCAGATATAGATAAGGGTGTTGTTGGTGCTCTTGAAGGAGGTAGAAAGGCGGTTTTGCTTACGCAAACATTTGCTAGTCCTTCTACCGATAAACTTATAGAAGAGTTTAAAGCTAAATTTCCAAATGTATCGCACGTAGCGTACGATGCTGCTGGAGAGCAATTTGCTTTGGATGCTTTTGAAATGAAATACGGTTTCCGTGCATTGCCTGATTATGACTTTGCGAAAGCAGATGTTATAGTTGCTGTAGGTGCAGATTTTGTAGGAGATTGGAATGGTGGTGGATATGATTCTGCTTATGGTAAGAAGCGTGTTCCTAAAAATGGAAAGATGTCTAAGCATTTCCAGTTTGAGGCAAACATGTCTCTTTCTGGTGCAAATGCAGATGTTCGTGTGCCATCTACACCGTCGCAACAAAAATTAATAGTACAAGCTCTTGCTGGAGGTTCTGTATCTGGTTTGCCAGAGGGAATAAAGGCAAAAGTTGCTCAAGCTCGTAAGGCTTTACTTGCGGCTGGAGATAACGGACTTCTTATAACGGGAGTACAAGATGTAGCAACTCAAAAAATAGCGCTTGATTTTAACGCTGGTAAGTCTGTAATGGACACTGCTAAGCCTAAGATGACTCGCTCTGGAGATGCACGTAAGATCATGCAGCTTGTAAAAGATATGAATGCTGGGCAAGTAGGAACTCTTATTATGGCGGGTGTAAACCCAGCTTATAGTTTGCCTAATGCTACAGAATTTGTTGAGGGTCTTAAGAAGGTAGAGGTTTCAGTTGCTTGTTCTATAAGAGCAGACGAAACAGCTGCATTAGCTACACATATAGCTCCTGTGCCACATTACCTAGAATCTTGGGGGGATGTGCAAATCAAAATGGGAGAGGTGAGCCTTCAGCAGCCTACGATAAAAGAAATTTTTAACACGCGTCAATTTCAGCAGAGTTTGTTGACTTGGATGGGTGAGGATAAAACATATTACGAGTATCTTAAGGAGACAATGACTGCGGCTGGACTTCCTTTCAATAAGTCTGTTCAAGCTGGTGTTGTTGAAACTAGCGCTTTCGCGAAAGCGGTTACACCTTCAAATACATCAATTACTTCAGATGCTGGATTATCGAGCACATTACAAGAAGGAACTGGTGATTTTGAATTGACGTTGTATACTATGACATCAATGGGTGACGGTACGCAGGCAAACAATCCTTGGTTGCAAGAGATGCCAGATCCGTTAACACGTTGTACTTGGGATAACTACTTGACAATGTCTGAGGCTGATGCCAAAGAGAAAGGATTGTGGTTTGATAGAAGTACATTCTTTACAGAAGCACGTCACAATGCAAATGGTGGTCTTAATGGTCACTATGCAAATATTACTGTAAACGGTGTTACCTTAGAGAATGTTCCTGTAATGATACAGCCAGGTCAAGCTAAAGGATCTGTTGGTCTTGCGGTTGGGTATGGTCGTAAAAACGGAATTCAAGAGGAGATGCAAACGGGTGTAAACGCATTCCCGTTAATGCAGAACTTCCAGACAACTCAAAAAGTATCTATTGAAAAGGTAGGTGGTGTACATGAATTTGCATCTGTGCAACTTCATAATACGTTGATGGGTCGTGGAGATATCGTAAAGGAAACTACGCTTGAGATTTTTAACACAAAAGATAAGCACTCTTGGAACGCTGTTCCGGAGGTAAGTAAAGGTCATATAGAATATGAAGTAACTTCACCAGAAGTTGATCTTTGGGATGAATTTGATCGTTCTGTTGGACATCACTTTAACCTTGCTATAGACTTAAATGCATGTACCGGTTGTGGTGCCTGTGTGATTGCTTGTCACGCTGAGAACAATGTTCCTGTAGTAGGTAAGTCTGAAATACGTCGTAGTCGTGATATGCACTGGTTGCGTATTGATAGATACTACTCTTCTGAGGAGACTTTTGAGCTTGATGATACTAAGAAAAATGACTTCAGTGGGTTAGGTGGTGATCAAGGTTCTCTTGGAGGATTTGGTGAGCTAGAAGATCCAGCGGCAAACCCGCAGGTTGCTTTCCAGCCTATCATGTGTCAGCACTGTAATCATGCACCATGTGAAACAGTTTGTCCGGTTGCAGCATCTGCACACGGTAAGCAAGGTCAAAACCACATGACGTACAACCGTTGTGTAGGTACAAGATATTGTGCAAATAACTGTCCATATAAGGTACGTCGTTTCAACTGGTTCTTGTATAATGGAAATGATGAGTTTGATTACCACATGAATAACGACCTTGGTCGTATGGTAATTAACCCAGATGTAACTGTACGTTCACGAGGAGTTATGGAGAAGTGTTCTATGTGTATTCAAATGACACAGAAGACTATTCTTGATGCTAAGCGTGAGGGGCGTAAAGTGAAAGACGGAGAGTTTGCTACGGCCTGCTCTAACGCTTGTACTAGTGGAGCTCTAGCCTTTGGAGATATAAACGATAAGGAGAGTGAAATTGAAACGCTTAGAAAAGATGATCGTATGTATCACTTGCTTGAGCATGTAGGGACAAAACCTAATGTATTCTACCAGACAATGGTACGTAATACAGAAGAAGCATAATAACAACTAATCTAAAGACTAATTATATAGGATTATGGCGCATTACGAAGCACCTATACGAAGACCACTAGTTACCGGAGATAAAACTTATCACGATGTAACTTTAGATATAGTCGCTCCTGTTGAAGGGCGAGCTAACAAATCATGGTGGATCGTATTCTCTATCGCACTTGTTGCTTTCTTATGGGGAATAGGCTGTATTATCTATACTGTAACAAACGGTATTGGTAGTTGGGGTCTAAACAAAACTGTAGGATGGGCTTGGGACATTACTAACTTTGTATGGTGGGTAGGAATCGGGCACGCAGGAACATTGATATCTGCGGTACTATTATTATTCCGTCAGAAGTGGCGTATGGCAATTAACCGCTCTGCAGAGGCGATGACTATCTTTTCTGTAGTTCAAGCTGGTTTGTTTCCTATTATTCACATGGGACGTCCATGGCTAGCGTATTGGGTACTTCCTATACCTAACCAGTTTGGTTCTCTATGGGTAAACTTTAACTCACCACTACTTTGGGATGTATTTGCAATTTCTACATACCTTTCGGTATCACTAGTATTCTGGTGGACAGGATTGCTACCTGATTTTGCTATGATACGTGATAGAGCTGTAAAGCCTTTCCAAAAGAAGATTTATAGTTTACTTGCCTTTGGTTGGTCGGGTAGAGCAAAAGACTGGCAGCGTTTTGAAGAAGTATCTTTGGTACTTGCAGGTCTTGCAACACCATTAGTACTTTCTGTACACACGATTGTATCCTTTGACTTTGCGACATCGGTAATACCTGGATGGCACACCACGATATTCCCTCCTTACTTTGTTGCAGGAGCGGTATTCTCAGGGTTTGCGATGGTAAATACACTTCTTATTATAATGCGTAAAGTTGTGAGTCTTGAAGCTTACATCACCGTGCAGCATATTGAGCTTATGAACATCGTAATTATGATTACGGGTTCTATAGTAGGTGTTGCTTACATTACAGAATTATTTATGGCGTGGTATTCTGGTGTAGAGTATGAGCAGTACGCATTCTTAAACAGAGCAACTGGACCTTATGCATGGTCGTATTGGGCTATGATGACGTGTAATGTGTTCTCTCCACAATTTATGTGGTTCCCGAAGCTAAGAAGATCTATAATGTTCTCTTTTATCATATCAATTGTTGTAAACATAGGAATGTGGTTTGAGCGTTTTGTGATTATTGTAACTTCACTTCACCGTGATTACTTACCATCATCATGGACAATGTTCTCGCCTACATTTGTTGATATAGGTATCTTTATTGGTACTATAGGTTTCTTCTTTGTGTTATTCTTATTATACGCTCGTACTTTCCCAGTGATTGCGCAGGCTGAAGTAAAAACAATAATGAAGTCTTCTGGTGAGCGTTACAAGAAGTTGCGTGAGTCTGGACAATCATTAGTAGGTACAGGAGCAGATCCTCGTACATCTGGTGGACCGGTTAAAATAAATCTTGACGGGGCTTACATTGCAAAGCCGCAAGAGGTGTCTAAAGGTGAAACTGTTATCGCTGAAGATAGTCATGGTGCAGAATCATTAACTGATCGTCTAGGTTCATTTGATGCTGCTACGCAGAAGGCAGATGATCTCAAAGTGATCAATGGTATTGGACCAAAAATGGAGGAAAAACTTAACGTTCTTGGTATTTATACATACGAGCAGGTGAGTAGAATGACTTCTAAGGAATATACTTTACTTGATAATCTAACTGGATCATTTCCTGGTCGTGCAGAGCGCGATGACTGGGCTGGTCAAGCTAACAATCTTAAATAATTAAGTATGGCATCTACAGTTATACACGCAATATATACGGATGACGATGTTCTCATGAACGCTGTCAAAGAGGTAAAGAAGAAGCATCTTCATATCAATGATATCTTTACTCCATTTCCTGTACACGGACTTGATAAGGCTATGGGTCTTGCACCTACTCGTCTTGCTATCACAGCATTCCTTTATGGGTGTGTTGGAATTACAGTAGCTACGTTAATGATGAACTTTATAATGATTGAAGATTGGCCACAGAACATTGGTGGTAAGCCTTCTTTTAGTTACATTGAGAACATGCCGGCTTTTGTGCCTATTATGTTTGAACTTACAGTGTTTTTTGCTGCGCACTTAATGGTAATTACTTTCTATTTAAGAAGTAGATTGTGGCCATTTAAAAAGGCAGAGAACCCAGATGTACGTACAACAGATGATCACTTTCTCATGGAAATTGATGCAACTGGTAAAGATGGAGAAGAGCTCGCAAACTTTCTAGTTACAACAGGAGCGGTAGAGATTAATTTAATTGCAAACGAAGCATAAGCCAACGCAATGAAGAATATATTTAAAATAGCTGTTTTATTAATTGCCTTTGCAAGTGTAATCTCTTGTCAAGACGATAGTAAGCCTAACTATCAGTATATGCCTAACATGTATGAATCTGTAGGTTATGAGACATACGGTAAATACGAGGTTTTTCCTGACGGTTATGAGCGACTTGAACCAGCAGAAGGTTCTGTTATGAGAGGTTGGATGCCTTATGATTTTGAAAACACTCCAGAAGGTAAAGCTTCCGCGAAAGCGAACTTAAAAAATCCACTTCCTCTTACTGAAGATAACTATGTTAAGGGTAACGAACTTTATAATATTTATTGTTCTATCTGTCATGGTGTTAAAGGGGACGGAAAAGGTAATCTAGCAAAACGCGAAAAGATTCTCGGTGTACCTGCATACAACGATGCTGGTAGAGCTATCACAGAAGGGAGTATATACCACGTAATGTACTATGGTATAAACTCTATGGGATCTTATGCATCACAAATGACAGAAGATGAACTTTGGATGGTTGATCATTATGTAATGGGTCTTAAGGATGCATTAGATGGTAAGCCACAGAAGGAATTTACAGCTTCTGAAATTATCTCTGAGATGACTGAGGGTAAAATCGATACTGATTTAAACGAGGGTGCAGTAGACGCTGTCCCTGGTCCAGAATCGGAGCCAATGAATGCTCAAGGTCACGAATAAAACTAATTAACGGAACAACCGATATTTAAGATATGTACACATTATCTAAGAACTTAAAATTATCAGCTATCATATTTATGGTAGTAGGGGCGTTGTTATTCGCAGTTGATGCGGTACTCATGCCATCCACAATAGCAGATATCGAAGCTATGCATGCTGGTGATGATCACGGAACAAGTCATGATGCAGCTACATCTGGTGGAGATCATGATACACACGAGGGCGTTGCATCAGCAAAAGGTCACGGAGATGATCATGCAGTTGCTAGTCATCAAGCAGAAGAAGGTCATGCAATGAGCGAAGCAGAACACAATCAACACCTTCTAGATGGATATAAGAATAAGCCATGGTCTGCTGTATACGTAGCGGCATTCTTTTTCTTCATGATTTCATTAGGATGTTTAGCGTTTTACGCTGTTCAATATGCAGCGCAGGCTGGATGGTCTCCTTTATTGCTTAGAGTAATGGAAGGTATTACTGGCTATTTATTGCCAGGTAGTATTATTATGCTAGTATTATTAGCGCTTTCCGGATTCCATTTTAACCATATCTTCCACTGGATGGCAGACGGTATTACAGACCCAGCTAGTGAAAACTATGATAAGTTAATTGCTGGAAAGTCTGGTTGGTTAAATGTGCCTGGACTCCTAATTAGAGCGGTTATCTTCATTGGTGGTTGGAATGCTTATAGATTCTTTGCTGTAAAGTTTTCTAAAGAGCAAGATGAAGCAACAGATAACAGATCACACAAGAAGTCATTTAAACTTGCTGCTGCATTCTTAGTATTCTTTTTATACACTGAGTCAATGATGTCATGGGATTGGATTATGTCCATTGATCCACACTGGTTTAGTACGCTATTTGGATGGTATGTACTTGCAGGAATGATGGTTTGTGGTATCACAACAATCGCTCTAATAACTATGATACTTAAAGGTGCAGGTTATTTACAAAGTGTAAACGATAGTCACATACATGACCTTGCTAAATTTATGTTTGGATTCAGTATTTTCTGGACTTACTTATGGTTCTCGCAGTTCATGCTTATTTGGTATTCAAATATTCCAGAAGAAGTAACGTATTACATACAGCGTATAGAAGATTATAACCTACCATTCTTTGGAATGCTTGTAATGAACTTCCTATTCCCATTATTAATACTTATGAATAGTGATTTTAAACGTGTAAACTGGTTTGTAGTTATGGCTGGTATCGTTATACTGTTAGGTCATTATGTTGATATATTCAATATGGTTATGCCTGGTACAGTTGGACAGGCTTGGTCGTTTGGATTTGTAGAGATAGGATCTCTTATGTTTTTCTTTGGATTATTTGTACTTATCGTATTTACGTCTCTTACAAAACGTCCATTAGAAGCTAAGCGCAATCCGCTTATTGAAGAAAGTAAGCACTTTCATTATTAGAATATAGATATAAAGAAGTTAGAAAGCAATGACAGGTTTATTAGCACTCATCGTAGTAATTCTATTTGTAGTCACGCTTTGGCAGATGTCAAAGATCTTTAAACTATCACAGTTTAATAAAAAGACTAATAGCGAGACGGCTCAAGTAGCTGACGACAAAGACAACCGCATCAATGGAAAATTGATGTTATGGTTTGCCATAGTATTTTATTTTATAATGGCATACTGTTTTATTAATTACAGTAAATTTTACCTGCCAGAGGCCTCTTCAGAGCATGGAGCGGATTATGACAATTTGTTATTTATCTCATTAGCACTTATCATGTTTGTGCAAGTTATAACACAAGCATTACTGCATTACTTTGCTTATAAGTATAGCGGAAAGAAAGGGCAGAAGGCACTTTTTTATGCAGACAACGACAAATTAGAATTTATCTGGACTATTATTCCAGTTATCGTTCTTGCTGGTCTTATTATCTATGGTCTTTTTACATGGTCTGATATTATGAACTTTGAAGAGGACGAAGACGCCATTGTAGTAGAGCTTTATGCTAAACGTTTTGGATGGCAAGCTAGGTATGCTGGAGAAGACAATATTTTAGGTAATGCTAACGTAAGGTTTATAGAGGGAGCAAACACTGTTGGAGTTGATGAAAGTGATGCAGATGCAATGGATGATAAGATCACTACAGAACTACACCTTCCTGTGGGGCGTCAAGTAATCTTTAAACTGCGTTCACAAGATGTTCTTCACTCGGCATATATGCCACACTTTAGAGCACAAATGAATGTCGTGCCTGGAATGATTACTCAGTTTTCATTTACGCCTTCAAAAACTACAGCCGAAATCCGTGATACGGATTACATGAAAGATAAAATGGCTACCATCAAGGAAATTAGAAAAGAAAAGAATAAGGTTTCTATTGCTGCTGGAGACGGCCCAATAGATTCATACGACGAATTTGACTATTACTTGCTATGTAATAAGATTTGTGGAGCTTCACACTATAACATGCAAATGAAGATTGTTGTTGAGACCCAAGAAGAGTATGATGCTTGGATTGCAGAACAAGAAACATTTGGTAGTTCTATTGCAGCGGCTCAAGAGTAAAAAAAAGAAAAAGAAAAATTAACTAAAGAATCAAGGTATGGCAGCACACGCACCAACAGCAGATCATGGTCATGACGATCACGAGCACCACCACGAGCAAACTTTTGTAACAAAATATATCTTTAGTACAGATCATAAGATGATCTCAAAGCAGTACTTAATCACTGGTTTGATAATGGGTATTATAGGTATCGGAATGTCATTGATATTCCGTCTTCAACTTGCTTGGCCAGATCACCAATTCACTATCTACGAAGTACTCTTAGGAGACTGGGGTAAAGATGGTGTAATGGATCCAAATATTTATTTAGCACTTATTACTATACACGGAACCATCATGGTCTTCTTTGTACTTACCGCTGGTTTGAGTGGTACATTTAGTAACTTATTGATTCCACTTCAAATTGGAGCTCGAGATATGGCTTCAGGATTTTTGAACATGGTATCCTACTGGTTATTTTTCCTTTCGTCAGTAATCATGGTTCTTTCTCTTTTTGTAGAGTCTGGTCCAGCTGCTGCAGGATGGACAATTTACCCTCCATTATCAGCATTACCTAACAGCATTCCGGCTTCTGGTATGGGAATGACATTATGGTTAGTTTCTATGGCTATCTTCATTGCTTCCTCTTTATTAGGATCTTTGAACTATGTTGTAACTGTTATTAATCTACGTACTAAGGGTATGTCTATGACAAGACTTCCTCTTACTATCTGGGCTTTCTTTGTAACGGCAATTATTGGTGTGGTTTCATTCCCAGTACTATTATCTGCGGCATTAATGCTTATTATGGATAGAAGTTTTGGTACGTCATTCTTCTTATCTGATATTTATATTGGAGGTGAAGTATTACATAACTCTGGTGGATCACCTGTATTATTTGAGCACCTTTTCTGGTTCTTAGGTCACCCAGAGGTTTATATTGTATTATTACCAGCATTAGGGATTTCATCAGAAATTATTTCAACTAATTCACGTAAACCTATTTTTGGTTACCGTGCGATGATTGCTTCTATTCTTGCGATTGCATTCTTGTCAACTATAGTATGGGGTCACCACATGTTTATTTCAGGGATGAATCCTTTCTTAGGATCTGTATTTACATTTACAACTCTGCTTATTGCGATACCATCTGCAGTAAAGGCTTTTAACTATATTACAACCTTATGGAAAGGTAACTTACAGTTTAATCCTGGTATGTTATTTTCTATAGGTCTTGTATCTACATTTATATCAGGTGGTCTTACAGGTATTATCCTAGGAGATTCTACACTCGATATTAACGTACATGATACCTATTTCGTAGTTGCTCACTTCCACTTAGTAATGGGTATATCTGCTCTTTATGGATTATTTGCAGGAGTGTATCACTGGTTCCCTAAGATGTTTGAAGGTAAGATGATGAACAAAAACTTAGGCTATGTTCACTTCTGGATCACAGTAATTGGAGCATACGGTATTTTCTTCCCTATGCACTTTATTGGTATGGCTGGACTACCTAGACGTTATTACACAAACTCGGCTTTCCCATACTTTGATGATTTATTAGACGTTAATAAGGCGATAAGTATCTTTGCATTTATAACTGCAGGAGCACAACTAGTCTTCTTATATAACTTTATCCACTCAATGTTCTATGGAAAAGTAGGAGAGCAAAATCCTTGGAAGTCTAACACATTAGAATGGACAACGGGTCACAAGCATATTCACGGTAACTGGGCAGGTCCTATACCAGAGGTACAACGTTGGCCATATGATTATTCTAAACTGAATAAGGATGGTTCAGACTACGTTATTCCTGGTCAGGATTTTATTCCACAGACGGTTGCTCTTCAACCTAATGAAGAAGAAATGAATCACTAGATATTTATTATTTAGATTTATAAACCCACTCTATTGAGTGGGTTTTTTCTTTTTATGCTTTCGCGAAAGCGTACTAATTATGATGAAATTTTATGAGTGCTCATGAGTTTACTTTATCTATGAGCCAACACTATTTCTTATCTTTGATTGAAAGCACAGCTATTTATGAATGAGCATTTAGACCCCACAAACGAAGGTTTTTCTAGAGAAGATGTAGATGTCGAAAAGGCGTTAAGACCGCTATCCTTTGATGATTTTGCGGGTCAAGATCAGGTGCTTGAAAACTTGAAGATTTTTGTTCAAGCAGCAAATCTTAGAGGAGAGGCGCTGGATCACACTTTATTTCATGGGCCTCCGGGTCTGGGAAAAACAACTCTCGCAAACATTCTTGCAAACGAGCTTGATGTAAACATCAAGATAACATCAGGTCCGGTACTTGATAAACCAGGTGATCTAGCTGGATTACTTACTAATCTTGATGAGAGAGATGTACTTTTTATTGATGAGATACATAGATTGAGTCCCATAGTAGAAGAATATTTGTACTCAGCTATGGAGGATTATCGTATAGACATCATGATTGAAACCGGGCCTAATGCTCGAAGTGTACAGATTGATCTCGCACCATTTACACTAGTAGGCGCTACAACACGCTCTGGATTGCTCACAGCACCTATGCGAGCACGTTTTGGTATTTCAAGTAGATTACAATATTACACCACAGAATTGCTTACCACCATTGTAGAACGAAGCTCTAACATATTAGGGGTCCCCATTTCTATGGAAGCAGCCATTGAGATAGCTGGTAGAAGTAGAGGCACTCCTCGTATTGCAAATTCATTGCTTAGACGTGTGCGTGACTTTGCACAGATTAAAGGCAATGGTAGTATAGACATTGCTATTGCAAAATATAGTCTAGAGGCACTTAATGTGGACGCTCATGGACTAGATGAGATGGATAATAAAATACTTGCGACTATAATAGATAAGTTCAAAGGTGGTCCAGTAGGGATCACAACACTTGCTACTGCCGTTTCTGAAAGTGCAGAAACTATTGAGGAAGTATACGAGCCATTCTTGATACAACAAGGTTTTATCATGCGTACACCTCGAGGAAGAGAAGTTACAGAAGAAGCTTATAGGCATCTAGGTCGATTAAAAGGACCTGTGCAGGGCGGGCTTTTTTAATTAGTCGATGGAGCATGCATGTTTAATTTGGAATGATTCATATTTTTTGAAAGCCTAGATTATGTTAGTTTCAATCAAGCCGTATCTTTATAATTGACCCTTGAAAATAGTATATGGCAGATCAAATCCCAGCAGTATCCGTGTTTAAATTTCTTGCAAATGCAGGAAGTATCCTTAAGAATCCTCTACCTTTTCATAAAGAAAACTTTGAGTCAAAAGGTGATACTTTTAAACTAAAGCTTGGTTTTGGCAATGATGTTGTCTTTTCAAGAGATCCAGAATTTGCCAAATATGCACTTCAGAAAAATCAGCGCAACTATGGTAAGTCTCCTATCCAAACTAAGGACTTAGCAAAATACGTTGGAAGAGGTCTTCTTACTGCAGAAGGTGATCACTGGAAGAAGCAGAGAAAGCTAATACAGCCAGCATTTCATAAAAAGCAGTTAGCACAATTACTTGATGCAATGCATGAGGTAATTAAAGAAGAGCTTTTGCGTATTGAAACATATAAGGCTTTTGACGTGTTTGAAGTTTTTAATGATCTTGCATTTATGACTGTCGTTAAGGCATTGTTTAAAACTGATGTAGATCGAGACAAAATAAATAGATTACAATACATCACAGAGCAAGCTCAAAAGATGCTTGTAAAAGAACTTCGCCAGCCATTTAAAGCATGGTATTTTAAGTATGGTGGACCTATAGATAAGCATCTCGCTCTTACACAAGAGGCGAGAATTATCCTCAAGGAGCTAGTGCAAGAGCGTAAGAACAGCGGTGACAAGCCTGGTGATTTACTTGATATGCTTCTGGATTCTCAATACGAGGATGGAGGATTTATGGAGGAAGAACAGCTTATAGATGAAATTCTCATTCTATTTTCGGCAGGGCATGAGACTACGTCAAACGCACTTACTTTTACAGCCGAGCTCCTTGCTAGAAATCCCAGTTGGCAAGATAAGATTTATGAAGAATACGCTTTCGCGAAAGCGAACTCTACCAATCTCAATGAGTTTTTAAGAAATTGTAATCTTACTAAACAAGTACTTGAGGAATCAATGCGCTTGTATCCACCGGCATATTTTATAGATCGTGTGAATATTGAAGATGACGAGCATAATGGCATGAAGATACCTGCGGGTTCTAATTTGCTATTTTCTGTGGTAGAAATTCATAAACATAAGGACTTCTGGGATCGAGCAGATCAATTTGATCCTACTAGATTTGATGAGAATGCAGGGATGAAGCATGCGGCATATTTTCCTTTTGGGGCGGGTCCTAGAATGTGTATAGGTAATAATTTTGCTATGTATGAGATGATACTAGCCGTTACTGAGCTAGTGGCTACGTTCAAAATTACTCCAAAAAGCACGCCTATTGAAATATTACCACTTATCACCTTAAAGCCTAAAAATGCATTACTGGAGTTTATATCGAGGTAGTAATGATTGAAAATCGAGCAAAACATACTGCATTCATTAAAGCCGAAGCTACTCGCTTAGGTTTTATGTCTTGTGGAATAAGTAAGGCTGGTTTTCTAGAGGAAGAAGCACCGCGACTTGAGTCATGGCTTAAGCAAAATATGAATGGTGAAATGCAGTATATGGAGAACTACTTCGATATGCGTCTTGATCCTACGAAGCTCGTGGAGGGCTCAAAAAGTGTTATTTCTCTTTTACTTAATTATTTTCCTCACGAAATTCAAAATGAAGATTCGTACAAGATATCTAAGTATGCTTATGGCCGCGATTATCATTTTGTGATAAAGGATAAGCTCAAAGAATTTTTACATAACATTCAAGAGAACATAGGAGATGTGCACGGTCGAGCTTTTGTAGATAGTGCTCCAGTGCTTGATAAGGCATGGGCAAAAAAAAGCGGATTAGGCTGGATAGGAAAGCACAGTAATCTACTCTCAAAAAAGACAGGGTCTTTTTACTTTATTGCAGAGCTGGTGATTGATCTAGATCTAGAATACGACACACCTGTTACAGATCACTGTGGGAGTTGTACTGCTTGTATAGATGCATGTCCCACAGATGCTATTGTTGAGCCTTATAAAGTAGATGGTAGTAAGTGCATAAGTTACTTTACGATAGAGTTAAAGAATCAAATACCTGATTATGCAAAGCCACACCTAGACGATTGGATGTTTGGTTGTGATGTATGTCAAGACGTATGCCCTTGGAATCGTTTTTCAAAGGCTCATAGTGAACCTCTATTTGATCCTCATCCTGCATTACTAGCTAATTCAAAAAAAGACTGGGAAGAAATTACCCAAGAAGTGTTTTCAGAAATCTTTAGAAAATCTGCAGTAAAGCGCACCAAGTATTCGGGTTTACAGCGAAATATTGATGCGTTAAAAAAATAACTAAAGAGCGTGTTGTTATTGCGAAATTCCTAAAAATGAAGTCGCTTAATGTTATCTTAATATTTTTGCTGATATTACTGTCTTGAATCATAATAAAAACCCTGCATATTTATGAATAAAGTACTCAGTAGTATCAAAAAGCCTAACCTATCCTTCTGGCAAATATTCAATATGAACGTTGGTTTTCTTGGAATTCAATTTTCATTTGGACTTCAACAAACGGCCATAAATCCAATATTCTTATACCTGGGAGCTGCCGAAGATTTGTTGCCTATTCTTAATATTGCTGGTCCTATTACAGGATTGATAGTGCAGCCTATTATAGGCGCGATAAGTGATAAAACCTGGTCGCCTAAGTTTGGAAGAAGGAAGCCATTTTTTCTCATAGGTGCCCTCATAGGTAGTATCTGTTTATTTGCATTTCCATTTAGTCCGGTGTTATGGGTAGCAGTTGCATTGCTGTGGATACTTGATATAGGGAACAACATGGCCATGGAGCCTTATAGAGCGTTAGTAGGGGATAAGTTACCACAAAAACAGCTGAGCCTTGGTTATCAAATGCAAAGTCTTTTTGTAGGTGCAGGAACAGTGATTGCCATGCTCTCTATTATATACTTTCAGGAAATTTTTGGTGTTGCCGAAGAAATCGTAGGGAGCATACCGCAGTGGTTATACTACTCATTTTTTATAGGTGCCATATTATCTATCACCACCATATTATGGTCTGTAAGCAAGACCAAAGAAATACCACCCTCTGAAAATGAAATGGTAGAAATAGAAGGATTTAGAAAATTATCCTTTGTACAGAAATTTATACATCCATTTGTTGAGATTGCTCAAACTGTAAAGACGATGCCTGCATTTATGTGGAAGGTTGCAGGGGTGTACCTTTTTCAGTGGTATGCATTATTTGTATACTGGCAGTTTAATGTTCCTATGTTTAGGGATACCCTAAATTTCACTATTGGGGAAGCGGCATCGCAATCTGCAAAAATGAGTTTGACTTATAATTCTGTGACCATGGTTGTTGCGCTTGTGCTCGTCCCGCTCACGTTAAAGTTTGGTGGTAAGAAAATTTATGCAGCAAGTTTGTTAGGTACAGCTCTTGCTATGTTTTTGATTCCATATATAAACGATGCAAATTTAGTATTGGCGCCTATGATTCTGTTTGGAATAGGCTGGGCTGCAATGATGGGAATTCCATACACAATGGTTTCCAAGATTGTACCACAAACTAAACGTGGTATTTATATGGGTATATTGAATATGATGATTGTGATACCTATGGCAATCGAGACTGTTACTTTTGGTCCTATCTATAAATATTTACTTGATGGTAATGCTACAAATGCAATATTATTTGCAGGAGTGTTTTTCTTAATATCGGCTATTCTAGCACTTAGGTTAACACCTAAGCAAGCACAAGAGGTTTATAATCAAGCAGAGTAGTTAGTAGTTGACATCATTTATAAGTATCAAAATTCTAAAAAGGCGTGAGTAGAGATATCGACATCATATGTGTAGGTGAAGTTCTAATAGACTTTATAGGGCACCAAAAGGAAGTGAGAATAGATCAAACTAGGGATTATCACAGATATTTAGGCGGTAGCCCTACAAATGTGGCAATGAACTTAGCACGTCTAGGGATGAATGTGAAGCTTGCTGCGACTAGAGGAGATGATGGTTTAGGTCTATACATAGAAGAAAAACTAGCTGAAAATGGAGTGCAAACGGATCTTGTAAGAACAGATGCACAAAACCCTACAAGTGTAATATTTGTGTCGAAAACGACGGGAACGCCAGACTTTATTCCATACCGTTATGCAGACACAAAAATCACCGAAGATCAAATTCCAGATGAGCTTATTGAAAAGACCTCTATCTTTCATACCACAGCGTTTGCATTAAGCAAAAACCCTGCTCGTAAAACTATTTTAGACAAAGCTAAGAAGGCCTTTGAGGCTGGCTGCACTTTAAGTATAGACCTTAATTACTCGCCACGTATTTTTCCAAAGCGAGAAAAAGCAATGGAAACTTTTAGAAAATACTGTTCATATAATCCGCTAGTGAAGATTAGTGAAGACGATATGGAACGCTTGTTTGGAGAACGTAAGTCTCATGATGAGATATTTGATTTCTTTCACAACGATTTCGGCGTGGAGCTGGTTTGTCTCACGTTGGGTTCTGATGGTGTTAAGCTTTCGCGAAAGCGTAAAAACAAATCTCAAGAAGTAATAGAACTACCAGCAGCGAGAGTTGAAAATATTCTTGACGCTACAGGTGCTGGAGATGCTTTTTGGAGCGGTTTTCTATTTGCATATATAAAAGAATATGAAATCAAAAGATGTTTGAAAGTCGCACTGTCGCTAGCTGCAATAAAATTACAGCACGTAGGTAGGCTCCCTCAAAACGTAGATATCTTAACCCAACTGTTAGATTTTAAATAGTATGCTGTCATAGAACGATAATCGACTATAGCTTATGTGACCTATTAGGAAATCAGTATTTTTGTAAGTCAAATACAAATCAACTTTATGAGTCAAAACAGCAACAAGCGTAGAGAAGCTCTCGTGTATCACGCAAAGCCTAAACCAGGTAAAATTGCGGTAGTTCCTACAAAGAAGTATTCTAGCCAGCGTGATCTCGCGTTAGCATATTCTCCTGGTGTAGCAGAGCCTTGTCTAGAGATTGCAAAAGATGTAAATAACGTTTATAAATATACCGCAAAAGGTAATCTAGTTGCTGTAATCACAAATGGTACTGCAGTTTTGGGGCTAGGTGACATAGGTCCAGAAGCATCAAAACCTGTCATGGAAGGGAAAGGGCTTTTATTTAAAATCTTTGCAGGTATTGATGTGTTTGACATAGAGGTAGATAGTAAGGATGTTGATGCTTTTGTCGAGACTGTAAAAAATATCGCACCTACCTTTGGAGGTATTAACTTAGAAGATATTAAAGCTCCCGAAGCTTTTGAAATAGAACGCAGACTTAAGGCAGAGTTAGATATCCCAGTGATGCACGATGATCAGCATGGTACAGCGATTATCTCTGCTGCGGCAATGCTTAATGCATTAGAAATTGCAGATAAACAAATAGAAGATGTAAAGATTGTAGTAAGTGGTGCGGGAAGCGCTGCTATCTCTTGCATGAACTTATATCACTTGCTAGGTGCTAAGCTAGAAAATATATCCATGTTTGATATAAACGGTTTGCTGCGAGCAGATCGTACAGACCTTTCTCCAGAGCAGGTAAAGTTTAAAAGTAATAAGGATTATAATAGCCTTGCAGATGCTATGGTAGATGCAGATGTATTTTTGGGGCTATCAGTAGGTAACATTGTATCACCAGATATGATTAGATCTATGGCAAATGATCCTATTGTTTTTGCAATGGCAAACCCAACGCCAGAGATTGACTACAATGTAGCGATTACTTCTCGACCAGATCTTATTATGGCTACGGGACGCTCAGACCATCCTAACCAAGTTAATAATGTGCTTGGTTTTCCTTTTATTTTCCGTGGAGCGCTTGATGTAAGAGCAACGGCAATAAATGAAGAAATGAAAATGGCTGCTGTAAAAGCAATTGCCCAACTAGCAAAAGAGCCAGTTCCAGAACAGGTTAATATTGCGTATGGAGCAACACGATTTACCTTTGGACGAGATTATATCATACCAAAGCCTTTTGATCCGAGGTTGATAACCACAATTCCTCCAGCAGTTGCAAAGGCGGCTATGGATAGTGGTGTTGCGCTTGAGCCCATAACAGATTGGGAGTCTTATAACGATGAGTTATTAGAACGCCTAGGAGAAGATAATAAAATTGTAAGATTACTGCTAGATAGGGCTAGGCTTGACCCTAAGCGCATCATCTTTGCAGAGTCAGACCAGCTGGATGTGTTAAAGGCTGCTCAGATTGTTCATGAGGAAGGGATTGCGATTCCTGTTTTATTAGGTAATAGAGAGGTGATACTTGAGCTTAAGGAAGAAATAGGTTTTGAGGCAGATGTAGAGATTATTGATCCATTATCTGAGGAGGAAAAAGATCAAGTAGATCGCTATGCAAATATATACTGGAACACACGTAAGCGTAAAGGTATCACCTATCTTGATGCAAGACGTCAAGTTAAGCGTCGCGATTATTTTGCCTCAATGATGGTAAATGAAGGCGATGCAGATGGGATGCTTTCTGGTTATAGCCGTAGTTATCCCACTGTTATAAAGCCTGTGCTTGAGGTAATAGGTACTGCGCCGGGAGTGCAAAAAGTTGCAGCTTGTAACTTGATGGTGACTTCAAGAGGGCCGTTGTTTCTTGCAGATACTTCGATAAATATTAATCCAAATGCAAAAGAGCTTGCCAAAATTGCTCAAATGACTTCTGCCACGGTAAAAATGTTTGGACTTGAGCCTGTTGTAGCGATGGTGAGTTATTCAAACTTTGGATCTTCTGGGCATGAGAAGGCTACAGAGGTAAGTAAGGCAGTTTCTTACTTACATCGTAACTATCCAGATCTTGTGGTAGATGGCGAGGTGCAAGCAGATTTTGCTCTTAACAGAGAAATGTTACAGGCAAAATTCCCATTCTCAAAACTAGCAGGAAGAAAAGTAAATACACTGGTATTTTCAAATATAGATAGTGCAAATATTTCTTATAAAGTGATTAAGGAGCTTGAAAAAGCAGATAACATTGGTCCTATTTTATTAGGAATGCGTAAGCCTGTGCACGTTCTTCAGCTCGGAGCGAGTGTGGATGAAATGGTAAGCATGGCAGCTATTACTGTTATTGATGCTCAGAAAAAGCAAAAACAAGAAGTACGTCGAGCGCAAGATAAAGGGTAATATATAGATTTCGCTTTCGCGAAAATTTGATAAAAAGAGGTGTCATGTTTAATATGTACACCTCTTTTTTTTATGGATATTTTATTGGTGGAATTTGACGAATTATAAATTAAGCTTTTGTTGAAAAGACATGGTTTTAAGAGGTTTTGTTTTCGCGAAAGCGTAACCATTAAAATTGGCAATCTCCTAGACATAAATTTCTTACATTTACGCTCCTTAATTATATGTTAAATGATCACTCACTTAAGCGGAAGACTGATAGAAAAAAATCCCACCCATGTAGTGCTAGACTGCAACGGAGTAGGATATTTTATTAATATCTCATTGCACACTTTTGGGCAGCTAGGAGATAGCGAGGCTTTGAAGCTACATACCCATCTTCAGGTTAAAGAAGATAGTCATACGCTATTTGGGTTTATGGAAGTGCTGGAACGAGAGATTTTTAGATTGTTGCTGTCTGTTTCTGGTATAGGAGCAAGTACGGCAAGGACTATGCTGTCGTCTCTAAATCCTAATCAGATCAAACAAGCAATTGCTTCTAATGATGTGGCAACCATACAAAGCATTAAAGGGATAGGTGCAAAAACAGCCCAGCGAGTAATACTTGACCTCAAGGATAAGATATTGAAAGTGTACGATTTGAGTAGTGAAAGTGCGGTGCAAAGCAATACAAGCAAAGAAGAGGCGTTATCTGCTTTAGAGACATTAGGTTTTGCGCGTAAGCAAGCAGAAAAAGTCTGTACGGCAATTGTAAAAGTAACGCCAGACGCTAGCGTGGAAACGATTATCAAAGAAGCATTAAAAAAACTGTAGGCATATTTTGAAGCAAGACTATTATTTAAATGTACGTATAGCGATATTGTTTGTAGTTGGGTTTTTCTTTTTAGGAAATCCGGCAGCAATGGCGCAGGAAGAAGGAAATACAGTAGCTCAGGACTCGACGGCTACTACCTTTTCATTAGGTAGTCTTCTGTTGCCTAATCCTAATAGTATAGTGTCAAAGTACACATATGATGCTGTGCTTGATAGATATATTTTTACTGAGGAATTAGGGAGTTTTAATATCACATATCCCCTCATTTTAACACCAGCCGAATATCAAAAAAGAGTGCGTGACGAGCAAATGCGTCAGTATTTTAGAGAAAAGGTAAATGCAGTAGATGGCAGGTCTGACGAGGATGATACACGCAATAGCTTAGTAAAATCACTTTATGTTGAGAATGATTTGTTTAAAAGCATTTTTGGTGGAGATAAAATAGAATTTACACCACAAGGATCTGTAGAGATGGACCTTGGTCTCTTATTTACAAAACAAGATAATCCAGCATTTTCACCACGTAACCGTAGTAATTTTACCTTTGATTTTGACCAGCGTATTAGTTTAAGTTTGCTAGGTCAAGTGGGGGAACGTTTACAGATAACTGCAAATTACGATACGGAGTCTACTTTTAATTTTCAAAATCAAATTAAGCTAGAATATACTCCTACAGAAGATGATATTATCCAAAAAATTGAAGTAGGTAACATCTCAATGCCACTCAACAGTGCACTTATTCAAGGCTCTCAGAGTTTGTTTGGTGTAAAAACCGAGTTACAGTTTGGAAAGACTCGTGTAACGGCTGTGTTTTCTGAGAATCAGTCTCAGCCTAGAACAGTAACTGCAGAAGGTGGTGCGACTGTACAAGAGTTTGAGGTGCCAGCGCTAGATTATGATGAAAATCGTCACTTCTTCTTAGCGCATTACTTTAGGGATACTTATAACGATGCTCTTAAAAACTACCCGTTTATAGATAACAGAGGGGTTCAAATAACTAGAGTCGAAGTTTGGATTACAAACAGGCAGAACCAAACCACAAATGCGCGTAATATAATTGCAATACAAGATATAGGAGAGTCTGACCCTAGTAACGTAGGGATTGATGTAGGTGCAAATCCAGGTTTTATAAATAACGCTGCAAATGCATTTCCAGATAACCGCAATAACGACTTTAACCCACGTGGTATAAACGATCAGTCTGTACAGTCTGTTCTTACCCCTGCTATAAGAGATGTAGCGACGGCAAGTCAAGGTTTTGGTAACGTTACGGTGCAAGATGGAACTGATTATGTGTTACTCGAAAATGCGAGACAATTACAGAGTTCTCAGTTTACACTATATCCGTCACTAGGTTATATATCTCTTAGCCAGCGTTTAAATAATGATGAAGTACTCGGGGTAGCCTTTCAATATACAGTGGGAGGTCAAGTGTATCAAGTTGGTGAATTTGCAAATGATGGTATTAATGCTACAGAGGGTAGCCGTCCAGATGCAGATGGTGATGGGAGACCAGATATTATAGATGCAGATTTTGGACAAGGTCGTCCAGATCAAGATGGCGATAACATCGCAGATAGTGCAGATGCCGATGTGAATGGTGATGGAATTTTAAACGGACAAGATGTAAATGGTGACGGCATTTTAGATACTGTAATTCCTGCTGGACAAGCCGGAAGCCCTGTGAATCTTGTGGTTAAAATGCTTAAAAGTAACCTTACAAATGTGCAGGAGCCTATATGGGACTTAATGATGAAAAACATCTACCCGTTAGGTGCTTTTCAATTAGAGCAAGAAGGATTTAGATTGAACATTGTATATTCAGATCCTTCTCCTATTAATTTCATAACTCCTGTAGATGGAGCTCCTTTACCTACTTTGTTTGATGGGACTAATAACGACAATACTATGGATGAAGGTCAAGATCGTGGAGATCTTGAGAGTAATACGTTATTGCGATTATTTAATCTTGACCGATTAACCACCTTTGGAGATCCCCAAGTAGGAGGAGATGGTTTCTTTGATTTTGTGCCTGGGACAACGGTACATGTCCAAAACGGTAGTATCGTATTTACTACGGTAGAACCATTTGGAGAGACATTATTTGATTTGTTAAGTGTGAACGATGGTGTAGAAACTTACGAGAATGAAGAGACCTATAACGCACATCAAGACAAGTATGTCTATTCGTCTTTATATCAATCTACAAAGACTATTGCTCGAGATAATGCTGAGAAGAATAAATTCTTATTAAAAGGACGTTATAAATCTGCACAAGAGCAGGGTATTCCATTAGGAGCATTTAATGTACCACAAGGTTCTGTGACAGTTACTGCAGGAGGAAGAAGACTTGTAGAAGGGCTTGATTATACAGTTAACTACCAGTTAGGGCGTGTTATTATTTTAGATAAATCCTTAGAAGCTTCTGGTATCCCTATCTCTGCTTCTGTAGAGAATAATGCGATTTTTGGACAGCAGAATAAACGTTTTACAGGTATTAATGTAGAACATCAGTTTAGTGAGAATTTTATAGTAGGTGGTACTTTTTTAAATCTTAATGAGCGACCACTTACTCAAAAAGCTACGTATAGCTTTGAGCCTATAAATAATACTATAGTAGGATTAAATGCAAGCTACTCTACAGAGCTTCCGTTTTTGACGAGATGGGTTAATAAACTTCCTAATATCGATACTGATGTAGCCTCAAATCTCTCTGTAAGAGGTGAAGTAGCCTATCTACTCCCAGGACAACCTAAAGGAACAGACTTTAATGGTGAGGCAACTTCATATGTAGATGATTTTGAAGGTTCACAAACCTCAATAGATATTGGAGGTGCTTTACAGTGGAGTTTGTCATCTGCGCCAGTTGGATTTGGTGGAGAGCTTGCAAACGGTGATCTCGCTACGGGATATAGAAGAGCAAAATTTGCCTGGTATTCTATAGATCCTATTTTTTACAATAACCAACGTCCTGGTGGTATCTCAGACGACGATTTGTCTCTGGCAGAAACGAGACGTGTTTTTAGGGATGAGATATTTCCTCAACAAGATATTATTGCAGGTCAAACACAGGCGCTTTTTACGCTAGATTTAGCTTATTTTCCAGGAGAGCGTGGACCTTATAACTTTAGTCCGGATGCCGCAGATGGAATGCTTTCTAATCCTCAAGAGAATTTTGGAGGAATTACAAGGCAGTTAACTTCTACAGATTTTGAACAAGCAAACGTGGAGTTTGTTGAATTCTGGTTGCTAGATCCATTCTTTGGGGATGGTGACACTACAAATGCTGGAGGAAACCTAACGATTAACTTGGGTAGTATATCTGAGGATATCCTCAAGGATGGTAGAAAACAATATGAAAATGGACTTCCTAATGAAGGAGGAAATGAGGCGACATCAGAAACCGTATGGGGAAAGGTGCCTACTAATCAATCCCTAGTATATGCTTTTGATACAGAAGGGCAGCAACGTACTAATCAAGATATAGGTTATGATGGACTGAGCGATGTAGAGGAGGCAGTGGAATTTCCAAATTTTGCTGGACTCCCAGATCCTGCAGGAGATAACTATAATTACTTCTTGAATACAGAGGGTGGTGTGGTAGAGCGCTATAAAGATTACAACAATAATCAAGGAAACTCTCCCGTAGAGGTTACACAAACTAATCGTGGCTCAACTACTTTTCCAGATGTAGAAGATGTAAACCGTGATAATACAATGAACACGGTAGATGCATATTTTGAATATGAGTTGCCTATTAATCCAACATCTTTAAGTATAGAAAATAATCCATTTGTGACAGATGTAAGAGAGCTCACTGTTACTACTCAAAATGGAAATCAGTTACCTACAAGATGGGTGCAATTTAGAGTGCCAATCAACCAGGCGACTAATGTAGTAGGAGGGATTAATGATTTTAGGTCTATACGTTTTATGCGTATGTACATGAGTGGGTGGCAAGAGGATGTTGTACTGCGTTTTGGGACATTGGATTTAGTGCGTGGAGATTTTAGAAGATACTTACTAACGTTAGATCCTAATGAGAACACACAAATCAATGATGCAGATAATACACAGTTTGAGGTAGCTGCCGTAAATATAGAGGCAAACGAAACAAGACAGCCAGTTCCTTATGCATTACCTCCAGGGGTAGAGCGTGAGAGGCTCAATAATAACAATAACAATATCAGGCAAAACGAGCAGTCTCTTTCTTTGAGAGTTCAAAATCTTGAAGAGCAAGACGCAAGGGGAGTTTATAAATATTATAATCTCGACATGCGACAGTATAAAAATCTTAAGATGTTTATGCACGCAGAGCCTATTATTGAAAATGGTCTCGATAATCAGAATTTAGTTGGTTTCATAAGAATGGGTACCGATCTTAATTCAAATTTTTATCAGATAGAATTACCACTGCAGCCTACTGCATTTAATGTATCTAATCAAGATAGAGATGCTATCTGGCCAGCAGCAAATGAGCTAGATCTTCCATTAGAATTACTTCAAATAATCAAATCAAAAGTAATCGCAGGAGATGTGGAGCCAGACCCAGATGATATTACGTACTTTGATCAAAACGGTGACCGTATTCTCAATCCAGAGTCTATGTGTTATGAGGAGGGACAGTTGCGTATTGGTATACAAGGTCTTCCTAGTTTTGGTGATGTAAGAACATTAATGCTTGGTGTAAAAAATGGTAACCCAATGAGTAACCAAGCCATGGGTTGCTCTCCAGGAGAAATAGGAGCAGAGGTATGGTTTAACGAGCTGCGCTTGTCAGATCTTACTAACGATGGTGGATATGCAGGAGTATTAAGCGTAGATGGAAATATTGCCGATTTTGCAAATGTATCTGCCACGGGACGCTTAAGTACTGTAGGTTTTGGAAGTATAGAGCAAAACGCAGGTGAGCGTAGCCTAGAAGATGTGACTCAATATGATATTGTTACAAATCTTAATGCGGGGCAATTGCTTCCTAAAAAATGGGGATTGCAATTGCCGCTTAACTATGCAATAGGTGAGCAAAGTATAACTCCTAAATTCAATCCGCTTTATGAGGATGTAGAGTTAGAAACTTCACTAGATAATGCAGCGAGTCAAGAAGAGAGAGATAATATAGAAGATTATTCTGTAGATTATACAAAGCGTCAGAGCTTTAATGCTATAGGTGTAAGAAAAGAACGTACGAATACCGAGCGTAAACCTATGCCTTACGATATTGAAAATCTTACATTTTCATATTCTTATAGTCAGACAGATCACAAGGATTTTGAGATAGAAGAATCTCGTGATCAAAACGTGAGATTAGGAGGTACTTATAATTATAGTTTTAATGCTAAGCCTGTAGAACCATTTGCTAAGAATGACTCTTTATTTACGGGTAAGTATTATAAGTTTTTAAAGGATTTAAATTTCAATTATTTACCGTCTAATATTGCTGTACAGTCTAATATTGTACGCCAGTATAACCAGCAGAAGTTTAGAGATGTATTTGCAAACGAAGGTGATATTGCGGTACCACGTTTATTTCAACGTAACTACTTGTTTGATTGGGGATATTCTATTGATTATCCTATTACTAAGAGTCTTCGTTTTAATTATAATGTAAACCATAATCGTATCGTAAGGAACTATCTTGATAATGATGGTGCGCCTGCTTTTCTTGATGCTGCAGGGCAAGAGATTAATGGTTATGGTATTTACAATGGGTTTTTTGATGTAGGGACGCCAGATACGCATTATGGAGTATTACAACTTAATTATGATTTGCCATTTGATAAAATTCCATTTACAGAGTGGATTACGGCTACCTATGCGTACACTGCAAATTACAGATGGCAGAGAGGTTCTCAACAGTTTCAAGTATTAGATAATATTCCAGAATTAGGAAATAGCGTTGAGAATACAAACACACACGCTATTAATGGTACCTTAGATATGGAGAAGCTCTACAAATATGCAGGCTTAACCAAGAAGAAAAAGCAACGTGCTACTAGCACGAGGCCTAGAGGCTTACCATCACCAGAAGATGATCGTAACAGTAAGATAAATCAATTAAAAGAAGAGGCTTCTAGTGAAGGAACTACGAGTGGGCTAAGTACGTCAGATAAGGCGCTTAATACAGGAGTAGGATTACTTACAGCGGTTAAACGTGTTCAATTTACTTATGAGGAGGATAACGGTATTTACTTGCCAGGTTATTTGCCATCTGTTGGATTTGCTGGTAGTTTACGACCTACACCAGGATTTATTTTTGGTAGCCAGGCAGAGGTAAGAGAACTTGCGGCAAGTAATGGGTGGTTAACACTTTTTCAAGATTTTAACCAGCAATATCGTGAGATAGAAAGTAGAAATCTTGCGATTCAAGCTCAGATAGGGTTATTAAAAGACTTAGATATTGATCTTAATTTTAATAGAGTTTTTCAAGAAAACTATCAAGAAAATTACCGAGTAAACGAGCAGAGTTTAGCTTATCAATCGTTAACAGGAAATAGTTTTGGTCGCTTCAATATTTCGACAGTACTACTAGGGACTGCCTTTGCAGAGAGCACATCAGAGTTTTCAAGTACGTTTAATACGTTTAGAGAAAACAGGCTAGCCGTTGCAAATAGACTGGCTACAGAGTTTTATGGTACAAACACATTTGAGGTAGATGCAGATGGATTTCCAGAAGGTTTTGGTCGTACTAATCAAAAGGTGTTATTACCAGCTTTCCTCTCAGCGTATACCGGTAAAGACGTAAATAAAACAGATACTGGTTTCCTTAGAAGCATTCCGTTACCTAACTGGAATATTAAGTACACAGGATTAATGAATCTTAAGTGGTTTAGAGATAAGTTTAAGAGATTTTCTGTGCAACATGGTTACACTGCTGGATACTCTGTAAATAACTATTTAACAAACCTCGCTTATAATAGAAATACAGATAGAGATCCACTTACCGCACAGCGTGATCAAGCCGGTAACTTCTTAAATGAAACTTTACTTAGTAATGTCACGCTTACAGAGCAGTTTACACCTTTAGTACGTCTTGATTTTGAGATGAAGAATTCTGTAAAAATCCTTGCTGAAATAAAAAGGGATAGAGCGCTAGGGTTAAGTTTTGATAACAACCTCCTTACCGAGATTAAGGGTAATGAGTATATCTTAGGATTAGGATATCGTATTAAGGACCTAAGGTTTGTTACAAACTTTGGAGGTTCTCGTAGGGTTCTTAAGAGTGATCTCAACTTTAAAGCAGATTTCTCCCTTAGACAAAACGAAACTATCATTAGGTATCTAGATATAGACAATAGCCAGACTACGGCGGGACAAGATATTTACGGTCTTAGGTTTACCACAGATTATGCGTTGAGTAAAAATCTTACTGCACTCTTCTTTTATGACCATACTTTTTCGACATTTGCAATATCAACAGCATTTCCACAAACGACTATAAGGTCTGGATTTACTTTGAGGTATAATTTTGGAAATTAATAATATGAGTTCGCTTTCGCGAAAATTTGAAAATAATAAGTATTAATCTATTAAAAAGAATATTTTCGCGAAAGCGGAATTAAATCAAACTAATACAGACTAAGATGAATATACCAGCAGAGTTAAAATACACAAAAGATCACGAGTGGGTACGCATAGAAGGTGATGTAGCCGTAGTGGGAATTACAGATTTTGCACAAGGAGAACTAGGAGATATCGTTTACGTAGAAGTAGAGACTCTTGATGAAACACTTGATAGAGATGAGGTTTTTGGAACTGTGGAGGCTGTAAAGACTGTTTCTGATCTTTTCTTACCACTTTCTGGTGAGATTGTAGCTTTTAACGAAGGTCTAGAAGATGAGCCAGAAACTGTAAATAGCGATGCTTACGGAGCAGGATGGATGATTAAAATCAAATTCTCTGATGCTTCACAAGTAGATGAGCTTTTAAGCGCAGATGCTTATAAAGAACTTATAGGTGGATAAACTCATTGGTTTTGCGGCGATAGCATATACTTGTGCATTAAGCATAGGATCGCTTGTTAAGCCTGTAGAACTAGATACTAATATATCTAACATAGATAAGCTCCTGCATTTAGGAGCTTATTTTGGTTTAGCTATATTGTGGTTGAGTTATTTTCATATCGTAAAAACATCTTCAACGCAGAAATGGGCAAAGCCCATGTTTTATATAGCAATTGCTTTAGCATTAGTGGTATATGGCATAGTGATTGAGTTATTACAAGGTGGTGCAACTACATACAGAACGCCTGATGTGTGGGATGTACTTGCAAATAGTATAGGTGTAATGCTCGGAAGTTTGACATTTCTACTATTTTTTAAGAAATTTAAAGGGTTAAAATCGTAATTTTAGTTTCACAACTGAGATTTATTTTGCTATTTTAGCTCTCTACTAATACTTTAATTATGGAACCCAAGAAAAATCCCAAAGCAGACCTTCGCAAGAGAAGCATGCTGTTTTTTCAGCTAGGACTCATTGCAGTGCTCGCACTAACGTACATCACCATTGAGTGGAAGACTTATGATGATGTAGCTATTGATATTGGTCAGCTCGATCTAGATGATCTAGACGACGAAGAAATTCCAATCACGGAATTGAATACACCACCGCCACCGCCACCACCACCGCCGCCACCAGCGCCGGAAGTTATTGAGGTAGTAGAGGATGAAGAAGAAATAGAAGAGACAGTTATAGAGTCTACAGAAACAGATGCCGAAGAGGAAATCGTTGAAGTAGAGGATGTAGAGATTGTAGAAGAGGAAGAGGAGATTGCAGATGTACCATTTGCAGTTATTGAAAATGTGCCTATTTTTCCAGGTTGTGAGTCTATGACTAACAACAACGATCGTAAGAACTGTATGTCTGAAAAGGTGAGCAAGCTTGTAAACAAGAAGTTCAACACTGAGTTAGGTTCAGATTTAGGTCTATCTGGTATAAACAGAATCTTTGTTAGTTTTAAAATTGATAAAACTGGAAGAATCGTAAACATCAGATCTCGTGCACCACACCCACGTCTTGCATCAGAAGCAGAGCGTGTAATTAAGTTATTACCTAAAATGACACCAGGTAAGCAACGTGGTAAGCCAGTAGGAGTATTATACTCATTGCCTATTACATTTAAAGTAGAAGACTAAGTCATAAAGACTTTTAAATAAAAAAACCATCTCATTAATGAGATGGTTTTTTTTATGTTTTATACTATAAAAAAAGAGGCCTCCAGAAGGTGACCTCAATTTTGGCTTGCTTATTGATTCGTTTTAAGAATTGTTCAACATTTTTAAAACTATATCTTATGGAAAATTCCAAAGAAGGTACTGCTGTTCGCCAAAACAGCGTGTACAAATCAAGCCGCAAGCATGAGGCAAATTTACGAAGAAATCCCACGCTTCATTTTCAAATTGGGTTAATCTTAGCACTTCTAGCGTCCATCTTTTTTATCGAAATGCGCACTTTAGAAAAGGATTTTGCAGTAGTTGAGCCCACCGAAAGTTATGACGAAGTCTATACGATGGGTGAAGTCCGGGTAGAGAAGAAGGAGGTGAAAGTCAAGAAAAAGGTGCAGCCTAAAAAGCAGCAAGAACCTAAAGTGCTTGACAATATTGTGAAGCAAGAAGAAGATGTAAAAGATTTATTAGAAGATCTTACATCAGATTCTGAGCTTGATGATACTAAAATGGTAGACCCTAATAGTGTCACAGAAGTAGAGGAGCCTATAGTGCCGGAGACGGTTCCTTTTATTGCTATTGAGACCGTTCCGCTTTTTCCAGGTTGTGAAGGTTTAAGCTCAAATGACGAGCGCCGTGACTGTATGAGTACAAAGATTTCCAAATTTGTGTCTAAAAAATTTAGAGCAGAAAGAGGAGAAGGTCTAGGACTCTCTGGAGTAAATAGAATCTTTGTGACATTTAAAATCGATGCGACTGGAAAAGTAGTAGATGTAAAAGCCAAGGCTCCGCATGTAAAACTTGAAGAAGAAGCGTTGCGAGTTACAAAGTTATTGCCAGATATGACTGCTGGAAAACAAGCTGGTAAGAATGTAACGGTCCTTTTTTCATTACCCATCTCATTTCAAATAGAAGATTAAATTATAAGAACATTTCTACTATAATCCCGTTACCTCTCGTAACGGGATTTTTTGTGTATAAAACCCTATCTTTCGTGCGCAATTATTACGCCTACATCCATGCATAAATATGTGTTTCTTTTGTTCGTTTTCGCTACTTGTAGTCTTACCGCTCAGGTAACCACTAGTGATTATGAAAAATACCCAGTTTTTCCAGAGTGTGCCGACTTGCCAGTGAGCGAAGTTGCGGCTTGTTTTAATGAAACTTTTATTTCCTTTATAATAGATAATCTTGAAGTCCCGGCAGAGGTTAAGGGGGAGAATTACGAGGGTAAGATGGTGATTTTGTTTGAAGTTACTCGCGAGGGTGCTTTTAAGCTGCTGTATACAGATGCGGTCTTTGCGTCGCTTAAGACTTCGGCGCAAGAGGTTTTTAGTAAACTACCTGCAGTTGAGCCTGCAACTTATAACGGCGAGCCTACCTATATGCAATTTACAATGCCTGTGCTGTTGCCACTGTCACGTAATAAAATAGGTGAGATGAATAGTGGTGATATTGAGGGTGACGCTTTCGCGAAAGCAAAAAAAGAAACACCGCTTAAAAATCCAATGCAGGATGAATATGATCGTATTCAAAATCAAAAATTCAATCCAGCAAATGAGTATACGAGTCAGCTGAATATTCCTTTCTCGCATCAGGTTTATAGTAGGTTTGATCAAGAGTTGAATCATGTAGGAACTAATGCGCATACGGCAAGTAAACCTTATCTGTATCAAACTGTAAATCCATATTATGATTTTCAGGAGAAGACAGATGCGCTCAAGAAAGAAAAGAAAACATGGTTTGGGAGAAAATGGTCTAACGAGCATATGGTGCAAATACAGGGAGAGGATTACTGGATTACCCTAGACCCCGCAGCCGATTTGCAATTGGGATATGAAACCGACAAGTTAAAGTCTGATAGTTTTACCTATAACAACACTCGTGCAGTTTATATTCAAGGTGGGTTAGGGAAGAAGCTTAATTTTTTTGCTGCTGTATATGAGAGTCAAGGTCGTTTTCCTAGATACTTTGATGCTTTTGCTAGATCACTAAGGCCAGATGGTGGTAATCCTGCGGTGGTGCCCGGTCGTGGTATTGCAAAGGAAGGCACAAATGGAGACTTAGACTACCCAGTAGCCGAAGGTTATATTTCATACACACCTAGCAAGTATTTTAATATTCAGCTAGGTCATGGAAAGCAGTTTATAGGAGATGGTTACAGATCGCTATTGCTTAGTGATAATGCGAGTTATTTTCCATATTTAAAACTCAATACGACCTTTTGGAAATTTAAGTACACAAATACGTGGACATCACTGCGTGATGTGCGTCCAGAAACCACAGCAGACGGTGCCTTTAGGACCAAGTTCATGAGTAACCATTATCTAAGTTGGAACTTAAGTAAGGAACTTAATGTGGGACTTTTTGAATCTGTAATATGGGAAGATGAAAATGGAAGAGGCTTTGATTTTAATTTCTTAAATCCAGTGATTTTTTACCGAGCAATAGAGTTTTCTACAGGTTCACGTGGTGGTAATGCACTTATAGGTCTTACGGGTAAGTACAAAGTAAATGATCGTGTAAATGTGTATGGCCAAGTTGTGATAGATGAGTTTTCGGCTAGTGATGTGATAGGCGGAAACCAAAGCTATAAAAACAAACAAGGCTTCCAGATAGGAGCAAAGTATTATGATGCCTTTGGGGTTAGGAATTTGACATTGCAAGGTGAGTACAATCAAGTGCGTCCATATGTATATTCTAATAATGAGATCCAACTTAATTATGGACATGCAAACCAGTCGCTGGCACATCAATGGGGAGCAAATTTTAAAGAGCTTATTGGGATTGCTCGTTATGAAAGAGAACGATGGTATGGGACAGCAAAACTTATTGTGGGAGCTCGAGGTGTTGAGATAGGAGATATCAATGAAGTGTATTATGGAGGAAGTATTTATGGCAATGATGAAAACAGGCCGTCAGATGATGGGATTACATTTTTTCAAGGAAATAAGGTTAATAGCCTCTATGCAGATCTTGAGTTAGGGTATTTGATAAACCCTGCAACCAACTTAAAAGTGTATGCAAATCCTATCTATCGTAATGTAACCGCAGATATTCAAGATGCGCCAAATACATTTGATACTAGCACGCTATGGCTAAACATAGGCTTTAGAACAGATTTGTTTAATTGGTATTATGATTATTAGATGAAAAGATGATAGATTTTAAAAAGGTTTTTCAAGCTTTGAGCTATTTACAATATCCTCTAATGGCAGTAGCTCTTTATTACATGGTTATTCCTTTTGTTTTAGGCTTAAATTCTTATGACCTAAACATCAATTTGCTTTTTGATAGTTTTGGTAATATATTGGTCTTTTTAGGATTGGCAATAAGTTTTTCAACATTGCAAGACACTTCAAAATCACAGCATAAATTTGCTAGAAAAATTTGGCAAGACCCTAAGAAAGGAAGAATTTTTCTACTTATTATGATGTTTAATGTTGTTGTCTATTTATCCTTTGGTATAGGTGCATATCTGTTTTTGGACAATCCTCTTTTAAAAGAATTGGGCTTTGGGTCTATAATTTTAGGAATTAGCCTCATAGGTATGTTGAAAATGGGTGTGGAAATGCTAGAGAAGCAACGATTAGATAAGACTTCTAGGTCAGAGATTGTAGATTAAGACGGCCTATTTGTAAACGACCCAATGTGCCACAAGACTCTTGATGGATCGTGTAAGAAAAACTCTTTTCCCCAGTCATTCTCAACAATTTTTGAAATCTTAACGCCTTTAAATAATGTAGCCAAATCAAGCGACTCGAGTTGTGTGAGGTATTCATCTAGATGTTGCACTTCTAGAAATACCATCGTGTTGTCTATCCAGTCTTTTACATAAGCATCTTGCAAGTAAAACCCAAAGTCATCCATTGTGAGTAGTGACATATTATAGGAGATGACAGTTTCTTTAAAACCAATGGAAGTGTAAAACCTTCTTGAGGAATCAAAGTCTGCAGCACCTATAAAAGGTCTAATGGATTTAGCAATAGGGTTCATAAGGTATATTATTTCTTAATCTCAATATTCTCTAAGATGCTTTTATAAACAGTGCTTCTGAATTTTGGGCCAGTAATAAAGCTCTTTGCAGACGCTTCGTCTGTAAGATATTCAGATGTGATTGACTCCATTGCGGTTACTTCTTCAAGGGTTTTATTGCTTTCCATAGCTTTGAGAACTGAAGTGTAAACGTCTACTAGCATATCGTGATATTTTTGATAATCTGCTTTTGTTGCTAGATTTCCATGTCCAGGAATTATTTTAGTATCCTCATTGATAAGCATAAGTCCTTTCTTTGCTGCATCAATATCTCCTTGAATACTCCCGCCGCGATTTATATCAATAAAAGGGAAGTTGCCGTTAAAAAAGGTGTCTCCAGTATGTAGCACATTGCTCTGAGCAAAATAAACAAGCGCATCTCCGTCAGTGTGGGCATTGTGTACGTGGGTTAAAAATACATCATCGTCATTTTGATAGAAAGTAGCATCTTCACTAAAAGTGATTACTGGGAGTCCCGCGCTAGCTGTTTTCTCGTTGGCTGCTAATCTCTTGCGTACATTATCGTGAGCTACAATCATTGCTCCAGCGGCCTCAAAATTTGCATTTCCTCCAGTGTGGTCACCATGAAAGTGAGTGTTTACCAAGAAACTCACTGGCTGGTCAGATATAGTTTTAATAGCAGCAGTTATTTTCTCGCTCAGAGGTGCAAACTGATCATCTATCATAAAAACGCCATCTTTTCCAGTAGAAATCCCTATGTTTCCGCCAGCTCCTTGAAGCATATAGATGTGGTCTGTAACTTTTTCAACAGTAATTTGTACATCGTCAAAACGTCCTTGTGCAGTAGCTGCAGCAGTTATTAGTGCGATGATAATGAGTGTAAAGTGTTTCATTTTTGAGTTTTTTTATAAAGGTAGTCGTATTGATGTAGTTGCGCTTTCGCGAAAGCGTAAATTTAACAACCTATTATGGCTGTCGTTTTGTTGTACAGATTCCTTTTGGGCAGTATCTTTGCACCACTTAAAAAATTGCTAAACCTACTGTCTTTGAGCGACGTCGCCATACATACGAATACCTACTCTGCCTGGTACGATTTTAAAGAAATCACAAAGATGCGTTTATCTATAAGCGTAGTGTTTTCTAGTGTTGCAGGATATTTTCTTGGAGCCACAGAGATAGACTGGTTTATTGTATTGTTGCTAGCTGTAGGGGGGTACTTTATGGTAGGCGCGTCAAATGCGTATAATCAGGTGCTAGAGAAAGATCTAGACGCCTTGATGGATCGCACAAAAAATAGACCTGTAGCTTCCGGAAGGATGTCTAAGCAAAAGGCGCTCTTAATAGCAATTACATTTACGATTCTAGGTTTAGGTACTTTGTATTACATAAATCCTCAGACAGCTATGTTTGGAGGGATTTCTATATTTATGTATGTACTGTTATATACTCCCTTAAAAACGAAGACACCTTTATCTGTTTTTGTAGGCGCATTTCCAGGAGCGATACCTTACATGTTAGGTTGGGTTGCTGCTACTAACGATTTTGGGATAGAGCCTGGGACGTTATTTATGATACAATTTTTCTGGCAGTTCCCTCAC
Source organism: Dokdonia sp. PRO95 (assembly GCF_000355805.1). Classification (NCBI taxonomy): domain Bacteria; kingdom Pseudomonadati; phylum Bacteroidota; class Flavobacteriia; order Flavobacteriales; family Flavobacteriaceae; genus Dokdonia; species Dokdonia sp. PRO95. The sequence continues at coordinate 1,654,825 of NZ_CM001837.1, forward strand.
TTTTGGGCAATAGGATGGTTTCTTTTTGATGACTATAAAAAAGGAGGCTTTGCTATGTTACCTACAGGAGAACGTGATAAAGGGACTGCAGTTCAAATCGTTTTATACACGGTATGGACAGTACTTATCTCAATAATACCTGCATTTGGGGTGACTGGAGATTTATTTTTAACGCCTGTGTCTGCTATTATAGTTGGGGCACTAGGATTATTTATGCTGTATTGGGCAATAAAATTGTACCAAAACAGAGATGCAAAAACAGCCAAACGACTAATGCTTTCAAGTGTGACTTACATCACACTACTTCAAATTGTTTTTGTAATAGATAAATTTTTAAGATAGATGGATTATACTCAAGGAGGTGAAAAGTTAAAGCAGGATCGCGCAAAAAAGCAGATGTTGTGGTTTGGGATTATAAGTTTATGTATGACCTTTGCAGGGCTTACGAGTGCATATATTGTTAGTATGGAGCGCCGTGATTGGTTAGAAAACTATGACTTTCCTCAGGCGCTTATAGTTTCTACTGTGTTAATCATAATAAGTAGTATCACGATACATCTTGCCAAAAATGCTATTATAAGCGGTAAAAAATCAATGGGAACCTTATTTTTAATGCTAACGCTAGCGCTAGGAATAGGATTTGTGGTTTCTCAGTTTGCTGGCTTTAGTGCTTTTCAAGAGCAAGGTTATTACTTTACAGGCGCATCTAGTAATATTACAACTACCTTTTTCTTTCTTATAATTGCGGTTCATATTGCACACTTAATCGCTGGTTTTATATCTTTAATTACGGTAATTATCAACCATTTAAGAGGTAAGTACTCAGCGACTGAACATTTGGGATTGTCACTAGGGGTCACGTTTTGGCACTTTTTAGATATTCTTTGGGTGTTTTTATTTGTGCTTTTATTTGTTACAAAGTAGACTAGCGGTATATTGTTATATCGTAACGTATCTAAAACGATTATAAATCGAGGGTTCAGTGTTGATATCTGAACATAAAATACTTATTTTTGCAACCATTAAATTAACCAATTCTTACGAATGGACACGACAGTGACAAACAACGACGCCGAGGGAACAACTTGGGGTGGTGGTAATCAACCACTAAGAGCGAGCTACGGAAAACTAATGATGTGGTTTTTCATCTTATCAGATGCATTAACCTTTTCTGGCTTTCTAGCCGCATATGGTTTTTCAAGATTTAAATTTATTGATGCTTGGCCAATAGCCGACGAGGTATTCACACACGTACCTTTCATACACGGGAATTTCCCTATGATATACGTAGCGTTTATGACGTTTGTGTTGATTATGTCTTCTGTAACTATGGTACTTGCTGTAGATGCTGGACATCACTTAAAGCATAAAAGCGTAGCATTTTATATGTTCCTTACCATCATAGGTGGTATCATCTTCGTGGGATCACAAGGATGGGAATGGGCTACTTTTATTAAAGGTGACTTTGGAGCAGTAGAAACAAAGGGAGGTAAGATACTTCAGTTTGTTGATACAGACGGTAACCGTATGGCGCTTCGTGACTTTGCAATTACACAAGTAGGAGAACGTGAGCAACACCTTAATAAAAATGGAGTTTGGTTTTCAGATGAGCCAGCACCTACTACATACTCAATTGAAGAGGTAAAAGCTGGTTTTGAAGCTACGCCTAATGCATTGATACGTATACAGACACTTACAGAAAACGGTGAAAAGACCGTATTGTCAAGAGAAGAGTCTCTTGCCAAACTAGCTAAGGATGGAAAACTTGTAGTAGAAGGAGCAAACCTTATTCACAATGAATATGGGGCACCACTTTTTGCAGACTTCTTTTTCTTTATTACAGGGTTTCACGGTTTTCACGTATTTTCTGGTGTAATGATTAATATCATTATTTTCTTTAACGTAGTTCTTGGAACATACGAGCGAAGAGGACACTATGAGATGGTTGAAAAGGTTGGTTTATACTGGCACTTTGTAGACCTTGTATGGGTATTTGTATTTACATTCTTCTACCTAGTTTAATTTACCTTTCAGACTATTATATATTATGGCACACGAACATAAACTTGCAATATTTAGAGGAACATTAAAGTTCAAGAATAACATTCAGAAGATTTGGGGAGTATTAATATTTCTCTCTATTATCACAGCTGTAGAAGTTGTTCTAGGTATTATAAAGCCTGAGTTTTTACTTGAAACTACATTTATAAGAATGAAGCTCCTTAACTGGATCTTTATAATTCTTACTATTGTAAAGGCATATTATATTACTTGGGATTTCATGCACATGCGTGACGAAGTAAAAGGATTACGTAGAGCAGTAGTTTGGACAGGTATCTTTCTTATTTGCTACCTAGTATTCATATTACTTACAGAAGGTGATTATATCTTTGAAGTTTACAACACAGGATTCCAGAGCTGGAATTTCTAATAAATAATTAAAAGCGACTTTCGAGTCGCTTTTTTTATGTCTTGTAGTTACGCTTTCGCGAAAGCGTTATTTCATAAAAATTGAAACCAATTGTAAGCTCGATTACTTCTTGAGAATTATCTTTGTAAACATGAAAAAGAAAATCGTTCTCATATCACTTTTTGTACTACCAGTGCTTATCTATCTCTTCTTTGCGTCTGGAGTTTACAACTTTGCAAACTTACCCTTACTTACTCCAGAGGTAGCAGATATAAGTATGTATGCAGACCAAGAAATTAGAACAGAAGCAACACCTGAAGCTCCGCTTACATTTGATGATCATATAACTTTAGTTGGTTACCTAGGTGATGGGCTTAAAAGCAATGAAGGGTATACGGCAAATTTGAATTTAATGATATTCAAATACTTTGAGCGTTATACAGATTTTCAATTGGTTTTATTTGTAAACCAAGGAAGTGAAGAAGTTATAGATAATTTAAGAGCAGAATTATCACGTATTTTTGACACGTCAAAAATGCGCTTCATCGTGGCATCAAAGCAACAAACTCAAGAACATTTTAATAGCCTAGGTACTTCACTATCTATGATGAATGATGGTGGGCATCCTAATGTTTTTGTAATAGATAAGGCAAGAGCTTTACGTTCTGGTCACGAGGAAAAGAAAGCAAATGTGTATGGTTATGATTTTACACAAGCCGTAGAAATGGGTTACCTTAAGGATGACGTAAAAATACTACTAGCCGAATACAGACTTGCGCTTAAAAAGAATAATAATGCCAGTCCTAAGATTGAGCAACGCAGAGAAAACAAGTAACAGCTATTAAAGCATGAGAAAAAATACATATATAGGAATAGCTGCCATCGTGCTCATTTTTGGGATCATTGTAATTCCAAAGATTTACAAGCGCATAGCAAATGACGATGTCTCTCGCGGTGGTAGAATGCATCAAGAAGGTGGTGAGAAGATTAATGATGCACCAGACGGTTTAATCTATATTAATCAAGGTGGAGTAGATAGAAAAGTCCCACCGTTTTCATTTGTAAATCAAGATAACGATACCATTACAAATGCAGATTACAAAGGCAAAGTATACCTAGTAGAGTTTTTCTTTACGAGATGTACAGATATTTGTATCCCTATGAGTCATAATTTGATTGAAATATCAAAGAGATTTGAAGGGCGCGATGATTTTGGGATTGCTTCTTTCTCTATAGATCCAGAACATGACCAGCCAGCAGTACTTAAGAAGTATCAGGAGGAATATGGAGTAACTAACCCTAACTGGAACTTCATGACGGGCGATCGCTCTGTTATTAGAAAGCTTTCTAATGAAGGTTTTTATCTTGCTACTAATGAAGAAGGAGATGAGAGTGACTTATACCACTCAGGACTGTTTGCACTTATTGATCAAAATGGTTTCATACGCTCTAGATTAGACCCATATGGCAATGCTAAACCTTATTACAGAGGATTTGTCCCTATGAATGAGAACGTGCCAGAAGGAGGAGAAACGCCAGAGATAGATATACTTATTGAAGACATACAGAAATTACTTAAATAGATTATGAGTACACTTAACCCTACAGAAAAGAAATACAGAGTTTGGATCATTATTTTATCCATAGTGATTCCTATAGCCGTTGCTATATTATTTGGTATTAAGCTTAAGGATTACGGTATAGATGTAGAACCCCTTACGTTTTTACCTCCTGTATATGCCACGATAAACGGACTTACAGCTATTGTCTTGATACTAGCAGTGCGCGCCATAAAAAATGGAAATCGCACACTTCATGAGCGTTTGATGAAGACTGCCATTGGGTTATCTGTCTTGTTTTTATTGATGTACGTTGCTTATCACATGACATCAGACTCTACAAGTTTTGGCGGTAAGGGTATCATACGTTATGTGTATTTCTTTATTTTGATAACGCACATTGCACTATCTATAATTATCATACCATTAGTATTGTTTACATATGTAAGAGCACTTGCAGAGCGTTTTGATAAACACAGAAAGCTAGCACGCATCACTTTTCCTATTTGGTTATATGTTGCAATTACTGGTGTTGTTGTGTATTTAATGATTTCTCCTTATTACGTCCACTAGATGAAAAATCTTAAACAAGTACTAGTTGTTGTGTTTTTCTGTTGCGCTTTCGCGAAAGCGGACTTAAATGCAACAGTGGCAGCATCTACTACTCAGTGCGCCATGTGTCGTGCAGTCCTAGAATCTGAGGAAGATAATAGTACTGCCAAAGGAATAAACAATGGAATAAAATACCTTATGGTAATTCCATATATCCTTGTGGGTGGTGTTTTCTATTTCGTTTATAAATCTAGAAAAAACGCTTCTAGTGAATCACAAGAAGAGCATATTGAGTCATAAAAGTTGCTGTTTTCACCTCACTTGCTCTCAGTTGATTTTTCCTCTAGTTACTCCAAGGTTTAATACTTGTTATTCTTTAACAAAACCTTAGGACTACCCGACTAAACCCATCCGTAATTTGCGTGTCTAATTTTAGAACCAAACTATCAAACGGATGAAAAATATTATTACCCTTTTATTGCTATCATTTTCTTTAGTCGCCGTAGCACAGCGACCTGCAGGAAATCGGCCAGATGTTATTATTACTGGTACAGTAATGGAGGCAGAGACAAACATACCTCTAGAGTATGCAACAGTATCATTTGCTACTGCAGATGGTAAAGTAGTAACAGGAGGAATCACAGACCCTTCTGGAAAATACAGTATAGAAATACCAGCAGGTGTCTACGATGTAAAGTTTGAGTTCATCTCATTTGAAACAAAAATACTCTCAGCGCAGCGTCTTACTAAGAATACTACTTTGCCTACACAGACACTAGCTATAGATTCTCAATCTCTAGACGAAGTGATTGTGCGTGCAGAAACTACAGAAGTTCAAGTACGACTGGATAAAAAGATTTATAATATAGGAAAGGATCTTACCACAAGTGGTGCGACGGTAAGTGATGCACTTAGTAATGTACCATCTGTTACGGTAGATGTAGATGGAGCTATTGCCTTAAGAGGTAATGGAAACGTGCGTATTTTAATTAATGGTAGGCCATCTGCAATTGCAGGCTTTGGATCTGTAGATGCGTTGAGCCAATTACCAGCAGATGCCATTGAACGTGTAGAAGTGATTACATCTCCATCTGCTCGTTATGATGCAGAAGGAACGGCAGGTATACTTAACATTATACTTAAGAAAGAGAAAACTTTAGGTCTTAATGGTTCTATACAGACTAATGTAGGCTACCCAGAGCGTTACGGAATCACAGGAAATATAAACCTAAGAACAGATAAGTTTAATATTTTTAATACAACAGGGTATAGTAAACGTACTTCTCCAGGAAACGCTTCTGCCGAAAATCAATATTTTGCATCAGAAATAGGAGCAGATGGTGAGCAGACTTTTACAAGCGAGATAGATCGTATTCTTAGAGAGGATCGAGATTTTGATAGAAATCGTGGAGGGTTTAATACTAACTTAGGTATTGAGTATTTTCTAACGGAAAAAACATCTGTAACTGCAAGTGGTTTCTTAAGATTAGGAAATAACGATTCTGGTACAGATAACTTTACAAACGAGTTTACACCAGATAATGAATTGACAGTCTCTAGAACGAGACTTGAGCGCGAGAATGAAGAGGACATGACCTATCAATTCTCCCTTAATTCGATTACAAAGTTTGATGAGTCTGGACATGAGCTCACCGCAGCTTTACAATATGCGAGAGATGAGGAAACAGAAACTTCTGTTATTACAGAGTTTAACTCTTTCCCAACTTTAGAAAACCTGCCTACAGAAGACATAACTCAGATTGAAGATCAAACTGAATACCTAGCGCAAATAGATTATGTGCGACCTATAGGTGAGACTGCTCAGTTTGAGATAGGATATAGAGGAAACTTTGAAGAAACAGAAACAGATTACACACTTCTAGAAGAAGATGTTGCAGGAGGTACATTTATAAGAGATGACGGCTTGTCTAACATTTTTACTTATAAAGAAGATGTACACGCAATCTATACACAGTATGGAGATAAGTTTGGTGATTTTTCTTTCTTAGCAGGGCTTCGTTATGAAAATACAAGACAGCAAGGAACGGTAGATGCAGTAATTTCTGATGATAATCCATTAGGGACTAATCTTGATTTTGACAACCAAACAGATGGTTTATTCCCTACATTAAATCTTACTTATGAGTTTAATGAGCGTGAGAATATTACTTTAGGTTTCAACAGACGTATTAACAGACCAAGAGGTCGTTTTATTAACCCTTTTCCATCGCGTTCAAGTGAAGCAAACATCTTCCAAGGAAACCCGGATCTTGTACCATCATTTGCAAGTGCATATGATCTAGGATATTTAAAAAGATGGGATAAGTTGACACTTACATCATCTGTGTATTACCAGTATGAGACAGATTCTTTTGAGCGTATCCAAGAAGATACAGGACTAGTAACTGCAAATGGAGTGCCTATCATTAGAACACTTCCTATTAACCTAAGTACAAACGAGCGTTATGGAGCAGAACTAGGTGTTCTGTACAATCCTAATAAGTGGTTGCGATTAAACTTGAGTGCAAATGCATTCTTATTTGAAACAAACGGTTCTTTTAATGGTGTGGATTATGGGGCAAGTAACTTTAGCTTCTTTACAAGAGGAAGTGCAAAAGTAACCTTACCATATAAAATTGACTGGCAAACTAATATCTTTTACAGAGGTCCTAGCAACAATGCACAGACAGATACAGAAGGTTTCTTATTTACAAACCTAGCATTTAGTAAAGACATACTTAATGATAACGCGACACTTGCTTTAAACGTGAGCGACGTATTTAATTCAAGTAAGAGACAATCACTTACTACCACAGATTCTTTTACAAGTGATAGTGAGTTCCAATTTAGAGTTCGCTCTGTTAATCTAGCTTTTACTTATAGATTTAATCAAAAGAAGAAACGTGAGCGTGGTAGCCGAGGTGGTGGTGAAGGAGAAGATGATTTTGAAGGATAGACTTTTTTAGCTTTCGCGAAAGCGTAATTTTCCCAATAAAAAAAGGTGGACGGCATAACCGTCCACCTTTACTTTTTTATGTCATAAAACAAATCATTTGTCTAGAAAGAAACCGAGATTTTCCCTCTTAAAAAGAAAGGAACACCAGGTGTAAAGTGAATCTCCTCTACAGACTGTGTTTCATTAAACAATCTACTTTCTGTGGCAAATTGAGTTTCATTCCATTCAGTGTCAAATAGATTTTCGATCACAATTCCGTACGTCCAGTTTTTTACTTTATAGTTGAGATTCATATCTGTAACAAAATAACCGTCTGCTACGATGGAGTTGTCTTCATTTGCTGCTCTATCGTCAATATAGCGATAAGAAAGCGATCCAGAAAATGCACCTAAGTTATCTACATTAATTCCTCCTACTGCCGTAAAGTCTGGTGCGAGTGGTATTAAATCTGCTCCATTAGGTTCATCTGTACTTCTAGCATACGTGTAGTTTACATCTGAGTATGCGTATAACCAATCGTTAAACTGGTATCTAGCACCTAGCTCAATACCCACTCTGCGAGAGCGTCCACTAGGTTCTACAATTCCTGCATCACCTACATATACAAACTCTTGGTCTAGAAATAAGCTCCATAATGCAGCATTGACCACAAGACGGTCGGCTGGTTTGATAATAGTACCTATGTCAACACCATAAGCCGCTGGTAAAATATCTTCACCTTCATTTGCTACAACTACGCGTGTGTCATTAGAGTGAAAGCCTATACCAGTTTTAAGGAAATATTGAAATGTAGTAGACGGTGTGTAAATCACATTAAGCTTAGGGCTAAAGGCTACCTTGTTTTCGCTGCGATTATCATAAACAGGACTTAGCTCATTCACATAGTCAAACTTAAAATAGTCTAAGCGTACAGACGGATTAATGTTCCAATCTCCTTTTTTAAATTCGGCATTAAAGTAACCAAATGCGTTGAGTTCGTCCACATCACCTAAGGATAGATTTTCTAGTGTCTCACGACGATTCCTTGTGCGTGATAATTCTACATCATTTACATCATCATATCTAAAACCTACACCCGTTTGATAATCTAGATTAAAACCAGCAACATCAATATCCTTACGTTGAAAAGAACTTTGAACACCCATTAATACACGGTCTTCGTGCTGTCTTATCTGGTCACCATTTACAGGGTCCTCTAGAAAGAAGGTGAAGTTTGAGTATAACTCAAAGTCATATTTCGATAAGAAGGCATTGGTCTTAAAAGTGTCACTATCATTTAAGTTTTTTGTGTAGTTAAGAGAGATATTACTTCTACTCGTAGTACCACCTTCGGTATCATCTATTGCTCCAAAGCGGCCTATTATTCCAGCATCTACAGCTCTTTGTGGTATCTGGCCAGAGGCATCCCATTTACTCTGAAAGTGTGATAATGTAATGTCTAGCTCTTCCTCTCCAGGTTTGGCATAAATATATTTACTCATCAAGTTAAGACGATTAAAGTTCTGTGGTGAGTCTACAGGTCCATCTGTAAGGTATATCTCTGATGCTAAGTATAACGAGCTATACTCTTTATTAAGCACGGGGAATAAACCCGAAAGGCGCTGGGTGTTAAATTGGCCAACTTCAAGAGTAATTAAATTGTCTTCTACAACATCTTTAAGTTTAAGGTCAATATATCCGGCTGTTGCAAAGTTACCTTGCTGAGCATTAAAAGGACCTTTGCCAAATTCTATATTCTGTATAGTTTCTGGTATTACAAAGTGCAAGTCTGAGTATCCTTGTCCATGGGCGTGAGAGACCATATTAACAGGTAGTCCGTCTACACTAAGCGCGAGGTCTGTACCATGATCAATGTCAAAACCACGTAAGAAAATTTGCTCTGCTTTTCCTCCCCCTGCATGCTGGCCTATAATTAGTCCAGGTACCTTGCGCAAAATTTCTTGTGATGATTTTACAGGATTGTTTTGAACGTCTATATCTACAATTTTACTTAGTTGGTTTACTTCAGATACGATGAGAACTTGATCAAGTGATAATGACTTAGGCTCAAGCTTAATTTGTAACTGTTTTTCACCTTCTGATAATACATAAAGAAGGGTTTCATAGCCTAGGCTAGAAAAATATAGAGAGTCGCCTACTTTTGTTTTAGGGATACTAAAGAAGCCTGTAGCATTCGTATGTGCGTGCTGTCCGGATTCTTTATTAAAGATATTTGCATTTTCTATTGGGCTAGCATTTTCATCTAGTACCACACCTTTAATTGACTGGCCGTATAATGGGATAATAAGGAGCATCGTGATAACTCCAAGAAAGAATTTCATATAATTATATTTGAGATTTGAATGTATTTGTGCGTGTTTATATGACTAGCCTAGCGATAGACGAGTATAAAAACAGTATTCCATAGTGAGAATACTACAGCCGTGGAGGCTGTATAACCAAATCTCTTTGTGAAGTGTACTTTTTCTCTAGATACCACCAGTTATGTACTATCTCAATAGGAGTAGTACTTGCTAGAGTAGGGTAATAGGTTTGTGACAATTGTTTGTCTGTATTATATTTTTCGTCGCTTTTAAAATGCTCAGGCTGTTGGTCATTATCGTTAAAAACCAATTTAAGAAAAGTAAGAGCACGGTGACTGTGGTGTGTAGCAACATCATTCCCATGGTGATTGCTAGCTGGAGTCTCGTGGTGATGTGGTGGGTTGTCATGATTGTCCTGCGCGATGGCATGTTCAATATTGTGTGCAAGCTGGAAAACCACCTTTTGTACAGGAGATAGCAAGCAAAAGACCGCCATGCAAAAGGCGATAGTTTTGGTAATGGATGATATGTAATGGTTAGTTTTCAGTTTGTATGTGTGAATCTACTATAGAACTTACGGTAATATGACCTCGAGGGTTTCGTTTTAAGAATAGTTTAAGAAAATAAGGGTTACGCTTTCGCGTAAGCATAAAATTATCTTTAACAAAACGCTAACATATGTTTGTGTAACAGAAATTCTCAAAAACAGTCTATTTAATACATTTTACAGTGTAAAGGCTGGCTTGCATCTCAGGTAGTCTTAACAAGAAATTCACAGTATTTAAGTTGGTAAACGTTAATATTGTTTTAAACCATTGACTATGATTGAAATAAATGGCCTTCACAAATCGTATCAGATGGGGAGCAACTCGCTTCACGTTCTTAAGGGTATAGACTTTTCTGTAAAAGAGGGAGAGTTAGTTTCAATCATGGGATCTTCTGGGTCTGGAAAATCGACGCTTTTAAATATACTAGGAATGCTGGATGAGGCAGATGAGGGAAATTATACGCTAGATAATGTCCCTATCAAAAACCTCAATGAAAAAATAGCAGCCCAATACCGCAATAAATTCTTAGGATTTATTTTCCAGTCTTTTAATCTTATCAACTATAAAAATGCTTTAGATAACGTCTCTATGCCGTTATACTATCAAGGCATGAAGCGCGCAGAACGCACAGATAGAGCCATGCATTATCTAGAAAAAGTAGGTCTTGCACAATGGGCAACACACTTACCTAGCGAAATGTCTGGAGGGCAGAAACAACGTGTAGCGATAGCGCGAGCACTTGCGAGTGATCCAAAAGTATTACTAGCAGATGAGCCTACGGGAGCACTGGATACAAAGACATCTTATGAGGTGATGGATCTTATACAGGGAATTAATGATGAAGGTAAAACAATCTTAATTGTTACCCATGAGCCAGATATTGCAGAGATGACTAAACGCATCGTAAACTTAAAAGATGGTCGTATTATAGATGATACACTCGTAAATCAAGTAAAGGCAATCAATCATGTTTGATGTAGAACGCTGGCAAGAGATTTTTGAGACCATAGGAAAAAACAAACTTCGTACATTTCTTACAGGTCTATCTGTGGCTTCAGGGATTTTTATCCTAGTAATCTTACTTGGTTTTAGTACAGGAATTCAAAAAGGTGTAAAAACTCAATTTGCTCAAGATGCCGAAAGCCGTGTAAATGTGTGGACGGGCGTCACTACAAAGGAATATGCAGGTCTTAATCCTGGTAGGCGTATCCAAATGCATAATAGTGATTATGAAAATGTCAACACAAAATTTGGTGAGGCTTTAGAGCATAAAACTGGATTATATAATATCTGGGGAGGCCAAGTGAACTATGGCAACGAGTCTGGTAACTATCGTATAGAAGGAGCAAATTATGGGCAGCAGTTTATAGAAAATGCAACACTATCTGCAGGTAGATTTCTCACTCAAAAAGATCAAGACGAAGGTGTCAAAGTGGCTATTATAGGTCAAAAAGTAAAAAATGATCTTTTTAAAGCAGAAGATGCTATCGGTAAAACCATTAAAATAAGTGGTATTAATTTTCTTGTTGCAGGAGTCTTTACAGATCCTGGTGGTGAACGCGAGGAATCTCGCATTTTCATTCCGCTTAGTACAGCGCAAAGAGTATTTAATGCTGGAGACAAATTGCGCTCCATGGCATTTACCGTTAAAATGTCCGACAATTTTGACGAGGCCGTAGCACTATCTGCAGCAGTGAGTCAGGGTATTGAAGATGAGATTAAGTCACGCTATCAGATATCACCAGATGATAGAAGCGCGGTACGCGTGCGTTATAATCTAGAAGAAGCACAAAAAATATATACCTTATTGACACCATACGTATGGTCTTTTGGTTTGTAGGGATAGGAACTATTATCGCTGGCGTAGTAGGAGTGAGTAACATCATGCTCATCATTGTAAAAGAGCGAACTAAAGAAATAGGAGTGAGAAAGGCGCTGGGTGCCTTACCTAATTCTATTATAGGGATGATACTACAGGAGTCTATATTTATTACGGCAATTGCAGGATTTTTAGGTTTGTTTCTAGGTGTAGGTTTATTAGAACTCATAGGGCCACAAATAGATAGTGACTTTATTAAGTTTCCTCAAGTAGATTTTACAACAGCAATTTCGACAGTGATAATATTAATAGTTGCAGGAGCATTAGCGGGATACATTCCGGCGAGAAGAGCGGCAAATATTAGACCTATAGAAGCATTAAGAGACGAATAAAATTAACTATTACGCTTTCGCGAAAGCGTACACATAAAATACTCCCACTATAAAAGGAGGAACTAACGTTTAATTAAAAACACCTTTACAAGGTATAACAAGATGTTTAGCAAAGACCGCTGGAATGAAATATTAGAAGCCCTCAATGCAAATAAGTTTCGTACGTTACTTACTGCATTTGGTGTATTCTGGGGAATCTTAATATTGGTGTTGCTACTAGCATTAACCAACGGACTTAAGAATGGTGTCTCGGCAGATTTTGGTGACTTTGCTACAAACTCTATGTTTATGTGGTCGCAAGGAACGTCCATATCGTACAAGGGATTACCTAAAGGAAGGAGATTTAGTTTTAAACTTGAAGATGTAGAGGTCCTTAGAGAGAAGTATCCAGACCTCAAATATATCTCACCACGCAATCAGCTGGGAGGTTTTAATGGGGCAAATAATGTGACTCGCAATGAAAAAACTGGAGCTTTTAGTATCTATGGAGATTATCCAGAATTTATAAAACAACAGCCTCAAGACATTACTTCTGGGCGTTACATATCATATTCTGATATTAATGAAAAACGTAAAATTTGTGTCATAGGAGAAGATGTAGTGAAGGGTTTGTATGATAATGGAGAAGATGTTCTCAATACCTACATTAAAATAAATGGTGTCAATTTTTTAGTGGTGGGCACTTTTAAAAACCCAAAAAGTAGCGGAGACGCAGAGGAAGATGCAAATACTATTTTCGTTCCTTTTACCACATTTTCACAAGCTTTTAATAGAGGTGATAACGTAGGTTGGATGGCAATAACTGCCAGTGAAGATGTTAACATTACAGACATTAAGGAGCAAGTATTTGCTACCATGAGAGAGCAGCGCTCTATACACCCAGATGACAAACGAGCAATAGGTCATTTTGATCTATCTGAAGCGTATGGTCGTGTGATGGGGCTATTCTCTATCCTCACCTTTGTAGGCTATTTTGTGGGGTCGCTTGTATTGCTGTCTGGAGTTATTGGTATTAGTAATATCATGCTCATTGTAGTAAAAGAGCGCACCAAGGAAATAGGTGTGCGTAGAGCGTTAGGAGCGACTCCATGGGAGATTAAATCTCAGATTTTGCAAGAATCTTTAGTGCTTACTATCATCTCTGGAATGGCAGGCATAGCAGTTGCCGCTGGATTTATATGGGTGATGAATACCATCTTAGACCAAGTGGGAAAAGTAGATAATTTTGCAAACCCATCGGTAAATATAAATGTCATTTTTGTTGCACTTGCTATCCTGATAGTTTCAGGATTACTAGCAGGGTTTATTCCGGCTACAAGAGCAATACAAATGAAGCCTATAGACGCATTAAGAATAGAATAAAACACAATCAACCACTCATACCATGAAACGCACAGGAACTATTATTACACTTATTGTAATCGTCATATTATTTGCAGCAGGCATTTGGTATATCTACACAAAGGATAAGCAAGACCCTATTGTTTATACTACAGAGCAAGCCACTAGTCGAACTATTGTTAAGAAAACGGTAGCTACAGGAAGCATTGTTCCTAAGGAAGAAGTACTTATCAAGCCTAATGTGTCTGGAATCATTAAAGAGATTTATGTAGAGGCTGGAGATAATATCAAAGCTGGAGATCTTATCGCTCAAATTGAGGTGGTGCCTAATGCGTCATCACTTACAAATGCAAAAAATAATATTGCAGGTGCTCGCACGGGAGTTGAGACTGCAAAGCTTGCGCTAGCAAATCAAAAAAGTATATATGACCGTCAGAAGGCGCTCTTTGATAAAGGCGTAATCTCTGCAAATGATTTTGATGGGATTCAAAATGCATATAACCAGGCGCAACAGCGTGTAAAGCAGGAGCAAGTAAATCTTACGAGTGCTTCTCAAAATTATGATATTATTAAAACAGGAACTACTAGTGGTCTTGGTAATGCTGCCACTACTCAAATAAGATCCACCATTACTGGGATGATTCTAGATGTGCCTGTAAAAACAGGAAACCAAGTGATTGAAGCCAATAATTTTAATGATGGAACTACCGTTGCAACGCTTGCAGATGTAGATAAAATGATTTTTGAAGGAAAGGTGGACGAGAGTGAAGTAGGCAAAATAAAAGAAGATTTACCATTAGAAATTACCGTAGGGGCGATAGAAAATATGACTTTTAACGCAACTCTCGATTATATAGCACCTAAGGGCGTAGCCGAAAATGGAGCTATCCAGTTTGAAATAAAAGGAACACTAGATCGTACAAACTCAGATACTTTTATTAGAGCAGGGCTGAGTGCAAATGCAAGTATTATCCTCGAGAAAGCAACAGATGTTCTTTCCATAAAAGAGGCACTTGTGCAATATGATCCTAAGACTAAAAAGCCATTTGTTGAGGTCGCTACGGGTGATCAAGAATTTGAACGTCGTGATATTGAGGTAGGCGTGAGCGATGGTATTTTTGTAGAAGTAAAGAGCGGTATCACCGCAGAAGATAATATCAAGGTGTGGAACCAACTTAAAATTCCTACTGGATTTGGAGGAGGTAGAGGGTAGGTAGTCCTTTGTTTATAGGAGTGTAGAGGTGTTTTTAAATGCGCTTTCGCGAAAGCGTAACAGCTACTCAAAAAAAATAATTAACAGTTTTTGTAACATATAACCGTTTCAATAGTCATATTGGACATCAATCAAGATTATGAAAAAAGCCATCTTATTTTGTATGACAGCGTTACTCGCTCTTACGACTTACAGTCAAGAGAAGAAGTGGACCCTGCAAGAATGCGTGCAATATGCGATAGATAATAACATTAACATCCAGCAAACGGAGTTAGACCTAGAGACTGCAGCAATAGACCGCTCTGATGCAATAGGAGCATTTTTGCCTAGCTTAAATGGTACTGCATCAAACTCTTGGCAAACGGGTCTCACGCAAAACGTTCTTACTGGAGTTTTAGAAACACAACAAACACGTAACTCATCTTTTGGTGTTAGTTCTGGAGTGCGATTAATCAATGGTTTTAGAAATCATAAAGTACTTGATAGAGCAGAACTCTCTAAAATAGCTGCAGATTATAACATTGCTAAACTTAAAGATGATGTAGCGCTTAATGTGGCGGTTTCTTACTTACAAGTTTTACTCGCAAAGGAAAGTGCAAAAGTGATTGTAGCTCAAAACGCAGTGACTAAGGAACAAATAGAACGCACACAAGAACTTGTAGATGGAGGTGTGTTGCCTCGAGGAGATCTATTAGAAATAAGAGCAACAGACGCTAGCGAAAGACAACGAATAGTCGCTGCAGAGAATGCGGTTTCTATTGGACTTGTAAATCTCGCTCAGCTTTTAAATATTAAAGATTTTGCAAACTTTGATATAGCCGAAGGGGAATATGAAGTGCAAGGAGAAGGAATCTTAGATACACAAGCAGAGGTGCTCATAGAGACTGCAAAAGAGACACGTTATGATTTAAAGATTGCCGCTCAAAATGAAGCCATAGCCAAAAAAGATTTAGAAATAAGCAAGACAGGATTTTACCCTACACTAGATGCATTTTTTAATTATAACACGAGAGAGTCTAATAGATCAAGTGGTTTTAATACTTCTATAGATCCTGACAATCCTTTTATTGATTCTGGAAATCCTATTGGAGTTGTGGGTAACACTGGTGATATTGTAACTAGTTTGTCTCCTAATATTACTGGAGTTGACGAGATAGGGCCATTGCCATTTGTAGAGCAACTATACCTCAATGATGGAATCTCTTATGGATTATCTTTGCGAGTTCCGGTTTTTAACGGGTTTAGTGTAAAGAATCAAGTAAAACGTAGCGAAGTAAATGTGATGCGATCTGAGTTTCAAAAAGAACTAGCAGAGCAAAACCTTAGAACTGCCGTATATCAAGCATACACAGATGCAAAAGCTGCAAGAGAAAGCTATGAGGCTGCCAAAATAGCTGTTGAGTCTCAAGAGCTAGCTTATGCATACGCAAAAGATCGCTACGATGTAGGGCTTACCAATGCTTTTGACTTTAGCCAGAGTAAATTGCGTTACGATAATGCACAGATTGAGATTGCGCGTGCTAAATATGATTATATTTTCCGTATTAAGGTGTTAGAGCTCTATTTTGGAGTTCCTGCTACCGAACTAAAATTCTAACCAACATGAGTAAAAAAACACTTTTCATTGTACTAGGCGTTGTTGCTGTTGTAGTAATAGCACTTATTGCAGGTAAAAAATCTGGAGCTTTCGGTAAGTCTGGTAACTTCAAGACTGTAGAGGTGCAGAAGCTTGAGAGAGCAACAATCATTGAGACGGTTGCAGCTACAGGTAAAATACAGCCAGAGATAGAGGTAAAGCTATCATCAGAAGTTTCTGGAGAAATTATAGATCTTCCTATTAAAGAAGGTCAAGATGTAAAAAAAGGAGATTTACTTGTAAAGATTAATCCAGACTTGGTACAGGCAGCAGTAAGCCAGAGCCGAGCAGCGCTACAAAATAGCCGTGCAGGATTATCACAAGCAGAAGCTAGTCTTAACCAAGCAAAACTTACGTTTGATCGTAATAAGCCTCTTTTTGATAAAGGGGTGATTTCAAAAGCAGATTTTGAGAGAGCACAGTCTGATCTAGAAATTGCACAGGCAAATCGTCAGAGTGCTTTTTATAACGTACAAAGCGTAGCTGCTCAAGTAAAGCAAGCTACAGATAATCTAGGGCGAACTTCTATTTTTGCACCACGTGATGGTACAATTTCTATGCTTAATGTAGAGCTAGGAGAACGTGTAGTAGGTACTGCGCAAATGGCAGGAACAGAAATCGTACGTGTAGCAAACCTCAATAACATGGAGGTTGAGGTAGATGTAAATGAAAATGATATTGTAAAAATCGCAATAGGAGATTCTACCATAGTAGAGGTAGACGCATATTTGAAAACAAAATTTGCTGGCGTAGTGACAGAAATTGCAAACTCTGCTCAAGCAACGCTCACTGCAGATCAGGTTACAAATTTTAAAGTAAAGGTGCGTATTCTAGAGGATTCATATAAGCACTTGCTAGAGGGAAAAAAGGACACATACTCGCCATTTAGACCAGGTATGACGGCTACTGTAGATATTATTACAAAGAAGCGTAATGATATTCTTGCAGCTCCTATAAGTGCTATTGTTGTTAAAACAGATACGAGTGCCACAAGAAGCACCACGCCTAAGTCTACAACAAGTGTAGCAGGAGCAGAGGAAAAATTTGAATGTGTATTCGTCAAGAATGGTGGTGAGGCAAAATTGAAGGTGGTAACTACAGGAATACAAGATGACTCTAAAATCGAAATCTTAACAGGTCTTGAAGAAGGTGATGAGATTATTACAGGCCCTTATAGTCTAGTAACAAAAACACTTAAAACTGGAGACAAAGTTGAGGTGAAAGGAGAAAAAAACGAATCTGAAGAATAAAAAATGACACATATTTTATGTCTAGAGACAGCCACCACAAATTGTTCGGTGGCTTTGTCTATTAATGGAAACGTGGTAGCCATGCAGGAGGATAATGCTCAGAAGTATTCTCATGCAGAACGATTACATGTATTTATTAAAGAGGTGCTTGATACGGCAGGCGTTACTAAGGATATGCTCAGTGCTATTGCTGTAAGTAAAGGACCAGGGAGTTATACAGGGCTTCGTATAGGAGTTTCGGCAGCAAAGGGACTTTGTGCTGCACTTGATGTGCCGCTTATCTCTATAGATACTTTAGGTGCGCTTTCGCGAAAGCTATCTGTAACAGATGGCGAGCTCATCATACCAATGCTTGATGCACGTCGTATGGAAGTATACAGTGCCGTTTTTGATAATAATGGAAACCGTCACAGAGAAACCCAAGCGCAAATACTAGATGAAACCTCTTTTGTAGAATATCTAGATAAAGGAATCGTTCACTTTGTGGGTAATGGTGTAGAAAAATTTCAAGAAATCTGTGAGCACCCTAATGCTAGGTTTGTGATAGGAGAGCTGCCTTCATCAACACAAATGGCAACTATGGCACAGTCAAAATTTGAAGCTAATGATATTGAAGATGTAGCTTATTTTGAACCGTATTATCTCAAGGATTTTATTGCAGGTAAGCCTAAAGCAAAATAATAATAACACTAAAGCAAAAAAAATCCCGTGATACAATACTGTATCACGGGATTTTTACTTTTAAGAAAGAGCTTCTTAAGCTTCTTTGTGTATTTCGACAGCATGTGGATAAGGAATTTCAATCCCAGCTTTGTCAAGTTCAATTTTACAATTTTCGATGGTTTGGAAGTATACATCCCAGTAATTTTCTGGTGTAGCCCAAGGACGTACTTCGTAGTTTACAGAGCTATCTGCTAGCTCACCCATATTTACAGATGGAGCAGGTACTTGCAGTACGTTTTGTTGAGAATGCATAGCACGCATAAGAGCGTCCTTAGTCGCTTTAATATCTGCATCGTAAGATACACCTATTGTAAGGTCTACACGCAGTTCTCCTAGTTCTGTGTAGTTTTTAATATTACCATTAGATAAAACACCATTTGGTATAATAACTAGCTTGTTTCCTGGTGTAGCTATTTTAGTAGTAAATATTTGAATTTCTGATACAACTCCCACTTCACCTTGAGCTTCTATGAGATCTCCTACTTTAAATGGTTTGAAAAGTATAAGTAGTACACCTCCTGCAAAATTAGATAAAGAGCCTTGAAGAGCAAGACCAACAGCAAGACCAGCAGCGGCAAGGATAGCGGCAAAAGATGCTGTATCTATACCTAATTGTCCTAAAATTGCTATTATAAGTAGAACTAATAAAACGGTTCTCACGAGATTAGATAAAAACTTTTCAAGTGTTTTATCCATATTCTTATTCTTCTCGAGCATTTTCTTGAAAACCTTCATTAGTTTTCCAATAACCCATTTACCTACAATCCATATGACTAATGCCATAAGGATCTTAAGTCCATATTCTGATCCTTTTTCGATAGCGAGGTCAATCCATTTTTGATAATCTTCCATTGGTTTTATTTATTAGGTTGTTAATGTTTGTAGCCTAAAAATATAAAAACTCGCATTTATGTTTATATGCGAGTTTTTATGAAATGATTATCATTTCTATGTTATCGTTAATCGATACAAATGGGAATCTTATCTAGTTTTTACGATTCATTTTTGTGAATGTGTACGTCACGTTGCGGGAAGGGTATAGTAATCCCAGCAGCTTCTAGACGTTCCTTACCTTCTTCAAGAACTAACCAGCGTAAATTCCAGAAGTCTTCATTTTTTGCCCAATATCTAAGCGATAAGTTTACACTACTATCTCCTAGTTCTGCAAGCACTATCATAGGTGCTTTACCTTCTTCTTGGATTACTTGCTCTTGTTCATTGACTAGTGTGAGTAAAATGTTTTTGGCCAGTTTTACATCATCACCATAGTCAATTCCAAAGGTGATGGCTTCTTTGCGTATTCCTTCTTCTGTAAAGTTTACAATGGTCTCATTAGACAACTTTCCATTTGGGATAATAGCTAGTTGATTTCCAAAGGTGTTAAGCTTGGTCTGGAATATTGAAATCTCTTTTACAGTTCCTTCTTGTCCTTGTGCTTTTATAAAATCACCTACTTTAAAAGGTCTTAGTAATAAGATAAGAACTCCTCCTGCAAAGTTTGCGAGAGATCCCTGTAATGCTAGTCCTATTGCAAGACCTGCAGCCCCAATAATTGCAACGAGCGAGGTTGTTTTTACCCCTACTTGTGTTATCACTAAGACAAATAAAACAATCTTAAGTGTCCAGTTAATAAGGTCGGCAATAAACTTTTCAAGAGTAGGATCGTAGTCTTTTCTTTTGAAAAATTTAGCTACTAGTTTCTTTATTATTCGGATTACCCATAGACCAATGAATAGTAAAACTATAGCACTTAGGAAGCCTGGAAGAAATTCCCAAACCCACTTTATGGCTTGATCTATATGTTCTTGGTATTCGCTTACTTGGTCTAGAGGGTTGCTCATATTTAATTTTTTTACAAAATTGAATATAAGGAAGCGTGTTACATAATCTTCTAGGATAAACTTCTGTTAAACTTCCATGAGTTTTAACGCTGCTTTCACAGTCTCTACGGGCAGTTGGCAAGTATTATTCACACATACATATATAAACGTTTTGTCATCATGGTAACGTCCTTTAAAAATATCTTGATCACTGTCACTCGTGCTCGTTGCAATTAATTTATTAGGAATGTAATAACTATCAAACTCTTCTCTTAAGACTTCGGCATCTTTTCCCACGATGACAAGCTCATAAAAAGGCATAGTATAGTTAAGCATTCCATCCATCCAGTTTGAAAAACTAGTAGGACTCTGATCAATAGATGGCTGAATGTTATGTAGCATTGCTATGGCCGTATCTCCATATGTATTATCGCTATAGTAATGAGATAGCATAAAGATATTTTTGGCCATTATGGAGTTTGAGGACGGAATCACATTATCATAAAACTCTGTGTTTCGACTTGCTAAACTAGGATCTTGGTTTGATGTATAGAAAAACAAATCATTTACTGGATTTTGAAAATGTTCAAAGGTGTAATCTGTAAGCTGTTTAGCTTTATGAAGCCATTTACTATCTGCTGTAACTTCATAGAGTGCTATAAAGGCATCTACTATGGCTGCATAATCCTCTAGATATCCATTTATAGTGCTCTTATCATTTTTGTAGGTACGATTAAGACCGCCATCTGTTCTCATCAGGTTAGTGTGTATAAAGTTGGCATTTTTTAATGCTGCAGTAAGAAATGCCTCATCCTTAAAAGCGCGATAGGCGTCTACATATCCTTTAATCATTAACCCATTCCAAGAGGTTAGAATTTTGTCATCTAGGCGAGGTTTTTCTTTATTGCTTTCGCGAAAGCGTAATAAGTCCTCATGCCATTTAGTTTTTTTGGAAATGATTTCTTGTACTGAAATACCAAATTCCCTTGAGAAGTCTTGGTCTGTATCTTGTCTAATCAGAACATAGTTGTCTTTCTCCCATTTTCCATAAGAGTTGATGTTGTAGTATTCCTTAAAAAGATCAAAATCATCACCTATCAAAGTTTGCAGCTCATTTTTGGTCCACACATAATAAGCTCCTTCTTCTAGAATTCCATCTGCAGTTAAGCTATCTGCATCTATAGCACTATAAAAGGCTCCATCATGTGTGGTCATCTCACGGGCTATAAATGCTAAAGTTTGATAGACGGTTTGCTTGTATAAAGGGTTTTTAGTTTTAGTGTATGCTAGTGCGTATAAGCTTACTAATTGTGCATTGTCATAAAGCATTTTTTCAAAGTGTGGCACATGCCACTTTGTATCTACACTATAACGCGCAAAGCCACCACCTACGTGATCATTAACTCCACCAAAGGCAATTTGTTCTAAGGTAGTATTTACATATTCTAAAATTTCTTCATCATTATTTTGATGTGCATACCTAAGTAAAAACTGATAGTTATTAGGCATCATAAACTTGGGCGCACGATTGAGGCCTCCTTGTCTAGTATCCCACTGTCTTGACCACTGGCTTATCGCATTTTGCAAGGTTTCTAGCTTGAAATCTGGAGTACTATTATTCGGGATAATTGCATCCATTTCTTGCATGCCTTGATCAAGCTTTTCTGCATATTCAATGAGTTTTTCTGGGGCTGTTTGATAGAGTTTTGCAATTTGCTCCAGTGCGCTCGTCCATTCCTCTTTAGGGAAATAGGTGCCTCCCCATACGGGTCTTCCATCTGGTAATGCAATGGCATTAAGAGGCCAGCCACCTCTGCCTGTCATAAGTTGCACAGCATTCATGTATACATTATCCACATCTGGACGCTCCTCACGATCTACTTTTATATTTATAAAATGCGCGTTCATAAGTTGTGCGACCTCTGTATTTTCAAAGCTCTCGTGCTCCATAACATGACACCAGTGGCATGAAGAGTAACCTATGCTTATCAATAAGAGTTTGTTTTCCTTTTTAGCCTGAGCGAGCGTTTGCTCATTCCATGGTTTCCAGTCTACAGGATTATGGGCGTGTTGTAAGAGATAAGGACTAGTCTCCTGTATAAGATCATTAGTATAAGGATGTTCCATAGTGGGATTATTTAGTGCTTGCCGTTTGATAAAGGAGTAATATTCTAGACGTACTGGTAAAATAGGTAGTCTTGTAAAAATACAAACAAAAAAAGTCCCATCTAGAGATGGGACTTTTATCAATATTTTAAAAAGAGATTTACTTTACTTCAAAAGTAATCTTACAGTTCATGCGGTATTCTTTTATTTTTCCATCGTCACCTACTACGCAGTTTTGTTCATTTACGTAAAGTGATTTGATGTTTTTTAAAGATTTACTAGCGTGTTTAAGTGCATTTTCTGCTGCATTTTCCCAACTTTTCTCAGAACTTGCTAATACTTCTATAACTTTTAATACTGCCATAATTTTCAATTTAATGTGTTAATAATTAGTTGTTTCTTGAAAGTTACGGATTTCATGAGATATGAATGTAAAAGTTTTTATAAAACTTAATCTTACTATTTATGGGAATAATAACGGTAGTTATGTGTAGATGGGCGTAAATGCAAAGGCATTATTAGAGATTTTATTTTGAAGAGCTTTGTGCCATTACCATCCTCCAGAAGCACCGCCGCCTCCAAAGCCACCGCCACCGAAACCTCCTCCAAAGCCACCGCCTCCACCGAAGCTTCCACCTCCGCCAAAAGATCCACCACCACCAAAGCCACCACGTCCCATGTTGCTGAGGATGATAACATCCAGTAGTGAGCCACCCACACTGCGCTTACCGCCATTGCGGCCACCACCACGATGGTTATTACGACTTATGATAATGAGGATGACAATAAAAAAGATAAACATGAGAATTCCCTCTATTGGAAATCCATCATTACCTTGTCTTGTTCCTTTGAAGTTTCCTTGTAATCCATCAAAGATGGCATCTGCGCTTTGATCAAGACCAGCATAGAAATTTCCTTGTTTAAACTGAGGGATCATTATTCTATTTATGATTTGCTCTGCATCACGATCAGAAATGATGCTTTCTATCCCATAACCCGTATTGATATCTACCTTACGATCATCTTTTGCAAGAATGATAAGGATACCGTTATCTTGATCTGCCTGGCCTATTCCCCATTGCTGTCCCCACTTTGCGCCTACCATATCAAGTCCTTCTCCATTAGAAGTAGAGATAATAGCAATCACAATTTGTGTTGAGGTGCTGTCACTGTATTTAATAAGCTTGTTTTCTAAAGCACTCTTTTGTCCTGCAGAAAGTAAGCCTATGTAATCATAAACTGCGTCAGGATTTGCCTTTGTTGGTTTTTCAGGAATATTAAATTGACCAAATACAGGAATACTCAGTACCAATAAAAGTAGAGAGAAGAGTACGCTTTCGCGAAAGCGTGAACCTAAAAAATTATTTTTTTCTTGCATTAAGAGGTGCTTATTTCGTCAGGAAGTTCATTCTTGTCACCATGTTTCCATGGGAAAAATGCAGCTAGTTTCTCTCCAGCAGACTGTACTCCCTGGATGAGGCCATCCCGGAAATTTCCTTTTGTAAACTGAGCAATCATAGCATCCTTAGTAGACTCCCAGAAATCTGGAGGGACTACTTTGTTAATGCCAGCATCACCGCAAATCGCGAGCTTATGATCATCTACAGCTACATAAATAAGGACTCCATTTTCTTCCTTGGTGTTATCCATTTTAAGTAAATGAAATAATTCTTGAGCACGTACAAGCGCATCCTCTGTGTTAGAGTGATGTTCTAGGTGCACACGGATTTCTCCTGAGGTAAGCGTTTCTGCCTGTCTTATGGCTGCAACTATGGCCTGCTCATCACTCTTACTTAAGAAGTCTTCTACCGTAGATGCCATTTATTTTGTGCCAAAATCGAATTCTACTTCTGGAGCATTTTCTGATCCTGCATCTGCCTCAAAGTATTCCATCTCAGAGAATTTACCAATGAAATTGTTTATAAAGTTATTCGGGAATTTTTTGATGTGTACATTGAAAGGTTTCACTGATTCATTAAAACGATTTCGTTCTACATTGATGCGGTTCTCTGTGCGTTCTAACTCATTGATAAGTTCCTTAAAGTTTTCATTTGCCTTAAGATCCGGGTAACGTTCAAAAACAGCTAGAAGTCGAGATAGCGCAGAGGTAAGACCTTCTTGAGCTTGTTGGAATTGCTTTAATTGTGCTGGAGTAATATTAGATGGATCTATTGTAATAGAAGTTGCTTTAGAGCGTGCTTCGATAACACCTATAAGTGTGCTTTGCTCAAATTCTGCGTACCCTTTTGCTGTGTTTACTATGTTAGGTATAAGGTCTGCACGACGTTGATAAGAGCTTTGAACATTAGCCCATTGAGATGTAGCATTTTCTTGGAGATCTATTGCTGTATTGTAAAATTTAGGTCCTACTGCAAATGCAATAACTACTGCAATAACAGCACCTATTAGTATAATTCCAAGACACCCTAGGCCTGCGATTTTAGTTTTATTCATAATATAAATTGGTTTGATAGTTAGTTGTTGTTTGTTGTGATTTGTTACAAGTAACGTGCAATAGTAGCAAGTTAAGAAAAAGAATTACTATAAGAAGACAATAAGGTTTTGTTAAACTCGCCGTCTAAGAGTAATATAAGCTTGATTTTTGTAAAAAAAAAATACACTCATTTGTCGTGTGCTATTGTTATGGATTTAAAATTTTTGTATGTACTTGCATCTATGGGAGTTATAGGTGTAGTTGCTGGTGTGTATCACCTCGTTTCAGGTGAGTATCTAGTGATGAGTTTGTTGTCAATAACCACTAGCTTACTTTTTATAGGAATGGCTTATCGTGATTATTATAAGGGAAAGCGTTTTTAGAGATTAGACTTGATCTCTAGTAGTTGAGCCTTTACAGCTTCTAACTTTCGTATAATATCAAAGTTTGATAATATTTCTTTTTTGCCTTCTTTGAGATGTGTTTTTGCACCTTCGAGTGTAAAACCGCGCTCCTTAACGAGGTGATAAATAAGCTCTAGATTTTTAATATCTTCTGGGGTAAACCTCCTTGTGCCCTTAGCATTTTTTTTAGGAGCAATAACATCAAACTCCTTCTCCCAGAAACGTATCAAAGAAGCATTTACATCAAATGCCTTTGAGACTTCACCTATCGTATAGTATAGTTTTTCTGGAAGATCTATATGCATTAATCGAGGGATTGATTTTCTATAGAGGATGCAGTGAGCATAAGATCATACTCTTCTGGAGTAAGGTCATTATGATAGAAGTTAACAGGGTTAACTACAGTGCCATTTTTCCACACTTCGTAATGTAGGTGTGGACCAGATGACAGACCAGTGTTACCTACATATCCTATTATCTCTCCACGTTTTACGTTTTGACCTACCTTAGCCTTGTATTTACTCATGTGAGCATAATATGTTTTATAACCAAAGCCATGCTCGATGATAACCATTTTACCATAACCGCTTCCTAGACCTACTTTAGTCACTTTACCATCACCAGTGGCATAGATTGGTGTGCCAGGAGGAGCTGTAAAGTCCATCCCATTGTGCATTTTTCTATACTTTAATATAGGGTGTACTCTCATTCCGTATCCAGAAGCTACTCTAGAGAGGTCTTTGTTTTGTACTGGTTGTATAGCAGGTATTGTTTTAAGTAGGGCTTCTTTTTCTTCGGCTAGCTTTGCAATTTCGTCTAGAGACTTTGACTGGATCACAAGTCGTTTTGTGATTTGATCAATACGCTTTGCACTTCCCATAATCATAGAAGAGTTATCAAAGCCTTCTAAATCTTTATAGCGATTTACCCCTCCAAAACCTGCCTGTCTTACCTCATCAGGAATAGGGCTAGCTTCAAATAATACACGGTATACATTGTTATCTCGCTCCTCTACATTTGCAAGTACGCGCTCTATCTGGTCTAGTTTCTTTTCTTGGAGCTCAAACTGCAAAGACATATTTGCTAGCTCGCGTTCTAGTTTTCTTTCCTTAGGAGTGTCCACACCAGAGTTAAATACAGCAATAGTAATAAGTAGCCCCATAAGAGCTGCTGCTGCAATGAAAATCAATGCTGCGCCAAAAGTGCGTCCCTTTTTACGTTCTACTTTTCGGTAGGATAGGGTCTCACTATCATAGTAATATTTTACCTTAGACATAAGTTAAAATGCTTATTTTTGGGGTTTGTTTAAGGGGTTAAATACGCTTTCGCGAAAGCGTAATCTAAAACCTCAACAACGTTCAAATATAAAATAAATTATCCACACCATCCATCGTATGAAATCTCAAGAGGTACGTAAACAGTTTCTAGACTTTTTTGAATCCAAAAAACATACCATAGTGCCCTCTGCACCAATGGTTTTAAAGGATGACCCCACGTTAATGTTTACAAACGCGGGAATGGTGCCCTTTAAAGAATATTTTTTAGGTAATGCCACGCCAAAGAATACAAGACTCTCAGATACTCAAAAATGTTTGCGTGTTTCTGGTAAACATAATGACCTCGAGGAAGTAGGTAAAGACACCTATCATCACACGATGTTTGAGATGCTGGGTAACTGGTCTTTTGGAGATTACTTTAAGGAAGAGGCGATCGCTTGGGCTTGGGAATTCTTAACGGAAGTAGTTAAGATTGATAAAGACAGTCTATATGTGAGTGTTTTTGAAGGAGATAAAGAGGATGGATTAGATAGAGATCAAGAAGCTTTTGATATCTGGAAGCAGCGCATTGATGAGGATAGAATCATCGATGGAAATAAAAAGGATAACTTCTGGGAGATGGGAGCGCAAGGACCTTGCGGGCCATGTTCAGAAATACACGTAGACATAAGATCTGCCGAAGAAAAAGCAAAAGTAGACGGAAAGACCCTCATCAATATGGATCATCCACATGTAGTGGAAATCTGGAACTTGGTATTCATGCAGTACAATCGTCTTGCAGATGGATCGCTTGTAAAGCTTCCTAATCAGCATGTAGATACTGGAATGGGATTTGAGCGTTTATGTATGGTGCTTCAAGGAGTGCAGTCTAATTATGATACAGACGTTTTTACTCCACTAATGAGCGAGATTGAAACCATCACAAACTCAAAGTGTGGTAATGATGAAGAAATAGATATTGCAGTACGAGTAATCGCAGATCATGTAAGAGCTGTGTCATTCTCAATTGCAGATGGGCAGTTGCCTTCTAATACTGGGGCTGGCTATGTAATACGTAGAATCTTACGACGTGCCATTCGTTACGGGTTTACATTCCTTGATACTAAGGAACCATTTATTTACAAGCTTGTAGCAACACTTGTAAAACAAATGGGTGATGCATTTCCAGAACTTAAATCACAGAAAAATTTAATTACAAATGTGATACGTGAAGAGGAAGCTTCCTTTTTACGTACGCTAGATAAAGGATTACTGCTGCTTGACAATGTGATTGCAGCTACAAAGGGTGATACCGTTTCTGGAGATAAAGCTTTTGAACTTTATGATACCTACGGATTCCCAATAGATCTTACAGCACTTATACTTAGTGAGAAAAACTTAAAGCTTGATGAGAAAGGCTTTGAGGCTGCTCTTAAAGAGCAAAAGGACCGTTCTCGTGCAGCAACCAAGGTGGAGACAGACGACTGGAATATCTTACAGGAAGATGCTGAAGAGGAATTCATAGGCTACGATACTCTAGAAGCATCTGTAAAAATCACTCGCTACCGTAAGACAGAGAGTAAAAAAGACGGGGAGTTATATCAACTAGTATTTAATCTTACGCCATTCTATCCAGAAGGAGGAGGGCAAGTAGGTGATAAAGGATATCTAGAAACTCCAAGCGGAGAGGTGGTTTACATCATAGATACAAAGAAAGAAAACAACCTTATTATACACCTTGCCAAAAACCTCCCAAGATCTACCGAGGGAACGTTTAAGGCAGTGGTAGATGTGAAGCAACGTAGCCGTACGGCTGCAAACCATACGGCAACACACTTATTACACCAAGGGCTTCGTAAGATACTAGGAACACACGTGGAGCAAAAGGGAAGTATGGTACATAGCAGAAACCTACGTTTTGACTTCTCTCACTTTTCTAAAGTGACAAGCGAGGAGTTAAAAGAGGTAGAAGATTTTGTAAATGCACGCATACGCGAAAATCTATCTCTAGAAGAGCAACGTGGTATTCCTTATGATCAAGCTATACAAGAAGGAGCGATAGCATTATTTGGAGAAAAGTATGGAGATGCTGTAAGGACCATACGCTTTGGGAAGTCTATGGAGCTTTGTGGTGGTACACACGTAAAAAATACAGGAGACATCTGGCATTTCAAAATAACTTCAGAAGGGGCAGTGGCCTCTGGTATACGCCGCATAGAAGCAATTACTAGCGATGCTGCCAAAGATTACTTTACATCAGAAACCGAAGCCTATAATCAAGTAAAAGCAACCCTTAAAGGGAATCAAGATCCAGTAAAAGCGATTACTAGCCTACTCGATGAGAATGCTGCTTTAAAAAAGCAAGTAGAAGCACTTATAAAAGAGAAAGCTCAAAACTTAAGTGGTGATCTAGCAAAAGAATTTGTAGACATAGATGGTGTAGATTTCTTAGCAAAAAAGGTAGATCTAGATGCGGGAGCTATTAAAGATCTTGCTTTTAAATTAGGAGAGAATAAAGACAACGTATTCTTGTTATTTGGAACAGAGCAAAACGGTAAAGCATTACTAAGTTGCTACATCTCAAAAGAGCTTGTCGCTTCAAAAAATCTGAACGCAGGTACTGTCGTGCGTGAGTTAGGAAAGCACATCCAAGGTGGAGGAGGAGGACAACCTTTCTTTGCAACTGCAGGAGGTAAAAATCCAGCAGGTATAGACGCTGCCATTGCAGAGGTTAAGAACTATCTTGTATAATGAAACTACAGACCCAAATACCGCTAGAGCCTGCTGCTCGTCAATTTGGGTATGATCATAAATTATTGTTGTTAGGTTCTTGCTTTGCGCAGAACATAGGTGACAAGCTAGCATATTATAAATTCCAAGCGGTTACAAATCCGTTTGGAATTATTTTTAATCCCGTCGCACTAGAACGATTAGTAGCAGATGCTGTTGCAAATAAAACCTATACAGAAGCAGACGTCTTTGAACTAGACGGAGTCTGGAAATCTTTTTATGCACACAGCGACAAAAACGCCCTTACGAGACTAGGAGCTGTGATACACTTACAAGAGGCGCAGCAATTGCTCAGGCAACAGCTTATAGAGTCTTCTCATCTATTTGTCACACTAGGTACTGCTTGGGTTTATAAACATCTTGAACGTGATGAGGTGGTGGCCAACTGTCACAAGGTTCCTCAACAGGCATTTACTAGAAAACTCCTTTCTGTCACCGAAATTCAAGGAAGTCTGTCTCGTATTTGTGAGCTGGTAAAAACACTTAATCCACAAATTGAGATTGCTTTTACAGTGTCGCCAGTGCGTCATATTAAAGATGGTATAGTAGAAAATACTCGCAGCAAATCACATTTACTTACAGCAGTTCATCAACTTGTAGATAGTCGTGAGGCGAGTTATTTTCCGGCTTATGAGATTGTGATGGATGAGTTACGTGACTATCGCTTTTATACAAGTGATATGGTTCACCCATCTGAGCAGGCTGTTACCTATGTATGGGAGCGTTTTGTAGAAGTGTACGCTTTCGCGAAAGCGCAACAAACAATGAAAAAAGTAGCTCAAATCAAACAAGGGTTAGCTCACAGACCTTTTAATGAAGACAGCGCTGCGCACCAAAAATTCTTGGTAAAATTAGAGGGTCAAAAAGAAAAGCTAGTTCAAGAATTTCCGTGGATGAGGTTTTAAAGAA
Organism: Dokdonia sp. PRO95; assembly: GCF_000355805.1. Lineage (NCBI taxonomy): Bacteria > Pseudomonadati > Bacteroidota > Flavobacteriia > Flavobacteriales > Flavobacteriaceae > Dokdonia > Dokdonia sp. PRO95. Next base: position 1,685,246 of record NZ_CM001837.1, read on the forward strand.
ACCTTAGGTGATCATTTTTTTATAAAGTGAAAGCCATCCGCCACCATTCATGGCTTCAATACCTTTTGACCTAAGGACGGCTGCGGCTGTAGCACTCCGGCCACCGCTGGCACAAACGCATATTACAGGTTTGTTCCATTTTTTAATCGTTGTGGCTTGGGCGGCTATGTTTTGCACAGGTATGTGTTTAGAGCCAGGGATGGCGCCGCTATCATATTCGGCTTTTGATCGCACGTCTATGATAACAGCATCTCTACTAAAGAAGTCATCAAGTTTCCGCTGTTTCTTACCAAAAAAATTACTGAATAACCCCATTATCTTCCATTACTAGGCTTAGTCCGTCTTTTATGAGGTGTGCAATATTTGCTCTAGAAATCATGAGAGATTCTAAGTGTGCTAGCACTTCCTTGTTTCGCGTAAGCTCAAATATCTCAAGCGATAAAAGCCAGTCAGAAGGATACTGTTTCTGTACTGTTTGAAATATCGTTAAGAGAGTTGTTTCTTGTGGAGCTCCACTTTCTCGTTGAGTTCTTACTTCTTTGTAGAATTCGTTGAGTTTTTTGTCTTCTTCAGATAGTTCATGTTGTATGGTGGTGGTGGTACTCACTTGACTTTTTATCTCAAACGAATCATGATCTGCTGCTCCTGCAAAAGCAGAAACTACAGAGGTTCCTATGGCCATATCAAAAGGCCCATTCTTACGTGAGATAAGTTTATCACCTTTGTATGAAACTTCGCAGCCATCAAAATGAACTACGAGCAAGGTGCCATCTACACTACGAGTACCAGTGGTAATCATTCCTGTCACGGTAATGCCACTTTCAAACTCAAAGGAGTTTATGCCGCCTTCGTAAATTTCAAAAGCTTTAAGATCTCTTGGACTCATATTTTCGATAGCCATAGAGCTACGCTTGAGCTTCCCTAAGGGAGAAGAGAATCCTTTTCTAAAATGATCTGTTCCTAATCCAATGAGCTCCTTACCTCTGTAAGAGAGTGCACTAGGACCATGAGTTTCAAAATAAACAACGCGGTTGTCTTCATCTTGAATCATGTTACTAAAATTCCCACTTACTTGCAGTCCAGTGTTAAGCTCGATAGAGCCTAGTTGCTTGCAGTCTATAAGTTTTTGAACACCTCGCCATCCACCACGTCTAAGTGCCATAGTCTCTGCAAATTCTTCTAGTACTTCCATTAAGTACCCAAAATCTGGAGTGACAAATAGCTGAGGTTGCATCTGCGTGATGTCAAATTCTTGATAAGCAGCATCTATGCTATAAGGTAGTTTTTTTACAGCATCAGTAAGGCAATGTTTACTCTCACCTAGTGATGATAATAATCCAGCGCCATATAATTTAGGATCTTCTAGTGTTCCTATAAGTCCATACTCTACGGTCCACCAGTGAAGGTTTCTTATTAAAGCAATTTCAGATGGTTCTACCGTCATTTGCTGCAGGCGGTTTACCTCATCTTCGGCAGCGTCTATATCCTTTTGAGCAATACCCTCTGCTTCTTTTAAAATAGATAGCTTGCGTACTGCTTCATACATATCCATATCATGTGCATTTGATATGGCACGAGCACCTATTTCTCCAAATCTGCGCAGGTACTCTGCATAATCTGGACTTGCAATAATAGGAGCATGACCAGCACCTTCATGTATAATATCTGGTGCAGGTGTGTATTCTATATTTTCTAGTTGGCGTATGTCACTAGCAATCACAAGCACCTTGTATGCTTGAAATTCCATAAAAGCATTAGGAGGTATAAAACCATCTACCGCGACAGCAGCCCACCCTATTTCTTTAAGAATGCGATTCATCCCGTACATAGAAGGGATGTTATCTATAGAAATCCCTGTTTTTTTAAGACCAGACATATAGCTCTCATGAGCCACCTGACTTAAATGAGCTACATTTTTACGCATCACATATCTCCACACTGCTTGGTTGATAGGAGTGTATTGATCATAATCTTGCGCCTTGATATATTGTCCTAAATGCTTAGGCAGACGATCTAATAACGGGTTTGATGTAACTGGTATTTCCATAGAGTAAATTTACAAAGAATTGGTCGTGATTAAAATGCTTTCCTAAATCGTTTGCGTTAAATTATTTTTGGGTATCCGCTTTCGCGAAAATGTGAGTTGGCAAAACACGCATTACTCCCTATTTACCTATTTTTACCTAACATTAACTTCAGCTATATACAATGACACAACCTTACGTAAAGACATTAAAAGCAAATGGAATCGCTACGATTACATTTTTTCATCCAGCGCATAATAGCATGCCTAGTACTGTACTTGCAGACCTCGAGAGTGCAATACAAAATAGTGGAGAAGATGAAGATGTAAAAGTAATCATACTGCAAAGTGGAGGGGAGCGCACCTTTTGTGCTGGCGCCAGTTTTGATGAGCTTAAAAGCATAGAAGATAATGTAGAAGGGAAAGAATTCTTTATGGGTTTTGCACGGGTGATTCTTGCCATGCGTTCTTGTCCTAAGATTATCATAGGTCGTATTCAAGGTAAAGCAGTAGGAGGTGGCGTAGGTCTTGCAGCTGCAACAGATTATTGCTATGCAACTAAGTATGCGAGTATAAAACTAAGCGAACTCACCATAGGTATAGGACCGTTTGTAATTGCTCCCGCTGTTGAACGCAAGATAGGGTTGAATGGACTAAGCGACTTGACACTAAATGCAACAGAGTTTTATAGCCCAGAATGGGCTAAAGAAAAAGGACTGTATGCAGCCCTTTGTGAAACTTCTATTTTAATGGATGAAGCGGTACAAGCACTAGCTGTAAAACTTGCTTCATACAACCCAGAAGCGGTTACCGCTATGAAAAAAGCATTATGGGAAGGAACAGACCACTGGCCATCACTTCTAGAAGAACGTGCTGAGATGAGTGGTACTTTAGTGTTAAGTAAGTTTACAAAAGATACACTGGGAGCGTTGTAACTGAGATGACAATACCAGTCAGAAGCTTTATATATTAAAAAAGCACCCCTTGGGGTGCTTTTTAAGTTTAAGGGCTAATTCAAACAATGTTTTAATTTCCTGCTACTTGTGGAGGATATACACCTAAAATTTCTTGAACGATTAGGTTAATGCGTTCTTCACGCTTATCTACGTCGCCAGTAACTAGTGGTGCTGTACCCTGTCCTTGCCAGATAAGCTGATTTTTATTTGCGTCAATTAAGTCAATGTATAATGTACCTTGAGTAGATCTTGCAACGGTGTTATTGTTAAAACCACCGTTCCAGCCCCAGGGGCCTCCCCATGGTCCCCAGAAACCTCCCCAGCCCCCACGGAAGCCAAAGTTGTTTTGGTACACATCGATACGTTCTTTCGCTTTTGTAAATATGCTTACGAGTACCGTAGGATTTTCAGATTTTGTAAAACCTTTTGCCATCATCTCAGATTCAATAGCGCGGAGTACACGTTTTTTATCTAAGTCAGAAATCTCTGCTTTGTCTATTCCTGGTTTGTAAAAAGCAAAGGTTTTGTACTCGTTAAAGTTTGTTTCCTTGTCGTAGTCAGAAGCTACGCGCACAGTGCTACATGAAGCCAGTAAGAGTACGGCTCCCAGTAATGGTAAAAGTCTAAGTGCTTTCATAGTAGTTTGTTTTTAAAGATTATTTATAAGTGGTTCTGCAAAAAAATGATAATACTAACTGCAAGATTAGGGTCGTAATCATAAGGTGATTGTTCTATAAGGTAACAATCCTTTGGTCACTTATCCTGTTTTATCAAACACTTCTTTTATTTGTCTAGTGTAAAATGATTGATTTTAAGCATCTTTCAGATTATTAAAATTATCAATTACCGTACCAAAATGGCTGTTTAAGAGAAGCACATATATCTCATCAACAAGGTGATGGAATATATGTAACTAAAATGTAGTAATTGGTGTGTAGAATTTTTCGCGAAAGCGTACTGTATATAATGTCTTATTTACTTTCAAAAAGAACTTAGTTCTGGCTGTTGGTTTTCTTGCTATACCCATACGGACAATGACGGCAACCGCTTTCACAGCAATAACCACGTTTAAGATGATATTGTTCTGTAAAACATTTGTAGCCCTCTGGCGTTAGGTAGTAATCGCCATCTTCTATAGGAATATGTTTTTTTAAGTAGGACATATTACAAAGATAAGGATACGGCACAGACTTTGAATAACGTCTATAATATAAGTAGTAACGTACAAGTATTAAGGAGATCTTAAGATACTGGATGTTATAATTGATTTATTTTTGACCTATGTTTCTAATTGTAAATAAATATTTATTGCGCAAACGCTTTGTGGGAGTGACCCTCTGGCCATTTATAGTAATGCGTACTCCAGATCTCAAGGAGGATATTGTATTTATTAATCACGAGAAAATCCACATTAGACAGCAAGCAGAAATGCTTGTGCTGCCATTCTTTATATGGTATGTAATAGAGTATTTTATAAGACTTATACAGTACAGGGATAATTATGTGGCTTACCTTAATATAAGTTTTGAAAGAGAGGCTTATGCTCGTGAGTGCGAGCTTAGCTATCTAGAAAAGCGTCCTTTTTGGAGTTTTCTAGCGTATCTTTAACCCGTGAATCTTACTTCAGAAAATCAATTTATTTCAGAAACTAATGGCTATTCCCTTTCTATTAAAAGGGAGGACTTACTGCATCCTACAGTTTCTGGAAACAAGTTTAGAAAACTTAAATATAACCTTATACAAGCCCGAGAAGAGGGTTTTGAAACCTTACTCACTTTTGGAGGAGCTTACTCAAACCATATTGCTGCTACAGCTGCGGCTGGGCAATTAGAGGGTTTTAAAACTATAGGTGTTATACGTGGAGAAGAGCTAGGTGTTAATCTTGCTAAAACGCTTGAAAGTAATCCTACACTGGCATTTGCACATGAGTGTGGGATGAAATTTCACTTTATATCAAGAGAAGAATACCGAGAAAAAGATGAGGTACGCTTTCGCGAAAGCATAACAACAACCTTTAATAATCCGTTTATAATTCCCGAAGGCGGAACTAACGAGCTTGCTATCAAAGGTTGTGAAGAGATCTTAACTGAAGATGATACAGACTTTGACTACATATGTTGTCCCATAGGAACTGCGGGAACAATTTCTGGTATTATTAATAGTCTCAAGCCACATCAAACAGCAATAGGTTTTCCAGCACTCAAGGGAAATTGGGTGGCAGATGAAGTGAGAAAATATGCAAATAATGAGCAGTGGGAGGTTATTGCCAACTATCATTTTGGTGGATATGCAAAGGTGAATGGTGATCTCATTAACTTTATAAATGAATTTCATTCAAAGCATCAGGTTTTACTAGATCCTATTTATACGGGTAAGATGCTTTATGGCATTTCAGAGCTTATGAAAGGTGGGTATTTCCGCGAGAATTCTCGTATTTTAGCCGTTCATACGGGAGGTTTACAAGGTATTGCAGGAATGAACATCCAGCTTGCCAAAAAAGGGCTTCCACTCATAGACTAATTATATGTTGAAACGTTTTACCATACTCTTGATTATAGGAATACTCTCTGTAAGTTGTGGCGGTTCTAAAAAAGCTACGCGTTCTAAGAAAAGAACGAAGGCTACACGAACTATAGAGAGGAGACAGCCATCTCCAAAAGTGACGGAAGCAAAAACACCAGATGAGAATCTTGATAATGGTGTAAATCCAGTTCCCAAGGGTGGTGTGAATGGCTATATAGATACCTTTGCCGATATCGCAAAAGAAGAAATGGAATTATACGGAATTCCAGCTAGTATTACACTTGCTCAAGGTATTCTAGAGTCTGGAGCAGGAAAAGGAGAGCTAGTTCTAAAAGCAAATAATCACTTTGGTATTAAATGTCACGACTGGAAAGGTCAGACCGTTTATCATGATGATGACACTAAAGGAGAATGCTTTAGAAAGTATAGCTTGCCTAAATTTTCATACAGAGATCACTCCTTATTCTTGACAGGCAGAAAACGCTATACAGATCTTTTTAAACTTCCTAAGGATGATTACAAAGGGTGGGCAGAAGGACTTCGTGCTGCGGGTTATGCAACAGATAAAAAATATCCTCAAAAGTTAATTAGCCTAGTAGAACGCTATGAGTTGTATCGTTATGATGGAGAAGTTCTAGGAAAAGATGTGGAGGATTATAAGAAAGTGACAGACAATAATAACCAACATACTGTACAAAAGGGTGAAACGCTTTACCGTATATCACGTAAGTATGATGTAACGGTGCCAGAACTTAAAAAGTGGAATGGTATTGATGGTAATCAAATTTTTGAAGGTCAAGTGCTTTTTATCAAACCATTTGATAGAGGGTATTAAGAGATTAGATTCTTGAATAAAATAGAGTACAAGATCGTACAATGTACGGACAACAAATAGCAAATTTAGATGATTTATAAAAGGAGTAGTGAGCTCTTTGTGGCAGCTCAAAAAGTAATACCAGGAGGCGTAAATAGTCCCGTAAGAGCTTTTAAATCTGTAGGAGGAGATCCTGTATTTGTAAAAGAAGCAAAGGGAGCTTATTTATATGATGAAGATGGACGCAGGCTTATCGATTACATCGCTTCATGGGGGCCTATGATTTTAGGTCATGCACATAAACCTGTGGTAGATGCTGTTGTTGAAAAAGCACAAAAAGGTACTTCCTTTGGAATGCCTACAGAGATAGAAACAAAAATTGCCGAGCTTGCCATCTCTATGGTGCCGGGTATTGATAAAATACGCTTTGTAAATAGTGGTACAGAAGCCTGCATGAGTGCAGTGCGTCTTGCTCGCGGATTCTCAGGAAGAGAGAAGATTATCAAATTTGCAGGTTGTTATCACGGTCACTCTGACTCATTTCTTATTCAAGCAGGAAGTGGTGCAGTAACCTTTGGATCTCCTAATAGTCCAGGAGTAACTGCTGGTACAGCAAAAGATACTTTACTTGCAGATTATAATAATCTAGATAAGGTAAAAGAACTTTTTGAAGCAAATCCAGGTGAGATTGCTGCAATTATTATAGAACCTGTTGCAGGTAACATGGGTTGTATTCTCCCTGCTGAAGGATTCTTGCAAGGCTTGCGTGAGCTATGTGATGAGCATGGAACACTACTCATATTTGATGAGGTGATGACAGGCTTTAGACTAGCAAAAGGTGGTGTGCAAGAACTTATGGATGTTCGTGCAGATATTGTCACTTTCGGAAAAGTAATAGGTGGAGGATTACCTGTAGGAGCTTTTGCAGCTCGCACAGAAATCATGAGTCATCTTGCTCCAGAAGGACCAGTATATCAAGCGGGAACGTTAAGTGGGAATCCGCTAGCGATGGCTGCGGGACTAGCCATGCTTACAGAACTTAATAACAGTGATGTTTTTGAAAGTCTAGCAAAGAAAACCGAGTACCTACATAAAGGAATAGATAAGGCCTTAACTGATAGTGGAGTGACCTTTACTATAAACCGAATTGGCTCGATGATTTCTGTACACTTTGCCGAAGGTGCAGTGACAGATTTCAAATCGGCTGCGGTGGGGGATAATGATACGTTCAAGAAATTCTTCCATGGATTACTTGAAGAGGGTATTTACATAGCACCAAGTGCCTATGAAAGCTGGTTCTTAAATGACGCTCTTTCTTATGAAGATCTTGATGAGACCATTGCTGCGGTAGCAAAGGTGGGAAAGACGTTGTAATATTTCCTTTTTTTAGAGAACAAAAAAACGGCATCCCAATCACGGATGCCGTTTTCAATCTAAAAATAAACCAATCAATCAAAATTATTTATTTCCTCTGCGCGATTCTTTGTGACCTCTTTTTCCTTTGTCACCACGCTTTCCTTTTCTCTTAGCATTCATTCTCTTAAACTGCTTGAACTGGTCTTCTGTTAAGATGCTCTGCATTTTTTCTTGCATAGCAATCTGCTTATCTAGACGCTCATTCTGCATTGCGTAGCGTTGCTCTTTTGTAAGCGCTGGCTTTTCTTTATTTGCCTTGCGCTCTGCTTGCATCGCTTTGCGATCTTCTGCTTGATCAAGAAGTACTTTATACACTTTTTTAGACTGGTTATCGTCTAGTGCAAGTGCAAGTGTCATCTTCTTTGTGCTTAGTGTAGCAACTTGTTCTGCAGTCATGTCATTACCTCTTCTTTCTTCTCCAGATCTTGGACCTCTTTGTGCAGACATTGATATGGTCGCAAGTACTAGAAACATCATCATTAACTTTTTCATCTTTTTTACTTTTTAATTGTTGAACACTTATATGACCTTAAAAAAAGAGGAAGGTTTAATGATTATACTTTTTTGTGACTTTATTATGATTTTATCGAAGCACGCTTTCGCGAAAGCGTAACCCTATCAAGCATCTTCTATAAGAGAGTAGTGTCATAAAAATGAACCATAAAAAAACACCCAGCAATCATACGATTGCTGGGTGTTTTAATAAGTAAGCTATTGTAATTATTACTTAGGATCAAGTATCATATTGATACGCTCTACAAGGTCTTCTGCATGTATGCGGCTCATACGGTCTCTAAGTCTGTTGTTTTGTAAATCACGTTTAAGATCTTTAAGCTCTGCACGTACTACGGCACGTATATCACTCTGACCTACATTTACTCTAGTCCCGCTAAAGAAGCGACCACCACTTTGATTTTCTGTCATGATGAACTCAAGGCGCTCTACATATGCACGCTGCAAGTTACGACGGTAAATATCTATGGCTTGGCGGCTTCTCAACTCTGAGAATAAACCAGCTCTTAGGTCAGACATCATAGTAACTAGTGAGTATGCATCTGCATCGTTTAATGCTTCATTTTCAAGCATACGAGCCATACGTCCAAAGTCGAGAAGGTTGTTAAGTGTTCTAGTCTGGAAACCTCTCACGCGCTCTACACTTCCAGCATTTTCAATTTTGTCAAAAATATTGTTGTCTAGTAACCACTCTGGGGTTTTAAAGAGTTGTGCCTGGATGAAGTTTAATGCTTCTTTCTGTTTTGCTTTAGGAACGTGTGTGTACACGGCTCCTTCTTGATCATAGGTTTTGTACATTTCATATACACCACCTACGTTAGCTGCAACATGGCCCATATAACGGTTGTACTGTGATAATACTTGGCCATACATTTTATCTAGCTCATCATAGTTTTGACCTTCTTCGGCGGTCCACTCGATTAGGTTAGGAACGATGCGTTTAAGGTTTGCAATACCATAAGCACTTGCTTTCATAGCATCATCACCTAGATCTTCTGTTTGCGAGCTAGGATCAATCACACCTCTTTGCTGTCTCCCAAAACGGTACATAGGATCTCCAGCATGCTCAAGAATCCAGCTGTCTAGTGTTTTCTTCTCTTCTTCAGCGCTGTTTGCAGACGGGATAGGGCGGTAACCCCACTTAATAGCATACTTGTCATAAATACCTATGTTAGGCATTAAAGCTACATCACCGTCTCCTGGTTGTGCTACGTAGTTAAAACGTGCATAATCCATGATTGATGGTGCAGTTCCATATTTCTTAGTAAACTCAGGATCACGTAAATCATCTACTGCATAAGCAACACTACTTCCCATGTTGTGTGGAAGTCCAAGTGTGTGACCAACTTCGTGCGAACTCACAAAACGAATTAGTCGTCCCATGATTTCATCTTTAAACTCGTTGCTACGAGCTTCTGGGTTGATAGCTGCAGTCTGTACAAAATACCAGTTGTGTAATAATGTCATTACGTTGTGGTACCAGTTAATGTCACTTTCTAAAATCTCTCCAGAGCGTGGGTCACTTACGTGAGGTCCATTTGCATTAGGAATAGGAGAAGCTAGGTAGCGCACCACACTATAACGTACATCTTCTGGACTCCAGTCTGGATCTTCCTCTACAGATGGAGGATCGGCAGCGATGATAGCGTTTTTAAAACCTGCAGCTTCAAAAGCTACTTGCCAGTCTTCTATACCTTGTTTGATATATGGTACCCATTTCTTTGGAGTAGCACGATCTATATAATAAACGATTTGTTTTTTAGGCTCTACAAGCTCACCACGATTAAAGGCAGCAAGATCTTCATCTTTTACCTCAAGTCTCCATCTGTCTAGGTAGCGTATAGTTTTGCTCTTTTGTAAGTCAAGACCGTAATCTGTTTGACCACGTCCAAACCACCCTACACGCTCGTCAAACATACGGCGTTGCATAGGTTCTTTTGGCAATAAGATCATGGAGTTACTCATCATTAATGAGAGTGTACCCGTAGCATTATTAGACGGTAAAGCGCTACCACTATATGTTTTTACACTACGCACCTCAATGTTTTGCGGGTAGCTTCTTATCGTGTCTATGTAAGATCGCTTTCCGTCAAGCTTTGTCACTTTAAGCCCTTTACGGCGTCTTTGTGGCAAACCTAAAGGCTTGACATCTGTCTCAAATAACGGACTAGCATCGATTACGATATTTTTATTTCCAGAGGCAGAATCCTTCTTATAAGCCTTTACATCAAAAGCATATAAAACTGGCTCAAAGTTACTGTTCTTTACAGCCTCAGAGATAGGAAGTGAGTCTGCAGCATATACTTGGTGTGACACCACACGTAGTAATACTTTTTTGTCTTTTACTTCCCAGCGTAATACAGAGGTGTTTTGCTTTCCACCACCAAAGCCTAAGCCTCCAGCAGTTTTTGCAATACGCGTTACCATGAGCATCTCGCGACCCATCAGGGAGTCTGGAATCTCATAAAAATACTTGTCGTCTAGTTTGTGTACGGTAAAAAGACCTTCATCAGTCTTTGCATCTTTAGTAATTACTTTGCCATAAGGTTTAATGGCATTTTTACTGTCTTTTGGTTTGGATTTTGAAGCACTTGCCTTGCTGGCAACTTTAGATTGTGACGTGCTACAACTTGCGATAGTAATGGCAAATAGGGTTGCCACTACATAGGATAATTTTTTATTCATTCGGTTGACCTTTTTTGGTGGGTAAAAGGTACAGACCAGCGCCTCCCTATTTTGTTAAGAAAATCACAACATGGCGAGTGTGGTCTCATAAAGTTTTGTTCCGTCCAGTTTAGCTTTTATCCACGCAAAGAAGCTCACCATAAAAATATCTTCATCTTTTAATGACGCTACGGTAAATTGATTCATTACGCTTTCGCGAAAATTTGACTTCTTCACAATAGTCGGGTCATTAAAAATCTGGTTAAAAACTTTTATAAAGCGTTCCAATCTCACTTCGGAAAGGATGATCTTTTCATACTTTCTTTTGAAACTACGTAGCTGTGAATGCACGAGGTCAATATATTCTAGCTCATAATAAATGATTAACGACAATAAATCTCTTTTAATCATCCAGTCTATGCCTAGTCGTTCCTCATACCAACTATCGGAATGTTTAAATTTATTAAGCGTACTTATAGCAGCTTTGTGCTCGCCTTGCTGTGTGAGAAAGACTACTTGCGCGAGCAATACATCTGGATCAACCTTCTTTGTTGATGTTGAGATGTGGTTGTCAATGGCAGCAATAGCAAGAGAGGAGTTACCACTGTAATTTAAAACGAAGGAGTTTATGAGAAGCAAATTTTCGCGAAAGCGGGATTCCCACTTTCCATTTTCGGCATTCATTTCGGTGTTCATAAGCGAGAGGTAATGTGTTGCCTGCTCAAAGTCGCGCACTCTAAAATGAGCATTTGCCATGAAATAGAGCACCTGGATGTGGTAAAAGCGCTGCTTTTCTTGAACGATGTCTTTTTTCTTTATAAGATTATAGGTGTGCGTGATAAAAGGTAGCGCCTCGCCAAAATTGTGATCTAAATGTGCTGCGGTATTTATAATTTCTAGCAGCTGGTACAGGGATTTAAAGGTAAACGTCTCGTTAATTTCAATATGAAAAGCAGCGAGTATTTCTTCTACCGTTTTCTGGATTCCTTTTTTTAATAGATGCTCATCAAATATGAGTATGCGCTTGATGCGTGCGTACGCCATATTGAGTTGCTCTTGCTGTATAAATCGCTGCTGGTTTTGTTGTGCGGCTTGCGTGAGCTCTTGTAAATCTACCTCTGGATGAAGGTGACTGTACTGGAACTGGGTGTGGTAGCTTTCAATAAGTGCCGTGTGCAAGTCAAGGTCTTTTGCTTTTTGAGTCGCTTTTTTTAAGAGTTTTTGCGCAGGTTTATGGAGGTCTTGCTCATAGAGAATACGCGCTGCGAGTATCCATTTAAAAACCTGCATATCATCTGAGGTTTCATTTTCAAAGTTTTGAGTGGCTATAAAGTCAATGAGACTGTCTTGCAGTCTTTTTGAAAGTGCGTGGTAAGCATTACGATTTGCGCTTCCATAAAGTAAAACATCTATGTTCTTAAGAGGAGTTCCCTTTCTGATGAGATTATATAACGTGAGATTCTTGGTGTCTGTCCTCCGATTTTTTGAACGTAAATAGGTCTTAAATAACTTACTGTCTTCTGTAGAGAAAGATTGTATGATAGCCGTGATGTCCATTTTAAATCGTAAGGTTTATTTGTTTTAAAGATAGGTAATATAGGGTTTAAGGAATGTTTTATCCTAATTAGGTCATAAGTATTATTAAAATATTTGATTTTAATAGCTTCTACATCACTGCATCTTTGTTCCATAATCAAACAACAAGATCATGGAATTCAACAATAAAAAACTGTCAAGAACGACAACAGTCATTCATTATCTCATAAGTATTCTGTTGGCTGTCTTTTTAATAGGACTTGCTAATAGAATTATCTGGGATATTGATGAATCTGATAATCGTCCTACTATAGAAAATTTTGAATCGCAAACTGATGTCGCTACTTACAGAAAGCTATACAGTACCGTACAAGATTCAATAAAGGAACAATACCGTAGTCAAGAAGCTCTAGAAATTAATCTTGAGTTAGCCAAAACTACTTTATCTCAAGAGCAGCGTTCTTTCAAATCTTGGATTTCTACACGTACAGCAACACAATCATCTACGGTAGATGCCGAGGTTAGAAAACGTAATCTTACGATGGATTCTATTCAAAAAGTGATACAATCTTATGAGAAGGAAAAATCTGCTTATGCAGCAGCGATCTTGACGTTGAGAGATACACAGGCAGTCTATAGCTTACAAGAGCAGGAGGCAATGGAGGTAGTTTACGAGCTACATAATGATGCCGTGAGAAGTTATGAGCTGAACATCTTTTTAAAACGACTGTTATTTGTACTTCCTATATTATTGCTAGGTATATGGATGCTTTTAAAGAAAAGAAAGCACACGTACTGGCCATTATATCGAGGTTTTGTATTCTTTTCTTTCTACGGTTTTTTTGTAGGGTTAGTGCCTTATTTACCTAGCTATGGAGGATATGTGAGATTTACAATTGGTATCCTGCTTTCCATCTTTTTAGGGGTGTATGCAATACGGTCATTACAAGCTTTTATAAAACGTAAGAAAGAAGATTTACAGCAATCTACACAAGAGCGATCAAAGCAAATAAAAGAAGAAGTAGCAGAAAAAGCTTTAGAAAACCACATGTGCCCTAGCTGTGGTAAAGATTACCTTATTAATGAGTTTCACCAAAGCGGAGGGAAAAAAGGAGTGGCAGGAAACTTAAAAGTAACCAATTACTGCCGCCACTGCGGTCTCCAACTCTTTAAAGATTGCAACAGCTGTGACACTACAAATTATGCACACCTGCCACACTGTTACTCCTGTGGAGATTATATTATGGAGATAGCAAAGGAAGAGAAAACTAATGGGGAGATCATTAAAGACGATATTTCACCCCAGTCCTAAAGGGAGAAAATCAGATTTACAATTAGAAAAAGCCACCCTTTAGGGCTGGGGGAAGCTTTTTAGAACATCACGATTACCAATTAAACAACAAACAACAATAATTATGGAAAATCAATTTGAAACACCCGTAACAGAAAAGAAGAGTAAAAAGAAAGAACCATTTTCAAACAAGCCTACAGGAGCTTTTATAAGTGCATCATGGAGTGCATTATTTGTAGGGATGATATCCTTTTGTGTAGGACTATGGAATGCAGATATGTACCTTAATGAAAAGGGATATTACTTTACCGTATTATTATTTGGATTATTTGCCGTAGTATCTGTACAAAAAAGCGTGAGGGATAGACTAGAAGGAGTCCCAGTGACAGATATTTATTATGGTATAAGTTGGTTTGTAACCATCGTCTCTATCTTACTACTCGTTGTAGGTTTATGGAATGCAGATCTAGATTTAAGTGAGAAAGGATTTTATGGAATGTCTTTTACGTTAAGTCTGTTTTCGGCCATAGCGGTGCAGAAAAACACACGAGATGTAAAGTTTATAGATAGTCTTAATGACAACTAGCAAAAAGCGACACCTACGGGTGTCGCTTTTTGTTGTTTGATGAGACCCAATGCTTCTTAGGGAGTGTTGGGTTTCTATATTAAATATTGATGGTACAAGATGAAGAAGCACCAAACCATTTGAGTCTATTGCGAGAAGCGGTATTGTAAATATAATCACGTATGATCCTTGGGATAAATGCGAGCAATGTTGCTACTGCTTTCCATTTTGGGATTTTTGAAACAATCTTTAAAAATCCATCAGAGTGCGTGTGTAACTCTTGATTATCAATGAGCATTACTGTGTCCAATCGATCCGTAGGCTTGCCGTATTCTTTTAAAATATGCTGTCCTTTTGGAGACTGAAAGGCGATACATTCAAACAATCCGCTTGGTGCAAACTTAATAAGCCAGCCCACAACACCATTACAGAGATTGCATGCTCCATCAAAAATAATTATGCTTTTTTCTTGTAAAGGTTTCATAGCGATGATATTAAGTTCTTCACTTATAGGTCGGAGTTGAGGTGGTTTCTTTTCATGGAGAAGAGAAAATAGTTTTAAAAATTGAGTGGAAGTACTAGGGTAGAGGTGTTGTTATGCTTTCGCGAAAGCGTAATTATTTAAATATATCCTCGCAGCACCAAAAGTAAAAACCCGCACACTATGCCTTTTGAACATTATGTACGGGTTCTCTAATCTTTAAAAATGCTTTTAGGGAAAGCCTATTTTAAAGAGTAATATATTTATTATTCAGTAATAAGTTCTGAGAGTACTTTCTTAAATAAATCTACAGGTTGTGCTCCAGTAACTGCACTCTTTCTATTAAAAACAATGGTAGGAACTGAGTTTACACCTAAATTCTTCCAGTAACCTTGCTGTGTTCTTACTTCATAACGAGCTTCTTCATTTTCAAGTAAGGCCATACCTTCTTCTGCATCTAAGCCAACGTCGAGAAGTGCTTGTTTTAAGACCTCTCTTTGTGATACATCCTTACGCTCACTAAAATAAGCAGTAGTAAGTCGCATTTTTAATTCCGTTTGCTTGTCAAATTTCTTTGCATACTCTAATAGTACGTGCGCATCAAAAGTATTTACAATTCTCATATCGTCAAAATAGTCAAACGTAAAACCAAGCTCATTTCCAGCATCTATTAGTCGTTGCTTAGACTCTTTTTGTTGCGCTGCAGTTGAGCCATATTTTTCTGTAATATGCTCATCTACATTTTGACCTTCGGCAGGCATTTGAGGGTTTAATTCAAACGGTTGCCACTCAATCTCTATTTGGTCTTCAATACCAAGTTCTGATATTGCTTTTTCAAGTCGTTTGTAACCTACGGTACACCATGGGCAAACTACATCTGAGACAATATCTATTTTTAATTTTTCTTTCTTCATTTTACAAATCTATGATTTCACTTATCTGCAATTCTCCTTGAACGTTGCTGTAGTTCTCAACGTCTGCTGCAAATTTTTCTCCGTGTGGTGCAAAGCTCTCTTGGAAAGAAGCAACACTATCAAATTTTAAATGAGCAATCGCTACATAAGGAGCAAGCTCTCCAGGAGCTCTTCCAGCGATTCCTACTTCTAGTTCTAATCCCTTTAATGCGTCACCTAGTGATTCTTGAATCATAGGTAAGTGACTATTTTTATAATAGTCGGTGTCAAATTTGACATCCTCGCTATTAGGGTACATTACAGATACTTTTATCATAATAAATGTTTTAATGTGAAATTACTCCGAAAAATCTGAAGTTACGATGTTGTTAGAGAAGTTCTCGTATTCTTTCTCAAACTGCTTTGCCATGTCATCTGGAAATAAGTGAAAATCTCCAGCTTTTAATGCGCTTACAATTCCTTCAGAAATTTCAGAAGTTGTAGCTCCATTTTCAAAGCCTGCCTTTTCTGCCATATCTGTATCTACTGGTCCTGGGTGTACACTTAATACATTAATTCCTCGCGGACTTAACTCTGTGCGAATTCCTTGTGTTAAAGAATACGATGCTGCTTTTGATGCAGAGTATGTAGAGAGTTGAGAGAAATTCTTGATAGAAGCAATAGAGTTCAATTGTACAAGCGCTCCTTTGTTGCTTTCTAACGTTTTCGCGAAAGCGTTTGCAACACGTACTAATCCAAAAGCATTCACCTGTAGCTGATTAAGAAAATCTTCTTCTACATCATCACTTATGATAGACTGTGGTGTACCTATACCTGCATTGTTTACTACTACATCTACATCTGTAGCGTGTTCTGCTAGTGTTTTTATTGAGGCTGTGTTTGACACATCTGCTTGTAAAGTGACTACTTTATCACCATACTTTTCTTCTAGTTCTTTTGTAGAGTTTGTATCACGTACCGCTAGATATACTTTCTTTGCTCCGTGGTCTAAAAATGACTCCACAATCGCTTTACCAATACCTCTATTTGCGCCAGTGACTAATGCTACTTTATTTTCTATTGCAATACTCATATGATCTTTTTTAAAGAAGCCTTCCTACAATATTGAGGAAGGCTTATTATTAAATAAGTTAGGGGAGTTACTTATTTTTTCTCCCAAGCAAACTTTTCAAATGCAGCATCTACAGGTGTGTTTGCGATGTGATTTGTATAGTTACTTATTACTTTTTGAGATAATCCTAAGATGATATCTAGTACTTGTCTTTCTCCATACCCAGCTGCATAAAATGCAGTAAGATCTTCTTGAGAAACGTTACCACGATTACGTGTAAGCGATAAAGTGAATGTACGTAGTGCCTCTAGTTTTGCATCTTCTAATGGAGTCTCGTTACGTAAAGCCTCGATGATTGCGTCATCTACTTTCATCATTTTTGCGATACCTGTGTGTGCTGGTACGCAGTAGTGACATGCATGCTCTACGTTAATTGTTTGCCATACTACCGTTAACTCGTCTGCGTTAAATGAAGAGTTTGTAAATAACTCATGTAGTTCTTGGTATGCTTTTAAGATTTGTGGAGACTCTGCAAGTACTCCGTGTAATCCTGGAAGCATCCCGAAAGACTTTAAAGAACCTTCTAATAATGGTTTACTCTCTTGTGGAGCACTCTCGATGTTGTGAACTTTTAATGTTGTCATAATAGCAATTTTTAATTTATGTTAATTATATCTAAACGTTCGTTTAGTTTTAAGGTAAAAAAATAGTTAGATGTTTTTAAACGTCATCTCTATGTAATCTTCAATCTCTTGTGTTGTGTTTACTCTTGACGCAGCTGCTAGGCCATGTTTGGCTAATAAAAGAAAATTTGCTTCTCGCATAATGGTTTCCTCATCTTTACTACCGTCCATTCTCAATTTTTCAATAAAAAGCTCCTTTATAGTAGTCATAAAGGAATTCATCTCTTTTTGAATCACAGCGTCTTCACTAGCTGCAAACTCGTTGTAGGTATTTGTAATTAGGCATCCGTTGCGAGAACCATCTTGATCAACGATAGTTACAGAGTCTATAAAAAACTGTTTGATATCTTGAACACCGTTTGTACCGCTAGCAAACTTCTTAATAATAGCGCCTACTTTTTCTTTGTAATAAGCTAAGCTTGCCAAAAACAGACCGTGCTTATTTCCAAAGCTCGCATAGATTGAGAATTTATTAATACCCATTTCCTTCTCTAGCATTTGCATAGAGGTAGACTCGTAGGTATTTTTCCAGAACAGATTCATAGCCTTTTCGACTACTTCACGCTCATCATAATTCTTTTTTCTAGCCACTTGTTTCTTATTACTGTACAAAACTAACCAACCGTTTAGTAATTAAAAAGCCTTTAACAATAATTTGTGTTATGCATTATTTAAAGACAAGAAATCCCCATCATATAAATGATGAGGATTGTAGGTGATAGGTAGTGATGGTGGGTAATTACGCTTTCGCGAAAGCGTAACAACAATTCTTATAATCTATGCTTATGGTTTTACCTGCTCCCAGTAATTATACAAGCCTTTCTTAAGAGGCAGGTATTTTTTAGGCATATTCTTAGCGGGCGAAAGGGTGAAGGAAATACTGTCCTTAAAGTACCAGTAATTATCTCGCAGTGCTCCAGTAGTGGTTTCAATATTCCACGCTGGGATATTAATCATAGCATAGGAGCTATCTTTTTCTACGTAGTCTATCCCAAAATCTTTAAGCTGCTCCTTAGTAACATATTTGAACTTGAGTTTAATGTCAAGTTGCTTTGCTTCTTTACGGCTCACTATCTCAGAAGTGGACCAAGCGTAGGTATCAAACTTTTCTTTTAAGGTAAGGCGCTTTTCTTGTGCTTGTGCGTTTCCTATTCTGTAGAGGGTATTTCTAATCTTTAAGCTGTCTTTCTCATTGCTCACTAGCGCAAAAACATCTTGTTGATCTACCGTTATAATTTGCTCTGTAATGTCAATGTGGACGGCAGTTTCTTCTGCGACGATGGTGCTATCGTCAACGCCAAAGAAAGTGCCAAGCGCAAAGAATATAATTTTTATTACCTCCATAGTAGTCCTATTTAAGTTGCTTCAAAAATAGCTATAAAGATTGAGTTATCAGTTGCTTAGGTGCTTCTGATTGGCGGTAAGATGTCCCTTACAGAACGATAGAAATAAGGTTGCGCTCTTGCAAAAGCGCAACCTTATTAAAATACTTAATCGATGGAAGCAAAGTATGCTTTCACCTTTGTGATGTGTGCTGCTTTCTCATCTTCGGTAAGCCAGCTTGCTTTAAAACCATTGATGGCAAGTTGCATGATGTGCTCCTTAGATAAGTTTAAGGCACTTGCTGTCTGGTAGTAGTTCTCATTCATATAACCGCCAAAGTAAGCTGGATCATCAGAGTGTATCGTCGCAAGAATCCCTTTATCTAGCATCTGCGCTACTGGGTGTTCTTCCATCTTGTCAATCACCTTAAGTGCTACGTTACTAGTAGGGCAAAGCGTTAACGGAATTTGCTCTTTTACAAGACGCTCCACAAGGGCGTCATCACTTAGGCAGCGATTACCGTGATCTATACGTACAACATTTAGTACGTCAAGCGCTTCCCAGATATAATCGGCTGGGCCTTCTTCACCGGCGTGTGCAACTAGTTTATAACCTTCTTTTGCCGAGGCTTCAAATACGTTTTTGAATTTACTAGGAGGATTTCCTTGCTCAGAAGAGTCAAGCCCTACACCATCTATCCACGCTTTATATGGCTGTGATTCTTCTAGCGTTTTAAAAGCAGCTTCCTCACTTAGGTGTCTCAAGTAAGACATGATAAGTTTATAGGTAATACCGTATTCACTTTTTGCTTTCTCAAGCGCATTGTAAATCCCGGTGATTACTGTTTTAAAAGGAACACCGCGATCTGTGTGTGTTTGTGGATCAAAGAACACCTCTACGTGTACTACGTTCTCACTATGCACCTTAGTAAGATATGCCCACGTAAGATCATAAAAATCTTGCTCGTGTAAGAGTACTTGTGCACCAGTATAGTAGATGTCTAGAAACTCCTGAAGGTTATTAAATGTATATGCCTTTTTTAATGACTCAATAGAATCATAAGCAAGGGTGATGTTATTGCGCTTTGCAATCTCAAACATCAATTCTGGCTCAAAACTACCTTCTATATGGAGGTGGAGTTCAGTTTTTGGGATGCCTTGTACAAGGGTTCTTAGGGGAGTATTATTCATTGTAGCTATTTTTTTGTGGCTACAAAGGTAGGGTTATTTGTAAGAAGTGGTTTTATGTCCCCTGAGTTGCACGTGAACTAGCCTTATGATAAGTACGCTTTCGCGAAAGCGTAACCACCCACATTGTAATATTTCGCACATGAAAAATAATCTTAAAAGTGATTGTGATGCGGAATATTTATAGTAAAATATTCTGATTATAGTGTTTGATTTTATTGAAAGATATAAAAAGAAGGAAAGCTATTCTTAATGTCTATTTTTGCAAAAAATTAGAAGGGCAACAGATGTTAGATTATGTAGTAGTAGGAGGAGCACAAGCCGGATTATCTATGGCGTACCATTTAAAAAAGATGGGGAAGAACTACGTGGTGGTAGATGGTGATAAAGAAATAGGGGCGTCGTGGTTAAACAGATGGGATTCCTTAAAACTATTTACCCCTACCGAATACAACCATCTGCCAGGTTTAAAATTTGACACTCCTAAAGGTCATTACCCAAGTAAATATGAAGTAGCAGATTATTTTAAGTCTTATGTGTCGACTTTTGAGATCCCTGTAAAACTCAATACATTAATTACTGCTATAACTAAGACAGCAAAGGGATTTACCCTCACACATAAGGATGGTGATCTTGAAGCAAAAAATGTGGTGGTTGCCACAGGTCCTTTTCACACGCCATACACACCGCCTTGTAATACTAAGATCGCAGATAGTATCACGCAGATGCACAGTAACTATTACAAAAGACTGGATCAATTACAAGAGGGCGATGCGCTCGTAGTAGGTGGAGGAGATTCTGGATATCAAATCTTAAACGAACTCTCAAAAGATGGCCGCATGAAGGTCTTTTTCTCTGGGGATACTACGGTAAAATCATTGCCGCAGCATATTTTGGGCAAGTCATTATGGTGGTGGTTTACTGTCACAGGTTTTCTAAGTTTTAATAAATATAGCTGGATGGGTAAGAGGATAAGCTCATTTACTCAGCCCGTTATAGGCACAGATGTAAAAGAAATTCTTTCTAGAGAAAACGTCATTATATGCGGCAGAACTAAAGATGCCATGCATGAGGAAATCATCTTCGAAAACAAGAAAGTAGCTAGTATTAAGAATATTATTTGGGCAACGGGATATCGTCCTAATTTTCAATGGATAGAGGGCTTAGAGCTTGACGCAGATAGTTATCCAAAAAACCGCAGAGGAGTAAGTAACATAGACGGTCTGTACTTCTTAGGCCTACCGTGGATGTACACTCGCGGATCTGCAACCTTAGGCGGAGTGTCTAAGGATGCGCTTTATCTTGCAGACTTAATTGATGCAAAGGGGTAACTAGCTTAACTCCGTTTATCGCAATGCAACAATTAGTAGATAGCTACTAATAACGCTTTCGCGAAAACAGCTCTTATATCATTCCTTCTCAGGAATCAAATCACCGTTAGTGTCATAACGTTTTATATTTATGCGGTTTCCTTTGTTGTCATAGGTAACCATCATTTGTAATGTACCATCTTTGTAGAAAGATTTCCAGGCGCCTTTTTTCTTAAAGTAATCGATGCCTGCATATTCACCTTGCTCCTTGACACTGCCGTTCTTGTAGAAAGAAGTGTACACGCCTTTCTTGTTACCTAGCGCATCAAATTCTTGAGAGGTAAATAGCGTTCCATCTTCATAATAAATGTTGAGGTTGCCGGTAAAGTCACCTTTATCTGTATAGGTAGCATCTAGTCTCAAGTTGCCATTGTTGTGATATTCTGTATTGCTAATAATCACACCTTCGCTGCTATAAGTGGTTTTTGATTTGAGTTGGCCATTTTCCCAATATCCCATCCAACTGCCAACACTTCGATTCTCCTTATAAGCTCCTTTAGATCTTAGTTGGCCATTACTGTAATAATCCTCGTAGGGGCCATCCATACTATAGAAACCTTCACTCGCATAAGAACCTTTAGTTTGCAACTGCCCGTTGCGGTAATACATTTCAAAAGGGCCTACTGGATTATCTGAACCATTAAAAGTGAGCTTAGTATCTATCGCTCCATCCTTTCTATAATAAACCCACTCACCCGTAGGAAAGCCAGCAGCATTTTTAAGCCCTACACTTTTTTTCTCACCCGTGTTGAAATACTCAACTACTTGGTTTTCTTGAGCGCTGGTGATGTGGGTGCTTAGTAGTAGGAGGAAGATGATGAGGTATGAGTAAGGTGGGCGCATTGACACGTGTTGTTTTTTTATCTGAATAGTATGTTGATAACGATACTCGCTTCTAAATTAGTTCCTTAAGATATAAATCTAATGAGTGCAAAAGTTTATCAGGAGTTAATTTGTCTTTTGGAGTACTTCCAATTTTATGTGAAATATATTTGTCATTCTTGAGTTCTGAAATTATATTCGCTCTGCTATTTCCCTTTCCACTATGGTGAAATATCTGACCAGTAATAATCATTTCATATTTACTTTGGCCAATGATTAAGCTCTTTAAAATATTCGTTTTTTCTAGTTTTGAGTTGTTATAAAAATCAACATTCCATTCGTTTATGCCCAATCCTATTTTTTCAAAAAAGTGGGTTAATTCTTTCCTAATAATTGCTTGATCAGATACTTCACCAAGAACACAAAAGTAAAATGGTTTCTTTATATTGGGATAAATTATTTCTTCATTTCTTTCGTTTGGGTTGAATTGAGACAGTAATTGAATGTTTTTTTTACCTCGTTCTAATTCTAATTCTCTTTCTTGAATTTCAAGATCTTTATATTCAATTAAAAAATCTCTATCTTCAATTTCAAATAATAATTGTTTAACCTTTTTATTTAGTTTGTCTTTCTCACTATTTATTTCTAAAAATTTGAATATATCAACTAAAGTTTCTTGAATATCTTCTAAATCTGAATACTTTCTTGTTAATATCACGAATCCATCAATTTCAAATTCGTCACCAATTTTTATTCCTCCACCTGAACTTCCTAAGTTAATTGTTTGCCCTATTCTCAATTCAAGTCCAATTGTTTTTCTAAGGAGTTCGAATAAATTAATTTGATCTTTTTTATTAGACTTTGTTGGGTACGGTAACTCTTTAAGAAAATCAACCACGTTTTTTTGAATATCTCTAACTTCAAAATTATTAATATCCTCAAGAGAATATCTTCTAAGTATTACAAAACCATCGTCACAAGAATATAAAAGTCTTTCGATGTTGAAATTAGAGTTTTTACTAAAATGAGAATTAACAAAGTTTTCTTCAATTTTACTTAATGTGTTAAATTTTCTTTGGAAAATTTCTTTTGTCGAGGGTAATTTCATTATTTGAATATATTTTTTATTGCTTGGAGAATAGTGGCTTAGAATTTGAAAATGGGCACATAATAATAAGGCATTCTCCACTTAGTATTATTCCTTCTAAATTTATTTTGCAATTTCTATTGATAAACTATTCTTCATTAAGGTTTCAACAAGTCAATTTTTTTTATCAAAAATGCAAGTTTACCTCTATTTTTATTGTCTAATCTGAAAAAGTATTCGTCCTTAAAGTCAAATTTTTTATTATGAGAATGTGCAAGCCACATTTTGAAAAGAAGAGTTTCACTACTTGATAAATTTCCTATTTGAGAAGTTTCAGTTTTCATCGCGCCAATTCTATCCTGATCTTCAAATAGATTAAATTCATTCTCAAAATCCATTATTGGTGTTGTGAAGATATAATTGAAAAGATTTTTTGTGGCATTTATCTTAGTGAAGGTTTTATATTTATCTTCTAAGGCGACTTTAAATTTATTTAAAATGTTTCTAAGCACGACTATTGATTCAAAAAGATAGTTTTGACTAATAGTCAACCTGTCACCACTGTTTCGTTTATTTGGTCCAGCAGTCTCATCATAAATTGAATTAACTATTAAGTTATTGTGAATAAGTAAATTTCTTGTGGCTTTCAACTCTAACAGGCGATCTATTTCATCTTTAGATACTAAGTTGCTATTAATACCAGTTTTACTTGCAAAGTATTCTAAGATGTCCGATATATTTTTATAGCTCACTCCATTAACTTTATTTTCAATAGCATGATTGAGAGGAATTCCATTAATTAGCTGATCCTTATTTATAACTTCTGTTTTTAGATCTAATTTATCTGGGATGTGTAAAAATAAAGTTCTAAGTGTATCGATTAAAGCATGTTCAAACGATGATACACCAAGGGCGAATAACCCTTCTAAAATTATAGAATCAGAATTATTTATCTTTCTTTTTCTTATTTTTTCAATCCTCGTTAAAGCTTGTTCGATAGGATTCAATAATTCTTCTCTTAATAGTAAAATTGGTTTATTCATTCAGTTTCTAATTGCGGATTATAGGTTTATTTCCTAATCCACTAAAATACAACTTCTTAATATCCAATATTTGAGGCTAGCCACATTTGATAAAAATTATATTAACAATCGGTTTAATAGAAGCATCGAGCGAACCAATTCAAATTTTCGCGAAAGCGCATAAAAAAATCCCCACTTAAAAAGCAGAGATTTGATAGTCGGTTTTTAGGTTGTCTTTTAAAGTAAGACGGTGGGGTTAGTCTGCAATGGTTACAAACAAACCTTCGTCTGTTTTAGAAACTTTGGCAGCGCCTAGTTTGGTAAGTCCTTTAAGACCTTTATCCCATCCTTTATTACTTAAACCTGCTGCCGTTTTAAGTGCGCCAAGTTCTTGTGGGCTTTCCTTTTTAAGGAGGTCGTAAATTGCTTTTTCGTTCTCGTTAAGATCAAGTGCCTTCTTTTCTGGTTTCATCTGCGGGAAGAACAGTACTTCTTGTATAGACTGGTTATTAGTCAAGAACATAATCAAACGGTCCATCCCAATTCCCATTCCTGAGGTAGGAGGCATCCCGTATTCTAATGAACGCAAGAAGTCATAATCTATAGATGCTGTTGCCTCGTCATCACCACGCTTTGCAAGTTCTAGCTGTGCCTCAAAACGCTCACGCTGGTCGATAGGATCGTTAAGCTCTGAGTATGCATTTGCAATCTCTTTACCACAAACCATCAACTCAAAACGTTCTGTAAGTTCTGGGTTATCACGGTGCTCTTTACATAGTGGGCTCATCTCTTTAGGGTAGTCTGTGATGTAGGTAGGCTGTATGTAGTTGCCCTCACACTTCTCACCAAAAATCTCATCGATGAGTTTTCCTTTACCCATAGTCTCATCTACCTCGATACCCATGCCTTGTGCGGCAGTGCGTATCTCATCTTCTGTTTTATCAAGAATATCAAATCCTGTAAAGTGCTTGATACTATCTGCCATGGTTACTCTAGCATACGGAGCTTTAAAATCTACTTCGTGCTCACCAAAGGTTGCCTTTGTAGTTCCGTTTACAGCCATCGCACAGTGTTCTAGTAACTGCTCACAAAACTCCATCATCCAGTTGTAGTCTTTATAAGCTACATAGATTTCCATTGCGGTAAACTCTGGATTGTGCGTGCGGTCCATCCCTTCATTACGGAAGTTCTTTGAGAATTCATACACTCCTTCAAATCCGCCAACAATGAGACGCTTTAAGTACAGCTCATTTGCAATACGCATATATAATGGCATGTCTAGTGAGTTGTGGTGCGTCACAAATGGTCGTGCTGCAGCTCCTCCAGCAATAGGCTGTAGGATAGGAGTCTCTACTTCAAAATATCCTGCGTCGTTAAAGAAGTTACGCATCGCATTAAAAAGCTTGGTGCGTTTTACAAATACTTCTTTTACGTGTGGGTTTACAGCAAGATCTGCATAACGCTGGCGGTAACGCATTTCTGGATCTATAAACTCATCATAGGTGTTACCCTCTGCATCTGTTTTAGGTAATGGTAATGGTTTAAGTGCTTTACTTAATAACGTGAAGCCAGTAAGTGATACCGTAATCTCACCTACTTGTGTAGTGAATAACGTTCCTTCTACACCAATGAAATCACCTAAGTCAAGAAGCTTTTTAAATACCTCATTATAATGAGACTTATCTTCTCCTGGGCAAATCTCGTCACGGTTAAAGTATAGTTGTATGCGACCTTCACCATCTTGGATCTCTCCAAAAGATGCAGAACCTTGAATCTTCTTTCGCATCAAGCGACCTGCCATTACTACCTTCTCGCCCTCTTTATAGTCTGCGATTGCTTTCTTAGAGCTATGAGTAACGTGGTATTGTGCTGCTGGATAAGGATTGATTCCTATTTCGCGCAAGCGGGATAATTTTTGACGGCGTACTTGTTCTTGTTCTGACAGTTGCATACAGTAATAATTCTTTTATATTTTTTGCAAATAAGCGCTACGCATAAATAGCGGTAGAGCGGCGCAAAGATAGTGATAGCCCGCTCAGAAATCAACATTGTAACAATCTGAAAATTATGTCGTCTTATTAAGTACATCAATCAACCTTTCCAACCGAAGGATAGGATCAAAAAACTTCACTTATGAGTATCTGGCGCGTCTTACTTGCCATCTTTTTTCCACCACTAGCTGTAATAGGCAAAGGATGTGGGTCTGTATTAATAGTTTTCTTACTTTGGCTCTGTGGCTGGGTGCCTGGCGTAATTGCAGCACTCGTAATATTAAATAATCCAAAAAAATAGGAATGAGTAAAAAGGTTTATGGACTGCTAGTAGTGCTCTTAGTGTTACTGGTGAGTTGTAGTATGCATGAGCGTATTGTGTTTAATGAAGACATGGGAGGTCGTTATGAGTCTAAGTTTGACCTATCACAAATCATGGCAATCGCTGCTCAAAGTGGAGCAAGTAATCCAGAAAAGAAAAAGGAAAAAATGGACACCACGATGGTGTTTAATGACTTTCTAGAAATCTACAAGGATAGCATCGCCACATTACCAGCTGCACAGCAGGAGAACGTGAAAGCACTTAAAGACTTTGCTATGAATATGAACATAGACGAGGAGAATGGGGTGATGGTACTTACTGTCATAAAAGACTTCAAAGAGTTTAAGGAGATAGAGCGCATCGCATATGATGTAGATAAAGTATTTGAAAGCGCAAAGAAAACCACACCAGGCGGAGAGCAAGCGACTAGTAGCCCAACAAGTAGTATGCTGAATACAAACAAGGTAATCTATACTTTTATAGATAACACCTTTAGAAGAACAGACCCTAAAGCGCTATCAAGACACCTAGAAGGCAGCAGCGAATTATCTGAAAAGACAAGGCAAGACGTAGAGGATGCCGTCTTTAAAGATGAGAATGGAGAAGTGGAAAACAATATGATGAAAGATATGGTACTAGGGATGGATGAAGTACTAGATCAATCTACTATGCAACTAGAATACGTATTCCCAAGAAAAGTAATCTCCGTATCTCAAGAAGGCGCAATAATCTCAGAAGATGGTAAAACAGTAACCTTCTCCATAGACTATAAAACCCTACTAGAAGGAACAGACAAAACCTTAGAAAACTTTGAGGTGGTTCTTGAGGATAAATAAGTCACGATAATTATTATAAAGACCTTCTACTATATGGTAGGAGGTTTTTTTGTTTTTAGAACTCGCGAACATCTCCCCAACCCCTCTTCGAAGAGGGGCTTTCAATTTTTGCAACTTCGTTGCGATTCTCATTTGAGTGTTCCCCTCTTTGAAGAGGGGCTAGGGGAGATGTTTCATAAGAGTATTCACATACACCTAATAAGACTAGTGCAGGTTTTTCTAAACAGATTTTATTGAACAAAGATTTTTCCTCCCTTTAGGGTTGGGGAAAAGAAAAATCTAAGCACTATTAAAAAAGCTTTTCCCATTCCTAAAGGGTGACTTTTTTCACAAGAGTGTTCCTCTCTTCGAAGAGGAGCTTTCATTTGTGAAACTTCGTTGCAATCTTCATGTGAGTGTTCCCCTCTTTGAAGAGGGGCTAGGGGAGATGTTTCACAAGAGTAATCACGCACACCTACGAAAGCTAGAGTAGATTTTTAGAATCAGTTCCTGTCAAATAAAGATTTTTCCACCCTTCAGGGTCGGGGAAGAGAAAAATCTGAGCACTACTAAAGAAGTTTCCCCAATCCTAAAGGGATTTTTCCACAACTCGCGAACATCTCCCCAACCCCTCTTCGAAGAGGGGCTTCATTTTTTGCAACTTCGTTGCAATTCCCACAAGAGTGTTCCCCTCTTTGAAGAGGGGCTAGGGGAGATGTTTCACAAGAGTACTCACACACACCTACGAAAGCTAGAGTAGATTTTTACAATCAGCTCTTGTCAAATAAAGATTTTTCCACCCTCCAGGGCGGGGAAAAGAAAAATCGTTGTATTCACTTCTTAAGAAAAAGGGATTTTTAAAAGTTGAGATATTTTTTATGTTTCTGCGTACCTTTGCGCCGTGAATAAAAATATCATTTTACAGGACCTCGGAAATCGAGATTATAAGGAAACTTGGGACTATCAAGAGACGCTTTTTAAGAAAACGGTGGATATGAAAATCGCCAACCGTAGACAAAACGCCGGACTGGTAACTCCTAACCATTTCTTGTTTGTAGAGCATCCGCATGTGTTTACTTTAGGGAAGAGTGGTAATCTTTCTAATTTGCTTGTTAGCGAAAAGGAGCTTGCCGAGAAAAAAGCTAGTTTTTATAAAATTAACCGCGGCGGAGATATCACCTATCACGGTCCCGGACAAATAGTAGGATATCCTATTCTTGATCTTGATAGCTTTTTTAGAGACATTCATAAGTACCTGAGATTGCTAGAAGAGATGGTGATTCTCACCCTAGCCGAATACGGGCTAAAAGCCGAACGCTCTCCTGGAGAAACGGGTGTGTGGTTTGATGTAGGAACTCCGTTTGCACGTAAGATTTGTGCTATGGGTGTACGCGCTAGCCGCTGGGTAACCATGCACGGATTTGCATTAAACGTAAATGCAGACTTAGGCTACTTTGATCTGATGATTCCTTGTGGGATAAAAGACAAAGCAGTGACCTCTCTTAATGTAGAGCTAGGAAAGGCAAGGGTAGATGAGGCAGAGGTAAAAGAGAAATTACTTAAACACTTTACAGCGCTCTTTGAAGCCAACTTTATAACTCCAGAAGCGGGCGCAGAATATATATAAGGACGACGCGCTAGTTAATCTTATAAATCAATACCGAGTTACTACCTCCCTGATTTACAAAACCTAGAGACTTGTTGCTTTGTAAAAAGCCAACATCGGCCGTAGAAGTTCCATAGATAGGGAAATTAGGTAGTAATACGCCTTTATTGTCATAGATATAGACTTCACTAGATTCTGTATTGGTGATAGCAATGTATTGTGATTTTCCAGTGCTTGAGATACTAGGTGAAGTATAGGTGCCAAAGGCAATCTCTCTCTTCTTACCATTTACCACAAGTTTGTTTTCTCTCAAACCTACTTTCAGTTTATTCTCAATAGCGATTTTTGAATCCGATTGAAAATCTGAAATACTTTGAGTAAGCTTCCCAGAAGTGTTGATACTTATTTTCTCACCATTAACTGTAAAGGTTTCAAAGTTGTTGCCATACTTATAAATAGGAGTATCACCAAAGTTGATTTTTTCTTTAACGTCAATTCGCGTTTTTCCTGTGCGATTTAAGATGTGCAGCTTCCCGCTGTTCTCGGCAATCGTGATATAGTCTTTGTTACCTATGCGCATATGTGCTGGAGGATATAAAATTGCACTTCCTGCTTCTCTAAAGGTAAAGCCAGAAACAGCCTTAGCATTTTTGTCATACATCAGTACTTTATCGTTTTGTACGATGACAAAACGGTAATTACTGTTATTGTCATAGTCGAAGATAGAAAGCGGTTGCGTGATGTTGTCTTTAAAAGAAAGCGGGTAAGGAGATACTTCTTTACCATTACGATCCAAAACATAAAATGAAGATGGTGTGGTAAAAGCAAGCTGTAACCTACCATTACGATATAAATCTATCTGCTGCACCTCACCTAGTATTTGACCATCTAGATCTTTTTGCCACAGTACTTTTCCTGCATTACTTATTAGGTATAGCGTGTTGTTTATGTCTTGCACCACTACATCCTGCCCATTAGTACGATGATTTGTTACTAGCTGCGGCGTCATTGTGATGTCTGCGCTTAGTTTTACATTGGCAATTTGAGCAATATTTGCATCTGTAGTAGCTTCGTCGTTCTTGAGAATCGCCATATTTAATAGCAAATAGTCCTTTTCTTGTATGAGTTGTAGTGCGCTGTAATCATAACCATCTAGAGTAATATCCTTTAAAACTTTTTGACCGTCTTTTGATGCTAGTTGTTTATATGCGTTACTGCCCAGACTAGAAATATGTAAATAACTAGACGCTCGACTTAATGTGCTCTCCGTGTTCTGGAAGGTAGCGCTGTTAGATAAGGTTGCTTTATTTTGATAGTTGGCAATCACAGTTTCTAGCGCTTCTTGATTTTCGGCAAAAAGATAGAAGTCATCTATCGATGCGTATAAAGTAGGAGATGAGAGGTTGAGTAGCGGTGAGTACGCTTTCGCGAAAGCAGACCCCATATTAATCTCATAGATAGAAACCTTTCTAAATTCGGTTTTTTCTGAAGCGCTCGCGAGTTCATTGCCAGTAACCGTAATATCTGTAGAAACTCCCACTATTACTTTTCCTTTAGGCAGATGAATCATTCCTACCTCTGAGAAACTAGCAAAAAGATCTTCACGTGCAAGCGTGTATTTAGAGAGGTCTAGTTTTAAAAAATCTGCTTTACTAGATTTAAACTGCTGCCAGTCGTCATAGGTGATAGCTTCTACAGCAATCGCAGCCGTAGGAGTAATAGATGCAATTCTATTCACTACCGGTTGTGTGTTCTTAAGTAAACTTAATCTCTGTGATGTGGAGTCTTGTACCAGTGCAACACCATTTAGTCTGATGTCATTATTATCCAAGTCAACATCTGCCGCAGTCCAAGAGAACGAATTTTTGAGCGCATTTGCTGTTGCATTAGGAAATAGACTTTTATACAAGCTAGCACCTTCTGATCCTCTTATAAATATTGAAGCCGTAGCGCTATTGCTAGATGAGGTGTATGCTTTTTCAAAAAGGTTATCTTCATAGATGTCTGTATTATCCTCTCTCAATACATTTTCTAACAGAATTTTTGATGTACTAGCAATGAGCACATCCTTATATATAAGATAATGTGCAGTTCCGCCTAATGTTTTAATAGTTGGGTCCTTAAGTGCTGCTTCTTTCATTAGTAATGAGTCTCCTTTAAAAAGAGAAGCATGTGCTTTTGTAATCATACTAATGTCATAGTCATTACGACCTAGTTTTGTATAGCATAATAAGGTCTCGCCATCTGGCTGTATATCTTTAAACAATGTCTGTCCTTTAACTAGGGTTTTATAAAGAGCCGTAGGAGTTAGCTCTTGTATAAGATCATTATTTACTAGTGCACTTTTAAAATCCTTAAAGTCATTAGTCTTTATGACAACCGCCGCTTTGCGAGGTATATATTTAGTAAGAGAAGATGATGCCTTTGGTGTAGTGTCGCAACTAGCGAGAAGAACAAGGCTAAGGAGTATGTAAAAGAAAGATTTCATATGTGCGCTTAAGGTGGGTTCAAAAATACAACCTCAGTCTTGAGAACTTCTAGAGAACCTCATATTGTTATTGACTACTTTTTA
This sequence comes from Dokdonia sp. PRO95, assembly GCF_000355805.1. NCBI lineage: Bacteria > Pseudomonadati > Bacteroidota > Flavobacteriia > Flavobacteriales > Flavobacteriaceae > Dokdonia > Dokdonia sp. PRO95. The sequence goes on from NZ_CM001837.1 coordinate 1,716,793, forward strand.
AACAAGGAATTAGCTGTTATTCTTAAACGTAAAATCGAGTTCGTATTGTTCTGGAAGTAATTTAAAGCTCTTGCGATGATACTTTGTAATACCATATTTACGTATTGCCTCTCGATGTTCCTTGGTAGGGTAACCCTTGTTTTTTTTCCAATTGTACATAGGGAACTCTTCGTGTATGAGATTCATATACTCATCACGAGCAGTTTTAGCAATAATAGAGGCAGCAGCAATAGGCAAGTATTTTCCATCGCCTTTTATAACAGTGGTGTGGTCAATCTTAGGAAAAGGTTTAAACCGATTGCCGTCTACAAGAATGTGTTGTGGTTTTTTTTGCTTTCGCGAAAGCGTACCTATCATACTTTCAATACTGCGGTGCATTCCTAAGATGGAAGCATTAAGGATATTAATATCGTCTATCTCACTCATCATTACATGAGCAAATCCATAAGCAATTGCTTCTTCTTCTATAATAGGTTTGAGTAATTCACGTTTCTTCTCTGTGAGAAGTTTAGAATCTGTAAGTATCTCGTTAATGAAGTCATCTGGAAGCATTACGGCAGCAGCAGTAACAGGGCCTGCGAGGCAGCCACGGCCAGCTTCGTCCGTGCCACATTCTATGAGATGAGTATGATATTTGAGTTTAAGCATCTTTGTGGAGCGGAAAATACGAGGTTCGAGGATAAAAATGTAATTTTGACGCTATAATTTTTTTGTATGAGAGGAGTTTTGATTTTATTATTTTGCTTGATGCAAACCATGCTTTTTGCTCAAATTTCTCGGATCCCTACCAGAGGGTCATCTACAGGTATTATACAGCAAGACGATAACAATGACCCTCTTAATGCCAGAGAGGTTTCTTCTACTAACATCAAGAAGTTTGAAAGACCACCCGTTGAGGATTATAAAATCATATCAATAACTAGAGATACTACATACGTAGATACTACACTTAATATAAAGAAGGATTACAAATTTAATTACCTGCGTAAAGATAGATATGGCTTATTACCATTTGCAAACACAGGGCAAACTAATAACACGCTCATCTATAACTTTAATAATAGACGTACTACACCAGGATACATAGCGCAGGCTAGACATTTTGCATATATGGAGGTAGAAGATATTAATTACTACCATCTGCCTACACCGCTTACAGAATTGTTTTACAGAAGCGCCTTTGAGCAAGGGCAGCAACTAGATGCATTTTTTACCTTAAATATACACCCACGACTTAACATGTCTATTGCTTATAAAGGAGTGCGTAGCTTAGGTAAATATCAAAATGCCTTAACAAGTTCTGGTAATTTTAGATTTGCTGGTAGCTACCGTACTAAAAATGATAGGTATCATATAAGAGCGCACTGGGTTGCACAAGATTTATTAAATCAAGAAAATGGCGGACTTACAGAGCAAGGTGTAGAGCAGTTTAATAGTGGTGAAGAAGACTTTAGTGATAGGTCAAGATTACCTGTGAACTTTGAGGATGCAGAAAATATACTCGACGGCACACGTATATATGTGAACCATCATTATAACCTTGTCCAGAAAAAAGATAGCCTCAAGGATTATAGTCTTAGGGTAGGGCATATTTTTAATAGTGAGAATAAGTTTTATACCTATAGACAAGATGCGGCAAATGCAATTTTTGGTGAGGCGTTTAGTCAGACTAGTTTTTCAGATAGAACAGATCACGAAGAAACCTATAATGAGATCAATGCTGTTTATGAAGATAAAAAGCTAGGGCAACTTAAGTTTCAAGCAAATGCCTTGTACTATGATTATGGGTATAACGCAGTGCTTATTCAAGATGCAGATGGGGATGGTGTTTCTGAGCGTGTACCTAATAGATTGCAGGGAACAAATATTGCTGTAGGTGGAGCTTACAAAAATAGGATTGGAGGATTTGATATAGAAGGAGAGGCGCAGGTAAATGTGGTAGGTGACTTTGATGGTTACAATATATATGGAGAAGCGGGATATTCGATAGCAGATGATAAGCGATTCTCTGTGAGTATTCTTAGTAACGCTAGACAAGCTAGTTTTAATCACCTACTGTTTCAAAGCAATTACTTAAACTATAATTGGTCTAATCAAGACAACTATGCTACGGTAAAAACAAATACGCTAGCAGCACAACTAGATGCAAAGAGTCTCGTAAATCTCGAGGCGTCTGCATCTACTATAAAGGACTACGCATATTTTGGACTTGGGGAAGACGGGCTTGTAGAGTCCCGTCAATCTGGAGAAGCGGTAAATCATTTAAAGATTAGTGCAAATAGAGATGTCAAGTTTGGTAAATTCAACCTTGATCTCACGGCCACCTATCAAAATATAACAGGAGCAGAGGGTGTGCTCAATGTTCCAGATGTAGTAGGTAGAGGTAGTTTTTACTTTACAGACCGTCTCTTTAAGAAAGCATTGTTTCTTCAGACGGGTATCACAGCAAACTACTTTACTAAGTATAACCTCAATGGCTATGATCCTATCTTAGCCGAATTTTATGTGCAAAACACAGAGGAGCTAGGTAACTTCCCATTGTTGGACTTCTTTATTAATATGAAAGTCCGCCAAACACGAATCTTTTTAAAAGCGGAGCATTTCAACAGTAGTTTTACAGGAAGCGACTTTTACAGTGCCCCTGGATACCCATATAGAGACTTTAATATACGTTTTGGTATCGTATGGAACTTCTTCTTGTAGATGGTTTACGCTTTCGCGAAAATATCTAGGGTGGTTTTTGCAGCTATTTGATGGTTGCTGAGGTTAGATGTGCTAGTTTTTCTGAATTTATAGGGTACAAGATAAGGTTCCTTTAGGTTGGTTGATGTGTCAATCAAATTATTTTAAAAGCTACTTCTTGTATTTACAGTGAGTTGCATATTTCCTTAAAATTTTCTCAAGAATATTATTGTTAGATTAGAACTTCGGTGTATCTTTGCCACCCGCTTCACGGTAAGCGTTTGTTCTTTTAAATGGCTTTAAAAAGTTTGTTTTTATTTCTTCAAATTATTTTTCAAAAGATAGTTTGTGATTAGGAAAAAGGTTGTAGTTTTGCAGCCGCTAACAAATGGAGGTTATTTGGGAGTTATGTTCATTGCAACTGTTACTTGGTTTTAGAGGTTGAAAATTAAATTTCAATTATTTTTAAGATTAAGTTGTGAGTTTAAAAAACAGTTGTATATTTGCACCCGCTTAGAGAAACAGTAACATAT
>NZ_CM001837.1:1720107-1826054 GCF_000355805.1 Dokdonia sp. PRO95
TGGTACTGCACTCGTGGGAGAGTAGGTCGCCGCCTTTTTAAAGCTCCAATACAACAGTATTGGAGCTTTTTTTATGCCATTAAGTTAAGGAAACACGAGTCTTAAATATCTTAAGCAATATATAGATGTGGATTCAGTAGCCTCGATCGCTTACTTTACTTTAAAAGCTTAAAAGGACTATGATAGTCATTATCTTTTGGACTTCCCTTAGGATTATAGAATGCTGTAGTTTTTGTATCAGATCTATAATGCTGTCTTTCTAATGTTGATACCTCAATAGTGATAAAATCAAACTCGGATACTACTTTACCGGTTATCTTATAAACTGCTTTACCTTGTATAGGGTATTTCTTTAGTGTAGGTGGAAAGTGAACAGTATCTATCCAGTCACCCTTATAATCTAAGAAGGTTCCAAAGCACATGCGATTACCATTTGAGGTACCTGTGTTCTTTGCCGTTACCAGATATCCATAGATCGCTACAGTATTATTTAAATAGCCAGGCAAGTCTTTTGCTAAGACTTTTATAGTAGGTGTAGACTGAAGTAAAATGAATGGGTCATAAAGTGAAAGACTCAGAATTTCTATCTGATCAAATGCTTTTTCTACTTCTGGAATATAAAATTCAGGTAACTTATAATTAGTAATGGATACTTTGAATAACTCTTTTTGATTGATTATTGATGGTTTTGCATTGTTTTTATAATGAGCTTCCCATAGTAGTGAGCGCTGATTGTCTTTTATGCTTCTAAAAGCTTCTACTCTTATAAGTAGGTCTAACTGCTCTAAGCTTATAGGAACCCGCTCTAAGAAGTCGTCTAATGACTTAAAAGGACCATCTACACGAGCATTTATAATCAACACTATATTTTTCTTTTCAAACGTTTGTAAATGTTGAAATCCTAAATAAATATCTTTTCCATGAATAGTTGTTTGAATATCGCTAGTATTAATACATGGTGGATGTACAGTTGCACCTTTCTTTTTGGCTTCGTGCACATATGTTTCTGTTTTATAGAAACCTCCTCCATTATTGATGGTTGCTACCATGTATTCTAAAGGGAAATAACATTTGAGATATAAACTTTGATAGGACTCTACAGCATATGAAGCAGAATGACCTTTCGCGAAAGCGTAACCAGCAAAGCTCTCAATCTGACGCCATACTTCATTTACAACTGCTATGGACTCTCCTTTTGCAAGGCAGTTTTTTTTAAACTTTTCCTTGACTTGTAAGAACTCTTCTCTTGATCTATACTTGCCGCTCATGCCTCGTCTCAATACATCTGCCTCACCTAGATCTAAACCAGCATAATGATGAGCTACTTTAATAACATCCTCTTGATATACCATCACGCCATAAGTGTCTGGCATGATACGCAGTAATACCGGATGTCCTTCTCTTTCTGCTCGTTTAGGATCTTTGTGACGTAATATATACTCGCGCATCATACCGCTTTTTGACACGCCTGGACGTATAATAGAACTTGCTGCAACTAGCGTTAAATAATCGCGAACACCTAGTTTTTTTAGTAGCATGCGCATAGCTGGAGACTCTACATAGAAACAGCCGATACAGTCTGCTTGTGAGATCATTTCGTTTATGCGATCATCTTTAAAAAACTGTTTTGCGTTATGTATATCTGGAAGTTTAATTCCGGGATGATTCTGTTTTATGATAGCTACTGCGTCTTTTATTTTTCCGAGACCACGTTGCCCAAGGATGTCAAATTTGTAAAGCCCTACATCTTCTGCTATGTGCATGTCAAATTGTACCGTAGGAAAACCTTTAGGAGGTAGATTTGTAGCAGAAAAGTAATGAATAGGTTTACTAGATATCAATATGCCAGCAGCATGGATACTCGTATAATTAGGTCTGCCATGTAATACCTGCGCATATTTTAAAACTAGTCTTTTTATATCATCTAGACTATTTGGATCATAGCGACCATCGCTTAGTTTGTCAATTTCGTACTTAGGCAAGCCAAATACTTTACCTAATTCTCTTACTGCTCCACTGTGTTTAAATGTCACATATGAGCCTAGCAGTGCAACTTGATTTTTTCCTTTGAACTCCTTAAAAATATAATCTGTAACGTCCTCACGATCCCAGGTAGAAAAATCTATGTCAAAATCTGGAGGTGTAGCTCGATAGAGATTCATAAAACGTTCGAAGTACAAATCGAGTTCTATAGGATCTACATCTGTAATACGTAATAAGTATGCCACAATACTGTTTGCGCCACTCCCTCTCCCTACGTAGTAATAGTCTTTACTACGAGCATATTCTATAATTTTCCAATTTATAAGAAAGAATGCGACGTAGTCAAGATGTTTAATAAGATCTAGCTCTTTCTTTAAGCGATTTTTGATGATATCATCTACAACTTCATAACGTTCTTTTAATCCCCTTTCACAAAGCTCGAGTAGCTTTTTATAATCTGCTTCGGGACTTTCTAATAGTGTAGTTAAGTTTTGTGAGGGTTTATTTTTACTGAAATTGAAATCAATGTTACATTCTTGTAAGAGGTTAATTGTGTTATCAATAAGTGATGGATAGTCTTTAAAAACCTGAATAATCTCTTTTCGTGAGTACATGAAGTCATTAGGACTTCCTTGATCTGTAGGTGATAGCGTGCTAAGTAACACATTAGTATCTATAGCTCTTAATAAACGATGCGTGTTGAAATCTCGCTTATCGCGAAAGCTTACCGTGTGAAGAATAACTAACTTTTTTGATAAAGAATTAAGAGAAGAAAATTTGAGTTTGTAAATATCTTTTGCTCGCACACCTATGTATTCATTATCAGCGAAAGTTATTTTATCTAACTCCATTACATTTTCAAAAGGATAAACAATAATTGCATTTTCAAAATGCGGAGCTTGGTCTGGAAATGGAGTTTTGTTATGTAAGTGTTTTGATAAGTAGTTATTTATCTCAAGGAAGCCTTGGTTATTCATTGCGAGTGCAACGTAGCACTGCTTCGTATCGTTTCTAAAATCGACACCTACGATAGGTTTTATATTTTTTTCTTTTGCGCGACGCACAAAATTTAGACAGCCAGAGGTATTATTAATATCTGTAAGTGCAAAATGAGTACATCCTTCATGTATCGCAAGGTCTAGTAATTCCTCTTCAGAAATTGTTCCATACCGTAAACTATAATATGAGTGATTATTGAGGTACATTGTTTTAATCTTGGGTTTTGATAAAATAAAGAGTCACCTTTTACTGATGTCTATGAGCTAACAGTATAGGAGGCTCTCCATTAAAAGGATTACCTTGATTACCTATGGTTCTAGATCCTTCACCTATAGTATTTGCTCGTCGCACGCTATGATCACCATATTTATTTCTTAATTCATCCATTGCTTTATACAGATTTACGGTCTTATTAGTATTTTCAAAAAGGTCTATTTGATAATGTCCCTCTGTAAGACCACCAAAGCGTACGCCTACTAACCTGATAAGCATCCTACGATTATTGAGTTTATTAAAAAGTTCTGTTACGGTGGGGATGAGAACATGATCTGCAGCAGTGTAGGGAACACGTAGCTGTTTTGAGTATGTTTGAAAATCTGAATATCTGATTTTTACTGTTACGACAGAAGTGAGTTTGTTGCCTCGTCTAAGTTGGAAAGCTAGATTTTCTGCCATGGCAGTTATAGTAGTATGTAACTTAATCATATCAATAGTATCTTGACCATACGTGCGTTCACTAGAGATAGATTTACGTTCGTGATACTGCACAATAGGGCTGTCATCAATACCATTACAACGCTCCCAGATAATGCGTCCATTTTTTCCAAAAACAGAAGTCATCATTTCTACAGGCATTTGTTGTACAAGATCTACCGTGCGCACACCGAGATTACAAAACTGAGTAAAAGTCTTCTGTCCTACCGAAGGAATTTTTTTGATAGATAATGGTGCAAGAAATACTTTCTCATAACCAGGGTCAATTTTAATCTCATTATTAGGTTTTGCTTCTCCAGTAGCTACTTTTGATACCGTTTTATTAGGAGACATCCCGAAGGAAATAGGTAAACCTGTTTCTCGCATAATACGCTGGCGAAGCTCTTTTGAATATTTATAGGCTCCAAAAAACTTATCCATCCCAGTGAGATCACCATAAAACTCATCTACACTTGCTTTTTCAAGAACAGGGAGTTCTTCTTGTAGAATTTGCGTTACCTCTTTAGACATTTTTGAATACGTACCACCATTTCCTCGTATGTAAATCCCATTAGGGCATAGCTGTCTAGCTACTTTAATAGGCATAGCGCTATGTACACCATAGGTACGAGCTTCATAACTTGCAGCACTTACCACGCCGCGATCACCAGTACCACCTACAATAACGGGTTTGCCCATAAGGCGACTATCTAACCTACGCTCACAAGAAACGAAGAAAGTATCAAGATCAAAATGAATAATTGTACGTTGCATAATATAGAATTAATCCAAAATTATGGAAATATTCCTATTTAAGTCGTAGGTAAACTCATTTTAGTTATTAACATTGGTTATTTGTGATTAATCGCGTTAACACTATTTAACAACTTTTCGGTTTCTGTTTTGGTTATCTTGATCCTCTTTAATTTTAATATATTTTCGATGAAAATCACACGTCTTATAGCCCTTATTGCGCTGGTAACTATCACATTCTCGTGTAAGCAAGAAGGTGGAGATATTACCGCTTTCGCGAAAGCGGAAACCCCACAATTCAACGTTCCATTTGAAAAGTTTACGCTAGATAATGGACTTACCGTAATCTTACATCAAGACGACTCAGATCCAGTAGTCGCAGTAGCACTTACAGCACACGTAGGATCTGCAAGAGAGATAGAAGGACGTACAGGGTTTGCTCATTTATTTGAACACTTATTATTTTTAGAATCTGAAAACTTAGGAAAAGGTGGGCTAGACGCAATGAGTGCGCGTATAGGTGGTTCTGGAGCAAACGGATCTACAAGCCGTGATCGCACAAACTATTTTCAAACAGTACCAAAAGATGCTCTTGAAAAAATGATTTGGGCAGAAGCAGATAAGCTTGGATACTTCATAAATACGGTAACAGATCCAGTACTTGCCAAAGAAAAGCAAGTGGTAAAGAATGAAAAAAGACAGTCTGTAGATAACCGTCCTTATGGTCACGCACGTTATGTGGTAGGGAAGAATCTTTACCCAGAAAATCACCCATATAACTGGCAGGTAATAGGATCGCTAGAAGATTTACAAAATGCAACATTACAAGATGTAAAAGATTTTTATAATCGATGGTACACGCCTAATAATACAACGCTTACCATCGCTGGAGATTTTGATATCGCGCAAACTAAGGAGTGGGTAGAAAAATATTTTGGCGAAATTCCTAGAGGAGAGGAAGTTCCAGCAATGGAAAAGCAACCAGTAACAGTAGCAAATACAAAGCGACTGTATTATGAAGATAACTTTGCTAGATTACCACAATTATCAATGACATGGCCTACGGTGCCTAATTATGATAAGGACTCTTATGCACTTGAAGTGCTGGCTAGTTACCTCTCTAAAGGAAAGAATGCTCCGTTTAATAAGATTTTAATTGATGAGAAGCAGCTTACGGCTGGTGTGAGAATGTTCAATTTTGGTTCTGAACTTGCTGGAGAATTTGGTCTAAGTGTAAATGCATATCCTGGAAAAGATCTTGACGAGGTACTTGTAGGAGTTAATGAGGCTTTTACAAAATTTGAATTAGAGGGAATCTCACAAAAAGATTTAGACAGAATTAAAGCAGGGCAAGAAACACAGTTTTATAACGGCTTATCAAGTGTATTAGGAAAAGGATTTCAGCTAGCGCAGTATGAGATTTTTGCTGGTGATCCTGCATACATCACAGAAGATGTAGATCGTATTCTTGCAGTGACTAAGGAAGATGTACAACGCGTTTACGAGCAGTACATAAAAGGGCATAATTATATTGCTACTAGTTTTGTGCCTATAGGTCAAACAACACTTGCACTTGAAGATTCTGATCTTGCACAAGTAGTAGAAGAAAAAATAGTAGAAGGAGCAGAGGAGACATTTGATGCGAGTATCGCAGCAGATTATGAGCGTACTCCTTCATCATTTGATCGTAGTAAAGAGCCAGCATATGGCACTACTGCTCAAGTTGCTGTTCCTAATGTGTGGGAAGATAAACTCTCTTCTGGACTTGAAGTGTATGGAATAGAAAATGACGAAGTACCTCTTGTACAATTCCAAATGAATATACGTGGAGGATTACTTCTAGAGGATATCAATAAAGTAGGCGTTTCTAGCTTACTCGCAGATTTACTTTTGAAAGGAACTGCAACAAAAACTACCGCTGCTCTTGAAAATGAGATAGAAAGCCTAGGAGCAAATATTTACACGTATTCAGACAAGGAGAATATATACATAGGTGGGAACACACTGGCTAAAAACTATGATAAAACCATTGCCTTGGTTCAAGAAATCCTCTTACAGCCGCGCTGGGATAAGACGGAGTTTGATTTATTAAAGCAGAGTACATTAAGTCGTCTGGAGCAGCAACAGGCAAATCCTAATAGTATTGCGGCCATACAATTTGATAAATTAATATATGGAGAGCGTAGCTTACTAGCTCAAAATACATTAGGAACTCCAGCCTCTGTAAACGCAATCACGATTGAAGATTTAAAGAGTTATTATACTAATTATGTAGTTCCTAATCTTGTTAAGATGCAAGTAGTAGGTGCCGTAGGTAAAGAACAAGCAACAGCAGTTCTTGCAGGACTTAATGATAACTGGAAGGCTAGAGAATTTACAATACCCGTAGTAGCCGTTCCTAAGGCTCCAGAGCAGTCTAACGTGTATTTTTATGATGTGCCAGATGCAAAACAGTCTGTACTTCGTTTTGGATATCCAGCAATGGCAGAAACCGATAAAGATTTTTACCCAGCACAAATGATGAATTACCGTTTAGGTGGTGGTGGTTTTGCCTCACAACTCACACAAGAGCTTAGAGAAGGAAAAGGATACACTTATGGCATACGTTCAGGTTTTTCTGGATCTACACTACCTGGAGCGTTTGCTATCTCAAGTGGTGTGAGGTCTAACGTTACCTATGAATCTTCGGCGCTAGTAAAAGATATTCTTAAGAACTATGGGAAAAACTTTACCCAACAAGATCTTGACGTCTCAAAAAGTTTTCTATTAAAAAGTCAAGCACGTGCTTTTGAAACTATGGGAGCAAAGCTCAATATGCTAGATGATATTGCAAACTTGGGTATATCTCCAGATTATATCAAGGAACGCCAGGCTATCGTAGAAAATATGACAGTAGAAGAAATCAAGAAGTTATCAGATAAATATCTCAATCCAGATAAAATGATATACTTGATAGTAGGCGATAAGAAAACGCAGATGGATAAATTAGAGCAGCTAGGTTATGGTACTCCGGTACTTTTGAATGAGAGTAAAGAGCCAGTGAAGAACTAGAAACTCAAATGTCTTAATTAAAAAAAGCGAACTCTTGATGGAGTTCGCTTTTTTTATGCTTTCGCGAAAGCGTAATTCTATATATAACCTATACTACAGCTATTTTAAGCTCTTCTCTTTACCCAAACGTTAAGGAGCATCCCTATAACCAGAATTCCCATTCCTACAAGAGGAGCAGTATCGTAGCGTTCATTAAAAAGGAAATAACCTAAGATTAACGCATATACGAGTTCCATGTATTTAATAGGAGCTACGGTAGCTGTGTCTGCAAGCTGAAAAGAACGCGTTAAGAAAACTTGTCCAAAAAGCCCGAACACTCCAATGCCACTCACATACCACCACTCAACACCCACAGGCATACGCCAGTGTTGTATGAAGAAAAGGCTTCCTATGATGGAGATTACCATAAAGTAGTTGATTATGGTTAAAAAGTGCTCACGTGACCCTAAGTAACGCACGATGGTAAACACACCACCTACGAGTACAGAGGACAGAATAATGAGTATAAAACTTATGGTATCTATTCTAAAATCTACTCCTTTTAAAACCAGTGCTCCTATGACTGAAATTACTAGCGCAACCCATTGCCATGGTTTTACTTTTTCCTTTAAAAACCACAACGCAAAAATGGCACTAAATAAAGGAGCTGTATATCGCAAGGCAACGGCAGATCCCAATGGGATGCGCTGTATGACTACAAAATAAAGAGCGAGAGAAACAAAACTCAATATCCCTCTAGTTATGAGCCAAGAAAAATTATTTCCTATAACGGGAACTTTCTTGATTAGCATGTAAGGAAAAATAAAAATAAAGGTGCCCACGCATCTAAAGAATACAACTTGTAGCGGGTGAAAATCTTCTAGGTATTTTGCCAGTAAGTTCATCCACGTAAACGCAAATGCGGCAATAAGCATGTAAACAACTCCTTTTATCACTGGAAGAATTTTGCCGCAAAGGTATCTGATATTAATCTTAAAATTATGAATAATATAAGTTAATTGTAACTACTCATTAACAGTGCTCCATGAACAGTAGCAGTACTTTTACACTCTAACCAATAAACAATCATTATTATGAAAAAAGTATTTGTAGTACTAGCACTTGTAGGATTTACATTTTCAACAATCTCTTGTAGAGAAACAACTCAAGATAAAATTGAAAACTCTGCAGAAGCAGCTGGACAAGATATAGAAAATGGACTTGAAGAAGCTGGAGATGCTATTGAAAATGCAGCCGAGAAAACTGGTGATGCTATTGAAAATGGAGCTAACAAAGCTGGTCAAGAAATAGAAGAGGAAATCGAAGGAACAGACGATTATAATGGTGATGACGATAACAATTAAGAAGTCGTTATTAGTGTAAAAAAAGCGAGCAGTGATGCTCGCTTTTTTTGTGCGTTAGATTTTTACGCTTTCGCGAAAGCGGACTTAAATCACCACTCGTTTACTCTATTACCATCTAGTTTTACAAAGATAAATAGCAATATAGTGAAGCCCCATAACCCTGAGCCTCCGTAACTGAAAAATGGTAGCGGTATTCCTACCGTAGGCAAGAGGCCGATTACCATCCCTATGTTTACCACAAAGTGAATGAATAAAATCCCTGCCAGGCTGTAACCGTAAATCCGAGAGAAGTCATTTTTTTGTTTTTCTGATAGTTGGATGACTCTTAAAATAAGTGCTATAAATAAAATAATGACAAGCGTACTCCCAAAGAATCCCCACTCTTCACCTACCGTTGAAAATATATAATCTGTATGTTGTTCTGGAACAAACTTACCTTTAGTTTGTGTTCCTTCAAGAAATCCTCTTCCAAACCAGCCACCATTACCTATGGCAATCTCACTTTGTTGAGTGTTGTAGCCTATACTTTTTGCATCTACTTCTTTACCTAAAACAATATTAAAACGGTCGCGGTGTCGTTGTTCGAAGATATTTTCAAAAATGTAGTTTACAGAAAATGCAAAAAGACATGCAGCTGCTACGAGACCTATGTAAAGACGTTTGGAAGGTCGTTTTTTTCTATTTCTAGCAAACAGTATCAAGGCAATCGCAATTACAATCACTGACACATATATAGGTCCTAAAACTAGTGTAAGCACAAATAAAGTAATCGTAGATGCTCCTAGAATTAAATAACTAGCGGCAAGTCCCTCTCGATATAATGGAAAGAAAAATGCAGCATAAACTAGTGCACTTCCAGGGTCTGGCTGCGGCACAATGATAAGTGCTGGTATTGCGATAATAGCAAGCGCCCGAACTTGATCTTTTATGGTTTTTATATTGGTTTGTATATCGCTCAAGTATTTGGCAAGCGCTAGTGCGGTAGCGGCTTTGGCAAATTCACTAGGCTGCAAACTCATAAATCCAAGGTTGTACCAACTTGTGGCTCCAGATATGGTCTTACCAAAAACGAATAATAATATTAATGAGAGCAACGAGCCTATGTAAATAACACTAGAGAATCGCTCAAAGAATTTTGAATCTAAAAATAGAATAAATGTAATAATAAGAAAGCCTAAGAATATCCATACAAGTTGCTTGAAGTACAAGTTGTTCATACTTACAAAGGCTTCTGTGTCTGGATCAAAGGCAGCAGAGTAGATGTTAACCCAGCCTATAGCTACAAGAGCTAAGTATAATAGAATAAGTAGCCAGTCAAAACTACCAACATTCCGTGAAAATCGGCTCATTAGTAATTTATTTTAAAAGGTTTACCACTTAGTGGTTTTGCATATTCTTCTTCTAGAGAGTGGGTGAGTATCCAGTTTTCTAAGTCTTTACGAGTCACTTCTCTATTGATGTATTTTTCAATCATAAGTGATGCAATACGTCCTCCATAACGAGATCCCCAATATCCATTTTCTACAAAGATGGCTATGGCAATCTTAGGATTATCTTTAGGAGCAAATGCTACAAAAGTGGAGTGGTCTGTAAGTTGTGTAGTTACCCCATCTATTTTTGTATAATTTTCTGCTGTCCCTGTTTTACCAGAGATGTCTATACCTGGGACTTTTAGATTTGCTGCAGTTCCATAATTGTACACATCATTGAGGCCTTGGATAACAGGCTCGAAATGTCTAGCATCTATAGTAGTATAATTTTTTTGTTCATAAAGTGAAGGGATTGAGTCCTGTCCTTCTATTTTTTTTATGATGTGTGGTCTGTAAAACCATCCTCTATTTGCAATAGTCGCTGTAAAGTGGGCCATTTGCATTGGGGTAAGGGAAACTTCACCTTGACCTATAGAATTAGAAAGCGTCGCAGCACTTCCCCACTTCCTATTAGGGTAATCATGTATTCTATTATAATAAGATGCTTTTGGTATAAATCCTGGTCTTCCTATAGGTAAGTCATATCCCATGAAATCTCCTAGTCCAAAACTTTCAAGATGGCTTTGCCATGCTGTAATTCCTTCTTGTGGAGTGTTATATTTATTAAGTGTATTTAAATAAGCGGTCCCAAAGTAAGCATTGCAAGAATATGCAATACCATCTATCATTTGTACTGGGCTTTTGTGGTGGTGACAGCCAAAGGTTCTTCCTCTCCCATAACGCATGCCTCCATTACAATAAACACGATCCTCTAGTGTAATTGCTCCTTCTTGAAGCGCAATAAGACCTGTTAGTGCTTTAAAAGGAGATCCGGGTGCATATTCTCCTAGTAGCGCCCTGTCATACATAGGTTTTGCAATGGAATCATTATCAAGTTTTGAGTAGTTTTTAGAACGCTCGCGACCTACCATTAATGCAGGGTCATAATTAGGAGCAGTTACTAATGCTAGTATTTCTCCAGTAGATGGCTCGATAGCTACAATACCGCCACGCTTACCTTGCATTAATTCTTGACCGTATTTTTGAAGCTCGGAATCTATAGTAAGATGTATATTTTTTCCTTCTTCAGGTTCTTGGTCAAGGGTACCTTCTTTGTAAGGGCCTATCACTCGGTTAAATCGATCTTTTTGAAGATACTTAATCCCTTTTTTTCCACGTAAGATTTCTTCGTACTTCTCTTCAACACCTTGTCTTCCTATAAGATCACCGCTTATGTAGTATGGTTTTTCTTTAATAATTCCTTGGTGTACTTCTTGTATGTAGCCTAGGAAGTTTGCACCAAAATCTATCTGATAGTCACGTAACGATCGTTTCTGGATAAAGAAACCCTCAAACTTGCGCATTTGCTCACCCAAGTATGCAAACTCTTCTTGTGACATGGTAGGTACGATAACAGAAGGGTGCCTAGGAGAATAATGTATTGCCTTGTTAAGTTGCTTTACAAGTCTCTCTTTATCAATGTTTAATAATGAGCATAGCTTAAGTGTATCAAAAGGTTTGATTTCTCGAGGTATCGCCATTAAGTCATATGAGGGCTGGTTTGATACTAGAAGTTTACCATAGCGATCATAAATACGCCCACGTTGTGGTATTTCATATTGTTGTTTTATTGCATTATTCTCAGAAAGAATAGCTGCAGAGGTGTCATAAACCTGTAGATAAAATAATCTAGCAATAAACAGTACACCCGTAGTCAAGACAATAAAGAGGAGGAGTAATTTTCTCATTCGTTACGGCTGCTAAAAAGGATATTAATAGTCAAACAAAGTATAATGGTAAAGATACTAGTGATTAACGTCTTGTTTAAGGTGTAGAGTATGTTACTTATGTTAAAAACCTCAAGTAAAAACAATACCAAATGGTGAATGAGTACCATTATAGAAATAAAGATGAATCGCTCGTAAAAGCTCACCTTAGATAATTTTATGGCATTGTATTCGTAGCTTACTCCAAAAGAGAAGCGCAATGCAACCGGCCTGAGATATGCAAGGAAGAGGCAGGCTGCCGCATGCACACCACCACTATTGCCAAACATGTCCATTGTAAGCCCCGTTAAGAAAGCGATAAAAATATATAAAGCTCTATTAGCTGTAAATGGAAAGACTAAAAGAAACAAAATGTAAGGATAAGGGTTGATGTACCCAAAGAGATTTACATTATTAAAAATATAAATCTGCACAATCATGAGTGCTATAAACCTAGCAATATTTACAGAGACACTATTCTTCATCCTGCTGTGTTTCTAGTGCTATAATTTCCTTCTTATAACTGTTTTCTACCACGTATACATGGCCTAGATTAGTCATGTCATTTATAAGCTTTATAGAAAGAGTATAGAAGTTTTTACTTGGATCTAATTCAAACTCATCAACTGTACCTATAGGAATCCCTTTCGGGAAAATTGCCGATTTCCCACTGGTTTCTATGGTATCACCTAGTTTTACAGGTGCTTGTTGTTGCATGTCAATAACCTGAACGATATTTGGATTTTTTCCGTCCCATTGCATTGTTCCAAAATGTTCTGACGCTCTTAGCTTTGCACTTGTGGTAAAGTTAGAGTTGAGAATGGATAGTACGGTGCTGTAGCCAGCAGATGTTTTGTCAATGATGCCTACGATTCCTTTGCTAGTAATCACTCCTTGGTCTTTGTGAATACTATCTTTTAATCCACCTAGAAGAGTAATGAAATTATCTGTCTTTGCGTAGTTGTTATTGAGAACCTTTGCAGGAATGTATGAGAATTTTCGCAAACTATCTGACGGGATAGGGGATGTTGCATCTGTAAGAACGTCAAGATCTAGATTATCCTCGTTAGGTGATTTCAACATTTCGCGTAAGCGGGCATTCTCTTCTAGAAGCTGTTTGTTGTATGTTTTGAGTTTAAAATAATCTTGAACACTAGTTACAGATCCATAAATGCCACCCGTAAACCAGTTTGCAGAGTTTACAAATTTACTACGGTGATAAGAATGAGATTGTATGGTAAAAACAAGCGACAGCATTAGTAAAAATGCAAACAGCAGGAAGTGCTTGTTCCTGATCAAGAAATTGATAATCTGATGCATAACTTAAGAGTTTTCTATTTAATGAGAACGCTCTTATACTTAGCAATATTTTTAAGGCAAATTCCAGTACCTCTTACTACAGCCCTAAGCGGATCTTCGGCAATATAAACAGGTAGATCTGTTTTTTGAGAAAGACGCTTGTCAAGACCTCGTAACATAGATCCTCCACCAGCAAGGTAGATTCCTGTGTTGTAAATATCGGCAGCGAGTTCTGGAGGAGTTTGAGATAATGTTTCCATTACTGCATCCTCTATACGAAGTATAGATTTATCAAGTGCCTTTGCAATCTCGCGATAGCTTATTTGCACTTGTTTAGGTTTACCTGTAAGAAGATCACGTCCTTGAACGCTCATTTCCTCTGGCGGAACTTCAAGATCCTCTGTAGCGGCACCTATTTGTATTTTAATTTTTTCGGCACTGCGCTCACCTACGTAGAGGTTGTGCTGGGTGCGCATATAATAGATGATATCATTTGTAAATACATCACCGGCTATTTTTACAGACTTATCACAAACAATTCCTCCTAGAGCAATCACCGCAATTTCTGTAGTACCACCACCTATATCTACAATCATGTTACCCTTAGGTTGCATGATGTCTACACCTATACCTATGGCCGCAGCCATAGGCTCGTGTATTAAGTAAACTTCTTTTCCATTTACACGCTCTGCACTTTCTTTTACTGCTCGCATCTCTACTTCTGTAATTCCAGAAGGAATACAAATCACCATGCGCAATGCTGGTGGAAAGAATTTCTTTTTAAGCGCAGGGATTTCTTTAATGAACATCGCAATCATTTGTTCACTCGCGTCAAAATCTGCAATTACACCATCCTTAAGAGGTCTAATTGTTTTGATATTCTCATGCGTTTTTCCCTGCATTTGAGCAGCTTCCTTACCTACAGCGATGATTTTTTTGGTCGTCCTATCCCTAGCAACTATGGAGGGGCTATCTACCACTACCTTGTCGTTGTGAATAATCAGTGTGTTTGCGGTACCGAGGTCAATTGCTATATCTTCGGTTAAAAAATCAAAAAATCCCATAGGGTTATTGTGGAGGTATTAAATGTTAGCAGTTACGCGTTTGTATAAATGTACAAATATTAAAGGGTAAAATTACGCTTTCGCGAAAGCGTACTCCCTTAAACTTATATTAATGTTTAAAATGTCTTGTTCCCGTCATTACCATTGAGATATTGTTCTCATTACAGTAATCGATGGTAAGTTGATCTTTTATAGATCCACCAGGTTGAATTACCGATGTGATACCTGCATTATCTGCAATCTCAACACAGTCTGGGAAAGGGAAAAATGCATCACTAGCCATCACAGATCCTTTAAGATCAAAACCAAAAGAGGTTGCCTTCTCTATAGCTTGTCTTAAGGCATCAACTCTAGAAGTTTGACCTGTACCACTTGCACAAAGTTGTTTGTTCTTTGCAAGTACAATGGTATTAGATTTTGTGTGCTTACATATTTTTGAAGCAAACAGTAAATCTTCTATCTCCTTATCTGTAGGAGCAGTGGTTGTTGCGTTTGTTAAATTTTCCTTCACATCTGTCTTGTTATCGCGACCTTGAACGAGTGTTCCGTTAAGGCAAGTGCGCACGGTTGTCTCAGGTAATACGATATTTTTGAGCGTAAGGACTATCCTGTTTTTCTTTCCTTTTAAAATTTCTAGTGCATCTGCGTCGTAAGACGGCGCTATCACTACCTCACAGAACAATTTATGAATTTCATTTGCAGTCGAAATATCTATGTTTCCGTTTGCGATTAACACTCCTCCAAAGGCAGAAGTAGGATCTCCAGCTAGTGCATCTACATATGCTTGATGCATAGTCTCACGCTGTGCAAAACCACAAGCGTTGTTATGTTTAAGAATAGCAAACGTAGGTGCTTCTCCTTGAAATTCTGAAATCAAGTTTACGGCAGCATCTACATCAAGCAGGTTGTTGTATGATAATTCTTTACCGTGAAGCTTTTCAAAAACTTCATCAAAATCTCCGAAGAAAAACCCTTTTTGATGCGGGTTTTCTCCATATCTAAGTGCTTTCCCATCATTACTACTATGTCTAAGTACCGGGATTTCTTGGTCTGTATTGAAGTAATTAAAGATTGCAGTATCATAATGAGAAGAAACTGCAAAACTCTTTGCTGCAAAACGTTTTCTCTCTTCTATTGTAGTACTTCCGTTACCAGCCGTAATAATGTCAAGAACTTCTGCATAGTCTTCCATAGAAGATATACATAGTGTGTCTTTAAAATTCTTGGCTGCGGCACGTATAAGTGAAATACCACCGATGTCTATTTTTTCTATAATATCTTGTTCTGGCGCGCCAGAAGCAACAGTTTTTTCAAAAGGGTATAAATCTACAATTACAAGATCAAGTTGCGGAATTTCAAACTCTTCCATTTCTTTTACATCACCTTCGTGATCCTGACGATTAAGAATACCTCCAAAAACTTTTGGGTGTAACGTTTTTACACGGCCACCTAAGATAGAAGGGTATGAAGTTACATCCTCAACAGGCACAACTGGGATTCCTAAATCTTTAATAAACTTCTCTGTTCCACCAGTAGAATAGAGGGTTACTCCTTGTTCGTGAAGCTTTTGAACGATAGGGGCTAAGCCGTCTTTATGAAATACTGAAATTAGTGCTGCGCCTATTTTTTTTGTTGTGCTCATTGTGAGAAAATTAATAGATTTTGGTTGATCCCGTTAAGGTGGGTTTTAAAAGCTTCAAAAATAGGTATTTCAAGCCTTTTTGTTTCGGGTTTCTATTAACAAATTGATATGACTTTGTAACAATTTTTAGTGTGTGGCGTCTTACTCGTATCTTTAGATAAAATCAATCAATGCTAATATATTTAAGAGCCTTAGGGGAGAGTTTTAGATTTGCTGTAAATGCATTGCGCAATAACAAGCTTCGTACGTTTCTTTCATTGATGGGAGTAACGGTTGGGATTTTCTCAATTATCGGGGTGCTAGCAGCGGTAGATTCACTTGAAAAAGACATTAAGGGAAGTCTTTCATCCCTTGATCAAGAGAGTATGATTATCTGTCATATCTCCTTTGGACCCACAGAGGTTCCACGCTGGAAGCGAGAGCGTTTCCCGCTTGTTACATACGAGGATTACCAGAACTTACAGCGCAATTTGCCTGGCTTAGGGGCTATAAATTATACCATGTCTATACCTTCACAAAAGATAAGTTATGAAGGTAAAGTAGTAGAGAGTGTTCAAGTAGATAATGCAACGGAGGGACTCTTTGAGATAGAAAAACTAGAATTTGAAGATGGACGTTTTTTTAATGAACAGGAATCTACAAATGGTGTTCCCGTTGCAATCATAGGATCTGTTTTGCGTGATAACCTCTTTGGGGAAGGTGTAGACCCAATAGGAAAACAAATAAAAACCTTAAGTAGAAAATTTACCATCATTGGAGTTCTTAAGAAGCAAGGTATCAACGCCTTTGGAGACTCTAAGGATGAGAAAATAGTAATTCCCGTAAATATTATAAGACGTATTTATGGGGATAATAATAGATCTACATTTCCTACAATGACAATCGTACCTGCAGAAGGTGAAGACGCAGACGAATTCTACGCTATTGCCGAACAGAAAATGAGAGCGGGTAGGTCTATAAAAGCTGGAGAAACTAGTGATTTCTTTATCAATAGACTTAGCGGCTTTACAGATGCTATTGATGGGATCATAGGAGTACTTACTACGGTAGGCTGGTTAATAGGTGGCTTTGCATTACTAGTAGGTGGTTTTGGGATTGCAAATATTATGTTTGTGAGTGTCAAGGAACGTACAAATCTCATAGGTATACAGAAGGCACTAGGAGCTAAGCGTCGTTTTATTTTATTTCAGTTTTTATTTGAATCTGTATTGCTATCTATTTTTGGCGGTTTTATTGGCTTAATTATGGTTCAGCTTATAGTATGGCTCTTAGATGTTTCAAAAATTGCAGGAGACTTTGAGTTTGTGTTATCATTTGATAATATTTTCTTAGGGCTTTTTACAACATTTATTATAGGCATCATCGCAGGGATTATCCCCGCAATAGGTGCTTCTCGATTAGATCCTGTAGAAGCAATAAGAACAGGGATGTAATAGCTTCACATATTATAAAAAAAAGCCTCAATTCTAAATTTAGAATTGAGGCTTTTTAATTAGTGGGAGGTACTTCTTACAGCAGTGCTGCAACTTGCACATTTACAAACTCAAGGAAATCTTCATCATCCTTTGTAAAAGGATCTACGTGACTTGAGTCTATATCTATCTGCCCTATGTTTTTACCATCTTTAAATAATGGAATAACAATCTCACTTTTTACAGTGATAGAGCAAGCAATATAATTGTCTTGTGCTTTTACGTCTGGCACTACAAAGTTTGCATTAGATTCTGCTACCTGACCGCATATTCCTTTTCCAAAAGGAATTACCGTGTGATCTGTAGGTTCTCCAGCAAATGCTTCTAGGTGTAATGTGCGCTTTTCATGGTTTGCCATGTAAAAGCCTACCCAGTCATAATATTCTATGCGCTCGCGCAATAACTCGCATATTGCAGTCATTTTGCTTGTAGCGCTATCTTCTTTTTTATCCGCGATGCGGCTTACTTCTATTTTTAAATCTTCAAAAGCCATTTTTCTTGTATTTTAGACGTCAAAACACGCCCCTTGCTTAAACTACTACGCAAATATAAGTCCGTACTTCGATTTCTCATTATCTTCATAGGAAGTTATTTGGTTTTTGTGGTGCTTTACCAACTATTTTTAACCTACGGAGGCAGTAGTCGCTATTTTCCCGACATTATTACACATACGGTTGCCAGGCAAAGTCAATCTGTCATCACATCATTAGGTTATGACATGCAAGTAGTGCCAAGTAAGTGGGAACCTGCTATGAATCTCACAATGAATGGAAAAACGCTTGCTCGCGTTGTAGAAGGTTGTAACGCTGTAAGTGTAATGCTATTATTTATTTCATTCATGCTAGCATTCTTTGGTGATATGAAGCGCACGCTCTTATTCATTTTTGGAGGAGTAGCACTTATTTATGGGATGAATGTCTTGCGCATTGCATTACTTACCATAGGTATTTATGAGTATCCACAATATGCAGATGTACTTCATGGAACCATCTTTCCGGCGGTAATTTATGGTACCGTGTTCTTGTTATGGATAGGTTGGATCAACTCTTATAAAAAACCGGTGAAGGATGAATAAGTTAATCCGCGTCCTGATAGGTGGATTGTTTTTGTTGGGGTTGTTGTATGTACGCTTTCGCGAAAGCGAACTATTTTACGATCCGCTTATTGATTACTTCCATGGTGATTATCAGAATACAGCAATACCTCAGTTAATTGAAGGGAAGTTTTTTTTAAATGTACTTTTAAGATATTTCATTAACATGCTACTGTCTCTTGGAATTTTATGGATAGTTTTTACAGATAGGAGTATTTTAAAATTCACGAGTATATTTTGCTTGATAGTTTTGGTGATATTATTACTGCCATTTTACTATTTACTGCATCATCATAACCCTTCAGAATACCTGCCTCTTTTTTATGTGCGTAGATTCTTAATACAGCCATTGTTAATTTTTATCTTATTACCTGCTTTTTTTTATTACCGTAAGGTTGATAAATAGGGTATGTGTATTTTTGTAGCCTAACATGTTATAAGATGAAAAACACTTTATTAGTAATAGCAGCTCTAGCGATTGTGTCGTGTAAACAACAAATAGTTTCAGATGTACAAACGGCACCTACTCAAATAGGTGTAAACGCTGTAGTTACAGAAAATGGAGATTTAAATGTGACTAACGCTGTTGAAGAGGTAACATTTAAGACGGATGAAGCGTCACAAATTCACGCAGCATATTTAAGTTTAAAAGGAGCCTTGGTAAATACAGATCCTTACGAAGCTGCAGAAATTGCTTCTAACTTTAAGAGCACACTTGAATCACAAACTGAAAGTGATATCGCAAAAGGTTTAAACGATGATCTTACACTTATCTCAGTGTCTAAGGATGCTGCAGAGCAACGTGTAGCTTTTGAAAATATTTCTAAAAAGGTAGAGGTGTACTTATCTAACGAGATTACATCTGGCACTATATATAAGCAATACTGCCCGATGGCATTTGAGGGTAAAGGTGCTTACTGGTTATCAAATTCTAAAGAAATACGCAATCCTTACTACGGTGATAAAATGCTTAAGTGCGGCGTAGTAGATAAGGAGATACAATAAGGACTTGTTTAATATATTCCTTGTCAATAACAGACCTACCTGTTGAAAGCAATTTACGCACTTATACTATTTTCCATTTTTGCATTACGTCCAGTTATGAACGTAAGCAATGTGCTGTACTATGAGCTTAATATAGATTATATAGTAGAGACGTATTGTGTAAATAAAGATAAACCAAAGCTACAGTGTAACGGTAAGTGTTATTTGTCTAAGCAGCTATCACTAGATACTTCAGATAGTAGTAAAGAAACTCTGGGTTTACGTATTGTAGAGGCGTTTTACCCCTTATACTTTCAGTCAGAACAGTCATTTTCTATAACATCTTTAGTAGGTAATTACACTCAGAATTTTTACTCTTTAATAGAGGGTAAAATAGCCTCCTATCAATCTGATATAGATTGGCCTCCACAACTATCAGTATAGTTATTTCCGAGAATGGTACGTATATGTACTGTTCAAAACCTTATGCATTCTCTATGAAGAGATATGCTCATTTTACTATACAATAATTTACATATAATAATGAAAAATTTTATAATGGTTTTGCTAGCTATAGCAATGACCACAGTATTAAGCGCACAAGAAACTCAAACTCAAAACCCTTGGTCAAGTAATCGTCCAGATGGGCATGCTCCTATATCTGTTATGGGTGACCATACTCACAAAAAAGGAGAATTTATGTTTTCATATAGATATATGAATATGCAAATGAATGATCTTAAAAGAGGTAATGATGATGTAAGTTTTGAGAGTGTATTACTTCCTAATGGTGGAGAGTATATGGTTACACCTACAGATATGCCTATGAATATGCATATGCTAGGAGGTATGTATGCCGTATCAGATAAAGTAACCCTAGCTGCAATGATAGGATACACATCTATGGATATGGAGCACCTTACTGCAATGGGAGGAAATTTTGAAACTTCATCTAGTGGCATCTCAGATCTTAAAATCTCTGGTCTAGTTACACTTTTTAATAAGAACAGACAGCAGTTACATGGTAAAGTAGGGGTGTCATTACCTACGGGAAGTATAGATGAAATGGATGTTACTCCTGCATCTAATGGTAATGAGGTGATATTGCCTTACCCTATGCAGATAGGAAGTGGTACACTAGATGCATTACTAGGTGCGACTTATATCTGGCAGTCAGACTCTTTTTCTGGTGGTAACCAGCTAGATGCTGTTGTGCGTACGGGTACTAATGATCGTGACTACCGTTTGGGTAATAGTTATGCTTTAAATAACTGGGTGGCCTACAAGGCAACAGATTGGATTAGTTTTTCTGCAAGGGTAAAAGGAACTGTAGTTTCAGAAATAGACGGAGCAAATCCAGATTTAAATCCGCTTATGGTAATCACTGCAGATACTAGAAACTCTGGTGGTACTTATATAGATGGAGGATTAGGGTTTAATCTTTATGCTTACAAAGGAGCATTAAAGAATGTACGTCTCGGTGTTGAGGTAGGTACACCTTTATTGCAAGATGTAAATGGAGTACAGCTTAAGCGCAAGGAAACTGTGACAGTTGGACTGCAATACTCATTATAATCAGTGCTACTATATAATTACTATGTGATCATATAGGCACAGTAATTGTTATTAAAAAGCCAAGTAACATCATTGTTATTTGGCTTTTATTTATTTTTGCATTAATGAAAAACGGTTTCCATAAAATAACATCTTTGTTTTTAGCGCTTTTAGTGCTAGGATCAACGATGTCTTTTAGTGTAGATAAGCACTATTGTGGAGATCACTTAATTGATGTTGCGATTTTTGGTGAAGCTGCTCCTTGTGAGATGATGCAATCCTTAGACGCTAAGTATGGCAAAGACACTTACAAAAAAATGGGATGCTGCAAGAATGAGCAAACCGTTTTTGAAGGTCAAGATGAGCTCAAAATACAATTTGATCAATTTACTACAGATCAACTTGTATTTTTAAAAGCCTTCACCTACAGCTATACATATCTTTTTGTAGAAGCAGATAAACACTCTGCATCGGTTACAAATCATCCTCCTCCCTTGATAATTACAGATTATCAAGTTGCTTACAATCAATACCTAATATAATACCTGTATACACAGGTATCTCTTCGTGCAATATCATTGCATATTTGGGATTCCGCTATGGTTTTTATGCCATAAAGATACAAGCTAGTTGCTCTTTTTAGTAACTACACTTTTATTACTAATTACCCAATCTTTGGGTATAACGAGAATCACAATGAAAAAAATATTTATAGTCTTATTGGTGACATTCGCTTTCGCGAAAGCGTACTCACAAGGACCACCACTTACCGCAGATAAACCTATCATGTTAGGTGGCGGAAGTTTTATAGCAAAAACACTCACCGAAATACGCGTTTCAGAAGATGGTACAGCAACGCGAGTACCTCTTATGCTGCATTATTTACCTTCAGCTAACACACTTGTAGCGGTGCATTTACCTTACGTAACTTATGATTATGACGATTTTCGCGGAAGCGGAAGCACATTAGGTGACATTAACATTGTAGGTAAATATCAGTTCTATAGAAAAGATGGAACGGGTAAAACCTTCCGAATGGTTGCCAAAACGTTACAGACCTTACCTACCGGAGAAGCTCTTGATATTGAGGGTATAAGTACCGGTAAATACTCAGGGTATTATGGTGTGGTAGCAGGTTATGAATCGCTTAAATATGGTATTTCTAACGAAGCAGGATATAGCTGGATGCCAGATGGTTCTCTTGATAAATTGGTTTATAAATTAGGATTTGGATTGCCATTGCTCAAACCTACGTATCCTGTAAATCAAGTAAACTTGTATTTTGAATATTCTAGCGAGTGGTTTTTAGAGCGTGATCAATTTGAATTGCTGTATGCTCAAGGAATTCAATATGCAAGAAAACAATGGACGTGGGAAGCTGGTGTTCAAGTACCGCTTAGCCAAAACGTTCCTGAGGCAATAGAGAGAAAATATTCTATATATCTAGGAACACGTTTTATACTTTAATAATAACAGTATCTCATATAGAGAATTAAATTAAATACTATGAAAACAATAATATCAATATTAGTAATTGCCTTGTTTGCCACTATGGGTGTGCAAGCGCAAAAAGAAATGGATCAATTTGAAGTACAGGTAGACGGTCTAGGTTGTCCATTCTGTGCATACGGATTAGAGAAAAAATTCAAAGAGTTTAAAGGAATAAAGAAAGTAGCCATCGATATTGAAACAGGCGACTTTAGTTTTTTATATCCTGCAGGAAAAGCACTTACGATGGATGCTGTCGTAAAACAGGTAGAAAAAGCTGGATATACACCTATTACCTCAAAAATCACTAGAGCTGATGGCCAAGTGGAACTCTCTGAAACGAATACTACGGAGCTAACAGAAGAGAGCATTGTAAAAACTCAGAAAATGCTTGTAGCAGGAAAGTGTGGAATGTGTGAGGCACGTATTTTAAAAGTTACAAACGGCATAGAAGGAGTGACAGACGCTGCTTGGAATCAGAATAATCAAATGCTCGAAGTTAGCTTTGATAACAGCCAGACTACAACAGATGCGATACAAAAAGAAATAGCTAAGGCTGGCCATGACACAAAAGCCCACAAAGCTACAGCAGGTGCTTATGACAATCTTCCGGCTTGTTGTAAATACGAGCGTTTAGTACAATAGTGTCTTTCACCCCTAAGGTAGAGACGAGTGAGGCAGTTATGTGATAAGCATGCCGCTGCCTCTCTTTTTTAAACACAAAACAACTATGAAAAATTTATACATTATACTCATTGCGGCTCTCACTGTATATAGCTGCAAGGAGGAGCCAAAAACTCAAGTCGCTTGGGTGCATACTAAAACAATTAATCTTCAGGGCATAAATCCAATAGGAATTGCACAAGATGAAAATGGACTATGGCTAAGTGATGGAGATCACAATAGGGTCGTTCAAGTCAACCTTAATGGAAGTGTACAGAATACTATAGATTCATTAGATAGACCTATGCACATTGCAGCAGATGCTGGTATTGTATACATCCCGCAATACGGTAATGATGAGGTGTTGTCTGTATTAGGGACTACAAAAAAGCCTATTGTAATCACAGATAGTCTAGATGCGCCTGCTGGTATAGATGCTAGAGGAAACGCCATAGCCATAGCAGATTTTTATAATAACCGTATTTTATATACTGAAGATGGTGTGACTTGGTCATCGTTTGGGAAAGAGGGTAAGGCAGCTGGAGATTTTTACTACCCTACTGATGTGCAAATCACAGATGATGCCATCTGGGTAGCCGATGCTTATAATAATAGGCTTCAAAAGTTTGATAAAAAAGGAAATCACCTGATGACAGTAGGCGAAGATCAAAAGATGAATGCAGCCACAGGTATTTATGTTTCAGATGATGAAGTGTTTTCTACAGACTTTGAGAATAATAGGGTGTTAGTTTTTGATCATGAGGGAAATTTTAAACAAGAAATTAATGATGCTGTTTTAAAACCTACAGATATGTTGTTAGTAGGTGAGATATTATATGTGACTAATTATAAAGGGAAGTCGCTGAGTGTTTATGAGCAAAAAGAAGTGCTCGTAGAAGCTCCTCTTGAGGAGGAACACCATGATGACCATAATCACTAATGGCTATGATAAAGCAAGCGTATACGGTAAAGGGAATGACTTGTAATGGTTGCAGGGCAGGTGTAGAAAAAAAGCTAGGCGATATTGATGGTGTTACAAATGCAATTGTTTCTCTAGAAGATGAAGAGGTTATCCTTATGATGGTTGATCATATTTCTATAAAGACACTGCAAGATGCTTTGCCAGAAAAATATAGCTTGTCATCAAAAATTGTCTCGAGAGCTGCTATTGAAACGCAAGAGAGCAGTTCTGGAGTGTTTGTAAATAGTGAGAAAGCTGCGCAAGTGGTTGAAGAATCAAAATTGCAACAACTCAAACCGTTGTTTTTGATATTGTTTTACATTACAATAGCATCTACATTACTTAATTATAGAGAAGCAAACTGGCAGTCTGCTATGCTAGATTTTATGGGCTTATTTTATATTGTCTTTAGCTTCTTTAAAATGCTAGATCTCAAAGGTTTTTCAACAAGCTTTTCTATGTATGATCCGCTGGCTCATTCAGTACCGGTTTATAGTAGGGTATATCCATTTATTGAAACTATACTAGGGCTTATGTTTTTAATGCGTTTTCAGGTAGAAATAGCACTTATAGCTACTATTGTTATTCTTGGTATTACCACGGTGGGTGTGAGTAAAACACTGTTGAGTAAAAAAGAAATTCAATGTGCATGTTTAGGTACAGCATTAAAACTACCTATGACAGAAGCAACATTTATTGAGAATGCTATTATGATTGTAATGGCAATAATTATGCTTATAAAATTTATATGAAACTAAAGTTTACCACTGCCCAGATTTGCACTATTATTTTAGTGTTCTTCTATATTGTATGGGAATATAATATTCAAGTATATTTAATTGATGAGAATCTCGATTATGGGGTTGAGGTTCGCTATGATTTGATTTTTATTATTCCATTATTGCTAGTTATGATAGGGGTTTCTCTATGGCAATATTTCAAAAAGAAGTAATTACGCTTTCGCGAAAGCGTAACAATAACCATAAAAAAACCTCTGCTTAAAAGCAGAGGTTTTTGATTTTTAGAACCACTCCGGGAGTAGCTCATAAATATATATGGCGATTCGCCATTACATCATTCCTGGCATTCCGCCTCCTCCCATAGGTGGCATTGCTGCTGGAGCATCTTCTTTAATGTCTGTAAGTGCACATTCTGTAGTAAGAATCATTCCTGAAACAGAAGCAGCATTTTCAAGTGCTACACGTGTTACTTTCTTAGGATCGATAATTCCAGCTTTAAGCATATCTGTGTACTCTCCATTTTTTGCGTTAAAACCAAAGTCTTTCTTTCCTTCTAGTACTTTAGAAATCACAACAGCTCCTTCACCACCAGCATTAGAAACAATCGTTCTAAGTGGAGACTCAATCGCACGGTTTACGATCTGCACACCAGTCTCTTGGTCTGCATTTTCTGTTTTGATTTTGTCAAGAGATTTCTTTGCACGCACAAGAGCAACACCTCCACCGGCAACGATACCTTCTTCTACAGCGGCACGAGTTGCGTGTAAAGCGTCATCTACACGGTCTTTTTTCTCTTTCATCTCAACCTCAGAGGCAGCACCTACATAAAGTACAGCAACTCCACCTGCAAGTTTTGCAAGGCGCTCTTGTAGCTTTTCTTTATCATAGTCTGATGTAGTAGTCTCTATTTGAGATTTGATTTGCCCTACGCGAGCTTTAATCATGTCTGAGTCTCCAGATCCGTTTACAACAGTTGTGTTGTCTTTGTCTATAGTAACTGTCTCTGCAGTACCTAGCATATCTAGCGTAGTGTTTTCTAGTGTAAAGCCTCTTTCTTCTGAGATTACAGTACCTCCAGTAAGGATAGCAATATCTTCTAGCATAGCCTTACGACGATCTCCAAAACCTGGTGCTTTTACAGCAGCAATTTTAAGAGCACCACGTAGTTTATTTACCACAAGTGTAGCAAGTGCTTCGCCATCTACATCTTCTGCAATGATAAGAAGTGGCTTTCCTGTTTGCGCCACAGGCTCAAGTACAGGAAGTAAATCTTTCATATTTGAAATCTTCTTGTCAAATAGTAAGATGTACGGGCTATCTAGCTCTGCACTCATTTTCTCACTGTTGGTCACAAAGTATGGAGAAAGGAAACCGCGATCAAACTGCATACCCTCTACAACATCTACATACGTTTCTGTTCCTTTTGCTTCTTCTACAGTGATAACACCTTCTTTACCTACTTTCCCAAAAGCTTCTGCGATAAGCTCTCCTATAACTTCATCATTGTTTGCAGAGATAGATGCTACTTGCTTTATCTTGTCTGAAGAGTTGCCCACTTTTGCAGTTTGCTTTTCTAGATCTGCAACGATAGCCTCTACTGCCTTATCAATACCTCTTTTAAGGTCCATTGGGTTTGCACCAGCAGCTACGTTTTTAAGTCCTTCTGTTACGATAGCTTGTGCAAGTACTGTTGCTGTAGTAGTACCGTCACCAGCAAGGTCATTAGTTTTTGAAGCAACTTCTTTTACCATCTGTGCTCCCATATTTTCAAGAGCATCTTCTAGTTCTATTTCTTTTGCTACAGTTACACCATCCTTTGTTACGTGTGGCGCTCCAAAAGATTTTGAAATAATCACGTTACGACCTTTAGGTCCTAAAGTAACTTTTACCGCGTTTGCAAGTTTATCTACACCACGCTTTAATCCGTCGCGTGCTTCTATATTAAATTGAATGTCTTTTGCCATTTTCTTTTTACTTTTTCAGAGGCTTTAAGCTGTATGCTCTAAGCACTATGTTTAAAATATTTTAATTTTTTCTTAGTACGCTTTCGCGAAAGCGAATACCTATTTATACAATCGCAAGGATATCATCCTCTTTCATAATCATATAATCTGCACCGTCAAATTTTAGTTCACTACCCGCATACTTTCCGTATATAACAGTGTCACCCACTTTAACGGTCATCTCGTGATCTTTTGTTCCAGATCCTACAGCTACTACTTTACCTCTTTGTTGTTTTTCTTGTGCGCTATCTGGAATATATAAACCAGATGCTGTTTGAGTTTCTGCCGCAACAGGCTCGATTACAACGCGGTCTGCTAATGGTTTGATTTTAATTGCCATTGTTATAGATTTAATTATTGAGTTGAATTGTTTTTGTAACGCTTAACTGGTTACGCGAGCGTAAAAGACAGAAATTATGCCACTCACTAAGCACTGACAAATTTTCATAAAACAAAAGAGCCAGCTAAAATAGCTGGCTCTTCTAATATGTTATGTTATGAGAGTCTATTGATCTCCTCCATTGTCAGGAAGGTTTACCGGTGCTGGTGCAGGAGTAGATTGCTCTACAGCATCTGCATCAAAAACTTGAGACTCATTTCTTACACTACCGTCAAAAATACTTAGGTTACTTGCAAGAATTAATACTAATAAAATAGTCGCAAGTGCCCATGTAGCTTTGTCAAGAAAATCTGTTGTTTTCTGAACACCACCCATTTGTTGTGTCCCGCCACCTCCAAAAGAAGAAGATAATCCGCCTCCCTTAGGGTTTTGTACCATAATAACGACTACAAGAAGGAAAGCTACTATAATAATCAATCCTAAAAATATATAAAACGTAGTACTCATAATATTCTAATCTTTTTGTTCTTCAAGTTGTTCTACTGCCCGAATTTGGTCTGCAAAGAAACCACTTTTTTCTGGATATTTCAAACTTAAAATGCGGTATGCTTGTTTTGCCTTTGCAAAGTTTTTTTGCTCAACATAAACACGTGCTAAAGTCTCTGTCATCAGGGCGTCAGGAGAATATGGCAACTCTTTAATAATCTTCTTTTTTTCTGACTTAACAGATTTTATGGCGCTTATTTTTGGATTTGTTTCTATAAAAGAATCTATGATTTTGCGCTTACGCTCCTTGCTATTGTCTTCTTTTTTGAGAGTTAAAATCTCGACATTGTCTTCACTTCTTGTTGATTCGGCATCTTCTTTCGTGTCACTAGTGTCAACTCCAACGGTGTCATCTTGAGAACGGTCAATAGGTGTGAAAGAAGAAAGCTGTAGCCACTCAGAAAAAGAATGTGCTTCAGATTTTGTAAAAGGAAGTGGTTTGCCTACTTGAAGTGTATCTTCTGCCTTTGCCCTAGTCATTATAGAGTCTTTTTTCTCTACAAATAAATCTGGGTCAAGAATTTGAGAGGCCTTCGCTTGTTCTTCTTGCTCAACCTGTACAGATACATCTAGTGCATCTGTTATTTCTAAATCCCTTAAGAGTTTTTCTTGATCTTTTATTTGAGTACTTACAGCCGTCTGTAAGAAATGCTCAGATGTTATGTAGTCAAAAAGTACAGCTCTATCTGCCGTGTGACTAGCTGTACGTTTTAGTGCTTTGTTATAAGCAAAGCTCTCTTGGTTTTTTAATCCTTTTAAATACAGTGCGTGAGCACTTTGAAAAAATGGAAATGCATCAATGATAGTGCGTAACTCGCCTGTCTGCTCAGTATTAATCTGGTCAGGATGTTCTAGTAAATATGTGTATTGTTCTGTAGTCATTTTTACCAGCGAGCTAGTGATGCGTTAAAAACATCTTGAGTGATACGCTCGTAAATTTCATCTAAGGCGCCATCGAGTGCACTACCTACTAATTGTGTCTCGCCAGGTACATCTGAGAAAAATGAAAACCTACGTTCAAAATCATACTCACCATCCTCACGAGTATTATTAAAAAATCTAACATTTACAGTAACTGTAAGTCGATTTTGTGCTGCTAGATTTTCAGATGTAGAAGCTTGTGGTGCAATGTAATATTCTATTATCTCGCCTTCATACACTACATCTGCGTTGCTATTTGTAAGCACTAGTGGTGATTGGTTTTGGATAATATCTCTAAGCTGTTCTGTAAACTCTCTATCTATTCCAGGCTCAACAATTGCAGCCTCGTTTTGAAAAAAGCGAACTTCAAACGTCTCTTCCTTATCTATAGATACGCCACTTAATGAATACATACCACAGCTTTGAATGGTCAAAGCTGTTATGATTAAAATGAATAGGTTATTTAAAGATTTCATGTGGTGTATGGTAAAACGATAATTTTTGAACTTTGGTACAATACGTTTGCTGCTACAAGTCAAACTGCTTAATTTTTCTATATAATGTGCGCTCGCTTATGCCTAGTTCTTGAGCGGCCACTTTGCGTTTGCCTTTGTGACGTTCTAGAGATTTCTTGATAAGTTCAAGTTCCTTATCGTGTAGCGATAGTGTTTCTTCTTCCTCGATTTCCTCTGCAAAATGATATGGATCTGTAGTAGGCTCTGGTTGAGGTGGAGTAGGGGTTTGTGCTTGTGATTTTTGAGGTATCTGTAGCACGTCCATTACTTCTTCTACGGTTTCATAAGAATCATCGTCGTCATCATAAATCTTCTTAATGAGACTTTCATTCTCTTGGCGTACATCTTGCGTATTCCCGTTTTTCATTAACTCTAGTGTGAGCTTCTTGAGATCATTCAAGTCGGCTTTCATGTCAAAGAGGACTTTGTATAGAATCTCACGCTCGTTTGAGAAGTCAGACTTTTCTTGAGACTTTACGATAGCAGGAAGTCTAGATCCTGTGTCGGGAAGATAGTTACTTATAGTTGCTGCCGATACTTCTCGATTAGTTTCTAGTACAGACACTTGCTCTGCTACGTTGCGTAGCTGGCGTATATTTCCATTCCATCGATATTGTAAGAGCAATTGTACAGCCTCGTCAGAAAGTCGTATGGTGGGCATCTTGTACTTCATCGCAAAGTCTGATGCAAATTTTCTAAACAGTAAGTGTATATCTCCTTTACGTTCCCTCAATGGTGGGAGTGGGATGTCTACAGTACTCAGTCTATAAAATAAATCCTCACGGAACTTCCCTTCCTCTATGGCTTCAAACATCGAGACGTTAGTTGCTGCAACGATGCGTACGTCTGTTTTTTGTGTTTTTGAAGAACCTACTTTTAAAAATTCCCCATTCTCTAAAACTCTTAATAAACGTACTTGGGTAGGTAGCGGTAGTTCTCCAACTTCGTCTAGAAATATAGTCCCACCATCTGCTTCTTCAAAGTATCCACTTCTTGTAGTGGTAGCACCTGTAAATGCACCTTTCTCGTGTCCAAAAAGCTCACTGTCTATCGTTCCCTCAGGGATTGCCCCACAGTTTACAGCAATATATTTGTTGTGTTTTCTATGAGAAAGCGAGTGTATAATGCGAGGGATACTCTCCTTTCCTACTCCAGATTCTCCTGTCACCAGTACAGAAATATCTGTAGGAGCCACTTGTATAGCCTTTTCGATAGCGCGATTTAGTGCAGGATTATCTCCTATTATGCCAAATCGTTGTTTTGTGGTTTGTATTCCTTCCATAGTAAACGCCCATTACAGTGGGTATCTATTTGATTAGTATAAAATATGTTACGCTTTCGCGAAAGCGTTATTCTAACAAAAAACTATTGCTAGTGCATCACTTTTGGTTTTTATTGCCAGTACTCTGCGTAGCCTGTTGCCTCACCTATAAGTGTGCCTGTTGTACATTCATTAATTTTTACATTAACGAAGTCGCCTACTTTGTAATCTCCTTTTGGGAAAACGGCAACGACATTCTGATCATTACGACCGCTCCACTCATCTTTATTCTTTTTTGACTCCTTTTCTATAAGAATCTCTACCGTTTGATCTTGGTAGCGAAGTAAATTGTCCCTAGAAATTGCTCTTTGTAGGTCAATCACATCTTGTAGGCGTCTCTTTTTTACCGCTAGCGGGATGTCATCTTCCATCTTACGTTCTGCCAGAGTACCTGGACGCTCAGAGTAGTAAAACATAAAGCCAAAATCATATTTTACATAGTTGATAAGATCAAGAGTGCCTTGATGATCTTCTTCGGTTTCTGTAGGGAAACCAGTAATCATATCTTGACTAATTCCAATATGAGGGATTAGATTTTTAATATTATCAATAAGAGTTTTATACTCTGAAACCGTATGCTGACGATTCATTAATTGTAAAATCCTATCGCTTCCAGACTGAACTGGCAGGTGAATGTAATTACATACATTCTTGTGCTTTGCCATTACCTCTATCACATCAAGCGTCATGTCTTGAGGGTTTGAGGTAGAGAAACGTATGCGCATTTTAGGCTGAGCCTTTGCAACGGTGTCCATGAGCTGTGCAAAATTTACCGCAGTAGCCTTTGCCATTTCACTAGCTTTATCAAAATCTTTCTTGAGTCCGCCGCCATACCATAAGTAGGAGTCCACGTTTTGACCAAGTAGTGTGATTTCTTTAAAACCTCTATTAGCAAGATCTTGTACTTCTTCTAGTATAGACTGAGGATCACGGCTACGCTCGCGACCTCTCGTAAAAGGAACGACACAGAACGTACACATATTATCACAACCACGAGTGATTGATACAAAAGCAGTAACACCATTAGTTAATAAACGTACTGGTGAGATATCTCCGTAAGTTTCTTCTTTGGATAAAATTACATTTACTGCATTTCTACCTTCTTCTACCTCGCTAAGTAAGTTAGGAATATCTTTATAGGCATCTGGACCTACTACGAGATCAACTATTTTTTCTTCTTCAAGAAATTTGCTTTTAAGACGCTCTGCCATACAGCCTAGCACTCCTACTTTCATATTAGGATTTTGCTTGCGCTTTACGGCTTGGTATTTTTCTAATCGTTTACGTACAGTTACCTCTGCCTTCTCACGTATAGAACAAGTGTTTACGAGTACGAGATCTGCTTCTTCAAGAATTTGAGTAGTATTATACCCTTCATTTGCAAGAATGGAAGCCACTACCTCGCTATCTGCAAAGTTCATCTGGCAACCGTAACTTTCTATAAAAAGCTTTTTTGTGTTCTCAAGTTTGCGCTCTAGTGTAAGCGCTTCCCCTTGTTTGTGTTCTTCTATTATTTTTTCCATCTGCTTATTCGTCCAAAATCTTTGTCAAGGTTTATGCAAAGATACGTCTAATGTGGAGTTGTGACAAAGTGGCAGACGTCAAGAATTACATAAAATTCTCGTTATTTGCTTTTATAAAACCCGAAGATTGCTACATAAACTATTTATCTTATCGTTGTTACTAGTCATTCAGACTGGTTATTCCCAATCTGTTGAGGAGACTAAAACACAACGATTGTTACAGCAAATCGCTGTGCAGCATGATAACGACTTTGTCTTTGCTATAGATCGTTATTATACAGCAGGAACATTCTTAAGTTATAGTAGGCAATTAAAAGGAGACTTTATTTTTAAAAAGCAAGAGTATCCGCTGCAATTAGATGTTACATTAGGTCAGGAAACCTACACGCCTAGGGAACTTTTTGAAACTAATTTTGATTTTTTTGAACGTCCATATGCAGGGTATCTTTTTGTAAAAGGCTCCGTTTCAAAAGCGCAAGAAGATGTGCTTTTTAAAATTGATGCAGAACTGGGACTTGCGGGTGAGCAGTCTAAGGCAGGCGATATACAAGTTGCTTATCATGAACTTATCAATGAATTCATACCTGTTTGGGAAGGTGAGATAGGCAATAGTTTGCATTTTAATGGCTATGGAACTTTTGTTAAAGACTATCATTTAGAAAATTCTAATTTGTTTAAAAACGTTGCATTTCAGTCTACGGTAGCGTTAGGTACACGAAGAGTTTTTGTAAGACAAGAAGCGCTCCTTTTCATAGGTGATCGTGATGTGGTAGCTAGCTCTTCGGCTTTTGGGAGATTGGGACGTAAGCATGAGTTTTATGGCTTTGCGGGAGTAGGAGCAGAGTATGTATTTCTTAACGCACTTATTGAAGGTCATCCCTTTGGAGATGATTCTCCCTTTACATTACCTGTAGTCTCAACCCTCTTGTCTTTTAAATCTGGTATTACGTACCGTGGAGAAAAAAATCTATACAGTGTTGTTTATAATTTTCGAACAAGAGAAACAAAACGCGAAGGCAGAAGTCAGTATGTTGCCTTGCAATTTGCTAGGAGATTTTAGTCTGACTGTCGATTAATCTTATATTTTTACGACCTTAATAAAAGATAAAAAATGATATTATCAGATATGCTTGTCAAAATTAGACAAGCACCACATATTGATTTTGGAGACTTGTTTGGTCGAGCGATTGATTTGTTTCAAAAAGTATGGCTTCAAGGTTTACTTATGCAAGTGTTAACGATTGCTGTTTCTTGGGGAGTGTCTATGGCGGTCATGTTGCCTATGGGCTTAGGTGGTGCTTTTATAGAATATGGCGATGTCTCTTATAATGATGATGAGGTAGGTATCGTTGCAGCTATTCTTATGATGGTGATGTATGTAGTGATTCTAGTGGTTATGTCTGTAGTCAACTTTGCACTTCAAGCGGCTTTTTACAGAATCATACGTATGAAAGACCGCAACCGAAGTGGAGATCGCGGAGTAGGTTTCGGGATGTTTATCAAGAAAAAGTTTCTCAAGAAGGTGTTAGTACTTTCAATGATGCAGGTGGGGATTGCTGTGCTAGCCACCCTGTTTTTTATAATTCCATTGTTTTATGTGTTGGTGCCGTTACAATTTGCCATTGTGATATTTGCTTTTAATCCTGATTGGTCCGTAAACGATATCTACAAAGCAGCTTTTGCACTAGGGAATAAAAAGTGGGGAATTACTTTTGGGACTTGTGTTGTTATTGGTTTTCTAGCTATTGTCGTTGGGGTTATGGCCTGCTTTATTGGTGTGTATGCAACCGTTTCTGTTGTCTATTTACCGGCTTACCTTATATATAAAGGTGTGGTTGGTTTTACGGAAGATGAAGATATGATTGCTCAGATAGGAGCGTAGTAAAGTTACGCTTTCGCGAAAGCTGCTATAAACAGACTTTTATGATTTAAATAAAAAGCAATTAATTAATGTAAACATTCTTGACAGCCTTCTCTTCAAGCTTCTTAAGTTTTTTTTGGCTTTTTCTTAGAAATAGAGTAATACCGATACCTAGTTGATCACCACTTAGAGAATAAGTTCCCTCTGTGCGTTCAGATATTTCTAGATTGTCAAAAAGATATTCTCCAGTGAAATAATTAGGTATAGCTTTCTGGTAAATGATAGACACTTGATATAAAATAGGTTTAGTCATATAATAAAAACCTGGACTAATCTTTAGATTTGGATAAATAGGAAATTTACGTGTTTGCCCCCTTATTCCAAAAATCTCTCTTCTCTCGTTTAGATCTTCTACAAAAGCGCTTACTGTTCCTTCTACCGAACCTTCTCGTAATAAGGTTAAGTTTACGCCAATTCTAGCAGAAAAATAGATTCTAGATCCCATCTGCTTTTTCAGTTCCATTTCAAGTGGTACTGAAATTATGAGTTGACCTAAAGTACGCTCGTTAGATTCAAAATTCGTAAATCCTGGTATATCCCCATCTGGTAGTCTAAATTGAATACTTTCTAAAGGCAGTAAATTAAGATGTACACCATATCTAAATGAAAGCTCTCTTTCTGGTTGAATTACTTTATTAAAACCAAAATTTACTCCAGGAATGCTATTTCCTTTAATATCAATGTTTCCTAATGTTCTAGTGTAGTTAGGGGCTCTGTTTAATACGGGATTAAAGGTGAATCCCCAAGTTTTATAACTAGCAAACTCTGGAAATTTATTTTTACTGTTTTGAGCGTAGGTCTTTTGTTTTGTTACAAAAATGAGAAGAATAGCAACTAAAATTTTTGTAAATCGAGATGTGTTTATCAAGTTAATTCAGGTTTTTGTTGCTAGTTGTTATTTGCTTTGCTCATAATAACCGCCAAACTCGGTGTTTATTATGTTGGTTCCTAAAGGATTTCTTTTTTTTGAGCGTTTTTTTTTGATTTTTTATTACGCTTTCGCGAAAGCGTAATAACCCCACAAAACCGTGATTTATGATGCTTCAAAAATTGAAATATCACAGAAATAATGCCCTTGCGGATTGCGATATAAATAAAACATCTACTTTTGTACCCTGAAAAATAAGATGTATGGCAAAGAATCTCGTCATTGTGGAGTCACCTGCAAAGGCTAAAACAATAGAAAAATTTCTAGGCTCTGACTATAAAGTTGAGAGTAGTTTTGGGCACATAGCAGACCTTCCCTCTAAGGAGTTAGGCGTTGATGTAGATGGAGATTTTACTCCTAAGTATAAAGTCTCAGACGACAAGAAAAAAGTGGTTAAGAATCTAAAAGCACTAGCAGCAAAAGCCGATATGGTTTGGCTAGCAAGTGATGAGGATCGCGAGGGTGAGGCCATTGCATGG
The DNA here is from genome assembly GCF_000355805.1 of Dokdonia sp. PRO95. Classification (NCBI taxonomy): domain Bacteria; kingdom Pseudomonadati; phylum Bacteroidota; class Flavobacteriia; order Flavobacteriales; family Flavobacteriaceae; genus Dokdonia; species Dokdonia sp. PRO95. Next base: position 1,755,622 of record NZ_CM001837.1, read on the forward strand.
CACCTCGAGCAAGAGCTTGGATTAACTGCAGACCGCACGAAGCGCATCGTTTTTCATGAGATTACAAAGACTGCGATTTTGAGAGCAATCGATAATCCGCGACAGATTGATTACGATCTCGTAAATGCACAACAAGCGCGTAGGGTTTTAGATAGACTTGTAGGTTATGAACTTTCACCAGTGTTATGGAGAAAAGTTAAAGGAGGGCTTTCGGCTGGGCGTGTGCAATCTGTTTCTGTAAGACTTATTGTGGAGCGTGAGCGCGAGGTGTTGAACTTTGAGCCAAAGGCATCTTATAGAGTAGATGCAGAGTTTACAACAGAAGATGGGAAATCTTTTAGAGCAAAACTTCCTAAAAATATTACTACTAAGAAAAAAGCACAGGAATTTCTTGAGAAAAACCTAAAAGCAACTTTTAAAGTAGATGCGCTTACAAAAAAGCCAGCCAAAAAATCACCAGCACCGCCCTTTACAACTTCTACACTACAACAAGAAGCGAGTAGAAAGTTATACTTCTCTGTGAGTAAAACGATGAATATGGCGCAACGTCTCTATGAGGCAGGGCACATTACTTATATGAGAACAGATAGTGTAAACCTATCTAAAGATGCAAAAGCCGGTGCGCAAGCAGAAATACTAGCTGCTTACGGTAAAGAATTTCACAAAGAGCGTAACTATAAAGGGAAATCCAAAGGAGCACAAGAAGCTCACGAAGCGATACGCCCAACAGATTTTTCTAAACATTCTGTAAATATGGATCGCGATCAAATGCGTCTGTATGAATTAATCTGGAAGCGTGCTATTGCTTCACAAATGAGTGAGGCGCAACTAGAACGTACTAATGTTCAAATAGCTTCTAGTGCTGGTACAGATAACTTTACTGCAAATGGAGAGATTTTAAAATTTGAAGGATTCTTAAAGGTATACCTAGAGGGTAGTGATGATGAAGATGTGGAAGAGACTGGATTACTTCCAGATCTTAAAACAGGAGAGGCGTTGCTTAACAAATACATTACCGCAACAGAACGTTTTACGAGACCACCATATAGATATACAGAGGCTTCGTTAGTAAAGAAATTAGAAGAGCTTGGTATCGGTCGTCCATCTACTTATGCACCTACTATTACGACGATACAAAATCGTAAGTATGTGGAGAAGGGAACTGTAGATGGTAAAGAGCGATCATATGATGTTTTGAGTCTTGAGAATAACGAGATAAAAGATAGAACCTTAACAGAAATGGTAGGTTCAGATAAAGGAAAGCTAGTTCCTACAGACGTGGGAATGGTAGTAAATGATTTCTTGGTACAGCACTTTGAAAATATTCTTGATTACAACTTTACAGCAAAAGTCGAAGCAGATTTTGATGATATTGCAGAGGGTAAGCAGGAGTGGACGAAGATGATGAAGGATTTTTACACAGATTTTCATCCTCATGTAAAAGATGTTGAGAAAAATGCAGAGCGTGAAGTAGGTGAGCGTATTCTGGGTAAGGACCCAGAAACGGGTAAGCCAGTAAGTGTTCGTCTAGGGAAATTTGGGCCTATGGTGCAAATAGGCTCTGTAGAAGATGAGGAAAAGCCACGTTTTGCAAGTTTAGGACCAGATCAAACGCTAGCAAATCTTACCTATGAGCAAGCAATGGACTTGTTTAAGTTGCCTAAAGATTTAGGGACTTTTGAGGAAGAAGAAGTTTCTGTAAATAATGGACGCTTCGGGCCTTATGTGAAGTTTGGAGCAACTTATGTCTCATTACCTAAAGGTCGCGATCCAATGGATGTAGACCTAGATGAAGCTATTGTATATATAAAAGAGAAGCAAAAGGCAGATGCTCCTATCTATATGTATGAGGATTTGCCAGTTCAGAAAGGTACAGGTCGTTTTGGCCCTTATATTAAGTGGAATGGTATGTTCATTAATGTAAATAAGAAGTATGATTTTGATAACCTTTCTGACGATGATATCGTAGAGCTTATAGAAATTAAGAAGCAGAAGGAGATAGATAAGGTTCTTCAAGACTTTCCAGAAGAAGGCATTCGTGTAGAAAAAGCTAGATGGGGTCGTTCTAATATCATCAAGGGGAAGACTAAAATCGAACTAAGTAAAGATATAGACGCGGCAGCGCTTACCTTAGATGAAATTAAAGCCTATATAGAGAAGAAAGCGCCCAAGAAAAAAGCAGCAGCAAAGAAAAAGGCTCCGGCCAAAAAGAAAGCTACTGCTAAGAAAAAGGCGCCTGTAAAGAAAAAAACGACTGCAAAAAAGAAGTAATATATGGCCTTTGAGGTGCTCAGCCCTATACCAGAAATTGCGCTTGCGCATATACAATTACAACACCACCAGTCACTAGGTAATAACATTAGATTACATAGCGGGGAGTTTGGAATGCCAGATCTAGAAGGTGTGCAAATTGCTATTATTTGCTTGCGCGAAAATAGGCGTGATCAAAATAACCTCGGAGAGTCATTATCATTTACAGAATTAAGGACTACTTTTTACGAACTCTTCCCTGGTAACTGGCACACAACAATTGCCGATTTGGGTGACATTCATGGAGGTGAAAGTGTAGATGATAGTTATTTTGCTATTAGAACCATCAACGAAGCACTTTTCAAGCGAGGAATTGTACCTATGTACATAGGAGGAAGCCAAGATTTAGTATATCCTATTTATAGATCGTATGATAAGTTGGATCAAATGGTAAATGTGGTGAATGTAGATAGTCGTTTTGACTTAGGAGATGCCAGCCAGCCTATCCATAATAAATCGTATGTAGGGAAGATTATTGTTGAGAAACCATATAACCTTTTTAATTACTCAAATATTGGATACCAAACCTATTTTAACCCTCAGGAGGAGATAGATTTGATGGATAAACTTTATTTTGATAGTTATCGATTAGGTAATGTCTCGGCCATGATGAATGTTGTGGAGCCCGTAATGAGAGATGCAGATCTCGTCGCGATAGATTTAAATGCTGTGCGTAGTAGTGAGCTGGGTACTAGGTATAATAAAATGCCTAATGGGTTTGATGGTAAGGAGATATGTACTATTGCTCGATATGCGGGTATTAGTGACAAGGTAACGTCATTTGGAGTTTTTGAATATAAGAATGATGCTCATGAGGAAAAAGCAGCGATGCTTGTTGCACAAATAATGTGGTATTTTATTGAGGGGGTGAATTTTCGCGCAAGCGAAAACATGGATGTTGAGAAAGGTAACTTTCTAACATATCAAGTTCCAATTGAAGATGAGGTGTTAACGTTTTACAAAAGTGAAAAAACAGCCAGATGGTGGATTGAAATTCCATTTATTATGGGCTTGAATAATAAATTAAAAAGGCACACGTTATTACCTTGCACGTACCAAGATTATCTGGATGCTTGTAACCAAAACATACCTGAACGCTGGTTCAAAGCAAGGAAGAAAAACGAAATTTGACTATGTGTTTCAACGATGAAATGATTATTTTTGGCGAATAAATTGTTTATTACAAATAAAATAAATAGGTTTACGCCCTTAACTTTAGAATACTTAACCTAATATCCTATGAAAAAGTATATTGCATTTATTGCGATAGTAGCTTTGCTGTCTAGTTGTGGCAAAGGCGATCGAGGGGAACTCGTCGGTGCCAAAGGCAAGCGATGGAACCCTGAAAAACCTTATGGAATGACCCTCGTTTCTGGAGGTGCTTTCATAATGGGTAAGAGTGATGATGATTTTGCTGCGGTAAATGATGCTCCTACAAAAACAGTGACTGTGCGCTCTTTCTATATGGACGAAACAGAAATCACTAACGCAGAATATAGACAGTTTGTGGAGTGGGTACGTGATTCTACAGTACGTACAAAACTTGCGATTCTAGCAGATGAGCTTGGAGAAACTCCAGGTAATGGTGGTATAGGTGAGTTTGCTTTTAGCGATGCAGATCCAGAAAATATGACGCCGTACGAACAATACATGTATGACAACTACTTTGGATTAGGTGAAACTGGTTTTGAAGGTCGTAAACTCAATAAAGATTTAGATATCATTTGGGATACGGCAGAGTATCCAGATGAGTATTATGCTGAGGTAATGGATACCATGTATATCCCAATGGAAGAGGCTTATAATGGACAGCGTACTATTGACGTTGATAAATTAGAATTCCGTTATACATATCTCGACATTCAAGAAGCCGCAAAGAAAAATGGCGGCCGTCGTAAAGATCATATCAAAACAGAAACAGTAAAAATCTATCCAGACACAACGGTTTGGATTAAAGATTTTGCATACTCGTACAATGAGCCTATGCATAATGATTATTTCTGGCATGATGCATATGGTGAATATCCAGTTGTTGGAGTTACTTGGATGCAGGCAAAAGCTTTTTGTGAATGGAGAACGATGTACAAAAACGCTCACCAAAAATCAAAAAAGAGACAATTTGTAAATCGTTTTAGACTTCCTGGTGAAGCAGAGTGGGAGTATGCTGCTCGTGGCGGACTAGAAAGTGGTGATTACCCTTGGGGTGGTCCTTATGCAAAGAATGATAGAGGTTGCTTCCTTGCAAACTTTAAACCTCTAAGAGGTGATTATGGTGCAGATCAGGCATTATATACAGTAGAAGCAGATGCTTACGAACCTAATGATTACAACCTGTACAACATGGCAGGAAATGTGTCAGAGTGGGTAGCTTCTTCTTATGATCCAGCTTCTTATGAATATATGTCTACTATTAACCCTAACGTAAATGACAAAGACAATCGTCGTAAAGTTATACGTGGTGGTTCATGGAAAGACGTTGCTTACTTCCTACAGGTAAGCTCACGTGACTATGAGTATCAAGACTCTGCTCGTAGTTATATCGGTTTTAGAACCGTGCAGGACTTTATGGGTGTTGATGAGAAAATCAACCTTAGAAAGCCGAACAAATAACGAATTGAATAATTCCCAAATTATAACAATTACTTAATCTAATTTAACTTACTTAACTAAACTTAACTAAAAGAATTTATCATGGCACAATCTCAAACAAGAAAAAAAATAATGAATGCCGTTTACGGTATTGGAGCAGCTGTAGTTATCATTGGTGCACTTTTTAAATTAATGCACTGGCCAGGCGGAGATTTAATGCTTATTATAGGACTTGTAACTGAAGCATTAGTTTTCTTTATCTCTGCTTTTGAACCAGTTGATTCAGATCTCGACTGGGCATTAGTTTACCCGGAACTAGCAGGTGGTGCAAGTGGATCAAAGAAAAAGGCAGCAACTCCTGTAGATGCTGAAGCTCAATTATCTAAAAAATTAGATAATATGCTTAAAGAAGCAAAGATTGACTCTGAACTTATGACGAGCTTAGGAACTAGTATCCGCAGCTTTGAAGGTGCAGCAAAAGGTATTGCTCCTACAGCAGACGCAATGACTTCTACAAAAAAGTATTCTGAAGAGATGTCTCTTGCAGCTGCGCAAATGGAATCATTAAATAGTCTTTACAAAGTACAAGTTGAGTCATCTAGCCGTCAAGCGGAAATCAACGAGCAAGTAACTCAAAATGCTGGTAAACTTAAAGATCAAATGGAAAGTCTAGCGACAAACCTTTCTTCTTTAAACGGAGTTTATGGTGGAATGCTTTCTGCAATGAACAAAAACTAATTTTAGTTGTTTACACAATTAATAAACTAACAACTAAAATTTAAAAAATGGCAGGAGGAAAACAAACCGCAAGGCAGAAGATGATAAACTTGATGTACTTGGTGTTTATAGCGATGCTAGCACTACAGATGTCAAGAGAAGTATTATCTGCTTTCGGATCAATAAATGAAAAGTTTGAGCGTTCAAATGTTTCATTTGAAGCTAAAAATGACTTAGCATTTGCAGATATATCAAAAAAAGCAAATGAGAATGAAGAGTTCAAAGCAGCTGCAGTTACGGCTAAGAATGCTAAGGAACTAGGTAACACGTTGTTTTCATTTTTAGAAGAGGAGAAAGCCGCGCTTACTGGAGATATGGAAGATCCTACAGATTATGAGGCAATGGATAAAACGACTTTCATAGATGAGAGATACTATGCTGGCGGAAAAATCACACCAAAAGGAAGTGAGTATCTAAGTCAAATGGACACTTACCGTGAAGGTATGTTGAAATTAGTTGGTGATAATGAAGCATTGGCTACTCAAATTAAAAATGACTTTAGTACTAGCGATGTAGTAACTGGGGGTGAAGGTGATGATGTTAAGAAAACTCAAGACTATATTTCTTATCACTTTGTAGGTTTCCCATCAGTTTCTTCTTTAACTAAGATGTCTCAATTACAGAATGATATTAAGGTTGTTGAAAACGAACTATTAACTAAACTACTTTCGGGTAATCTTAAGGAGCTTGCTTCTTTAGATAACTATGAAACTGTAATGACAACTTCAAAAGGAGCTTATTATACTGGTTCTACTTTTGATGGTGTTCTTTCTTTAGGTCGTGTAGATGCATCTACAAAGCCTTCTAGAGTAGAATTAAAGCTAGATGGACGCCCAATTCCAGAAAGTAAAGTTTCTTACGACGGTGGTAAACTCGTTTTAGGAGTTAATACTGGAGGAGTAGGTGATCATAAAATTACAGGATCATTGTTTTACCCTCAAGATGGTAAAGAAATTGAAGTAGCGGTTGAACAAGCTTTTACAACGATTAACAAGCCTAACTCTGCAACTATTGCTGCAGATAAAATGAACGTGGTATATCGTGGTGTTGCAAACCCGATGACTATATCATTTGCAGGTGTTGCAAATAATGCTGTAAGTGCATCTGGTGCTGGTCTTTCTAAAAGATCTGGTACTAGCTACACAATGACACCTGGTCAAGGACGTGAAGTAACTATTAATGTAACTGCAAAGCTTCCTGATGGAGGTGGTACGGTTTCTGATAAAGCTGTTTTCCGTATTAAAGATATTCCACGTCCAGTAGGTACTCTAGGTGGAGATGATAAAGGAAATCTTAAAAAGCCTAGAAATACAGTTGCAGCGGCACCAATAGGCGCTAGTCTTCCGGATTTTGATTTTGATCTTAACTTAAGGGTTAATAGCTTCAAGTTTAGAGCAGGAGATGCGGCAACAGTTTCTGTACAAGGAAACAAGCTTAATGCAGCTGCTAAATCTGCACTAAAGCGTGCAAAAAGAGGATCTACAGTACAGATCTTTGATATTAAAGCAAGTATACAAGGTAACTCAGGATACAGATTGAAGACAGTTTCTCCAATTATCATTGAGTTAGCAAACTAAAATATAAGTAATTATGAGTCTTAAACGTTTAATTTTTGTTGCACTCGGTCTATTGATGGCAGTCCCAGCTTTTGCGCAAGGAAATATCCTTAATGCAAAGACACCGGATGAAATGTTTGAAGTGACCGAAGAGCAAAAAGCAAAGGACAATGACAATCCATTGCCATATGGTTATGTTGAAAAACGTGACGTATTATGGGCAAAAAATACTTGGGAGGTTGTTGATCTTGATGAGCGCGTAAACTTCCCTTTATACTATCCTATCGATACTGTAAATATGGGGTCAGATCGTCGTTCACTTTTTGATGTTCTTGTCAAGAATATTAAGAACGGTAAAATAGATGCTATTTATAGAGACTCATACTTTACAGAAAAAATTCAGTTAGGAGATCTTTCTGCCGCAATGGTAAAAATTGATACTTCTGATGCTGGATATGATCAACTAAATGCTGGAGAATCTATCTCTGATTATAATATTGAGCGTACAGAGATTACTGCTTATGATATTAATGCATACCACATACGTGGTTACTGGTATATCGATAAGCGTCAGGGAGAGCTTAAATACCGCTTATTAGGTATTGCTCCAGTTTCTGGTGATGTAAACTTCTTAGATGATGCAAGTGCTGCAGATATTGAACTTTTCTGGATATGGTTTCCAGGAGCGCGTGACGTATTGCACAATGCAAAAGCATTTAATCGTAAGAATACATCAATGCCTATCTCATTTGATCACTTGTTAAATAGTAGACGTTTTAATGCTACTATCTATAAGGAGGACAATGTTCAAGGTGATCGTAAGGTTAAAGAGTACATCAATGATAACTCAATGATGCAGTTATTAGAGTCAGATCGTATCAAAGAACGCATTAGAGATATTGAACAAGATCTTTGGAATTACTAGAATAATTTCCAATCATATTATAAGCCACCTAAGCAATTCGTTTAGGTGGCTTTTTTACTTTATAACTTTTAACTTATAAATAGGAGTGCTACCTACAAGCTGTTAGGCTACTATTCTTGTATTTTTGTAAGGTGAAAGAAGTAGATTATATTATTGTAGGTCTGGGGCTGGCAGGAATCGCCTTTTGTGAAGAATGTGAGCGCAATGGGAAGACTTTTATTGTTATAGATAAAGGAATAGAAGGAGCTAGTCGTGTCGCCGCTGGTTTGTACAATCCAGTAATACTTAAACGTTACTCATTACCTTGGAAGGCTATTGAGCAATTTGATCTTGCAATACCGTATTTTAGAACTTTAGAAGAGAAACTTGGTGAGTCCTTTATGGAGGAGTTGCCTGTGCGCAAAGTATTCCATTCTATCGAAGATCAGAATAATTGGTTTACTGCAAGTGATAAGCCTGGCCTAGATCGGTTTGTGAAAACGGCGATAATAAAGGAAGAACGAGATGAGATTTCCGCACCATTTCACTATGGGGAAGTGCTAGAGACAGGGAGAGTTGCAATTACAAAACTGCAGTCTTCTTATGAGAAATATCTTGCGGGTAAGTCCGCTTTCGCGAAAGCGGTATTTGATTATGACTTATTACAATTACAAGACTCCTCAGTAACTTACGATGGTTATAGAGCCACTCGAATCGTCTTTGCCGAAGGTTATGGAGTGAAGAGAAATCCTTATTTCGGAAAATTGCCCTTAGTAGGTAATAAGGGAGAATATATAATTATCAGTGCGCCACAATTACAATTAAATGCAGCGATAAAATCTTCATTTTTCATCGTTCCATTGGGAAATGATCTTTATAAAGTAGGAGCAACTTATAATTGGACAGATAAAGACTGGCAAACTACAGTAGAGGCTCGTGAAGAGCTTTTAGAAAAGCTTGATGCGCTAATTAATGTGGCTTATGAGGTAGTTGGCCAAGAGGCAGGTGTGCGTCCAACAACGGGGGATAGAAGGCCACTGCTAGGTATTCACCCTATCTACAGCCAGCTAGCTATATTAAATGGGCTAGGTACAAGAGGTATTATGGCAGGGCCGTTGCTAGCAAAGTTGCTATATAATTTTTTAGAATATCAAGAAGCGCTCCCTACTGAAGTGGATGTGATGCGTTTTCCTAAAAAATTTAAGTAGTGAAAACTTTTATTTGCTTGATAGTTGATCTTTAGTGGGGTCATACTTCATGAAGAAGTTAATCCAAATATTGCGAGCTAGTCGCATGATCACAGGCATGAATATAATCATAGTTCCTACAATTGCAATAAATGTATTAACTAGCGTTGCCTCAAAAAAGAAGTAGGTGATTACAAATGCTGCTGTCGCAAAAGCAATCCCAACAGGGTAGCTTACATACATCGCTCCGTAAAAGAAAGAAGGCTCTATTTTATATTTGGTGTTGCAATGAGAGCAGCGTTCATGCATTTTAAGCGTTTGGGAAAGTACGTACGGATTTGGGTTTTTGTACATAGATTCATTTTGACAAACCGGACATTTTCCATTAATAATACTGTTTAGTTTGCTGCCTTTTAGAATTCCCATAATCTCTTTGGTTTATGAGTACAAATTTAAGCATCTTTGCAGTCCTCATACTTTATAAATCATAATATTTACTTATCTACTTATGCTTAATATTCATAACCTTTCTGTCTCATTTCAAGGTGAATATCTTTTTGAAGAAATCACTTTTCGTCTCAATGGTGGAGATCGTGTGGGACTTGTAGGTAAAAATGGTGCAGGTAAGTCTACTATGTTGCGCATTATTTCTGGAGAGCAACCTTATGATACAGGCTCAATTGCCATTGAGAAGGAAATAAGTATTGGTTTTCTTAAGCAAGATATTGACTTTATTGAAGGGAGAACTGTACTTGAAGAGTCATATGAAGCATTTAAAGAAATTAAAGAGCTAGAGGCAAAACTTGATGAAATTAACAATCAGCTGGCTACTCGTACGGATTATGAGAGCGAAGGCTATAACCAGCTGATGATTGATATTAATGATGTGCAACATCAATATGAAGTACATGGAGGTTATAACTATAAAGGAGAGACAGAACGTATACTTCAGGGATTAGGATTTAAACGTGAAGATTTTGATAAGCTTACAGATACCTTTTCTGGTGGATGGCGTATGCGTATTGAGCTAGCAAAGCTATTACTTCAAAATCATGATATCTTATTGCTGGATGAACCTACAAACCACTTAGATATAGAATCTATTATCTGGCTTGAGACTTTTTTAAAAGGATATTCTGGGGCTGTGGCAATTGTATCACACGATAAAATGTTTTTAGATAACGTTACAAATCGTACAATAGAGATTTCTTTAGGTCGCATATATGATTATCCAAAACCGTATACAGAATACCTCGTATTACGCAAAGAATTAAGAGAGCAGCAGCTAGCTTCTCAAAAGAACCAGCAAAAGCAAATAGAGCAAACCGAGAAACTCATCGAGAAGTTTCGTGCAAAAGCTTCTAAGGCTACTATGGCGCAATCGCTTATTAAAAAGCTTGATAAGATAGATCGTATCGAGGTAGATGAGGATGATAATAGCGTGATGACATTAAAATTCCCAGTATCTATTACTCCCGGAAAGGTGGTGGTAGAGGCAAATGATGTAGAAAAGAGCTATGGTGATAAAAAAGTACTTAATAACATAGATCTACTTGTTGAGCGAAATACAAAAACTGCCTTTGTAGGGCAAAATGGCCAAGGTAAATCTACGCTGGCAAAGATAATTGTAGGAGAGCTAGAGCATCAAGGGAATGTGAAGTTGGGTCACAATGTGCAAATAGGATATTTTGCTCAAAATCAAGCTGAATATTTAGACGGTTCAAAAACCGTTGAGGAAACTATGATTGACGCAGCAGATGAGCGCACCAGGCCACTTGTGCGTAATATTCTAGGTTCTTTTCTCTTTAGGGGAGAAGAGGTTGATAAATACGTACGTGTACTTTCTGGAGGTGAGCGTAACAGACTTGCACTGGCTAAGTTGATGTTACAGCCTTTTAATGTGCTTGTGATGGATGAGCCTACTAATCACCTTGATATAAAATCTAAGAATGTGCTTAAGGATAGCCTTAAGCAGTTTGAAGGAACTCTTATCGTTGTATCTCACGATCGTGATTTCTTACAAGGACTTACAGATCGTGTTTATGAATTTAAAGACCACCGTATACGCGAGTTTCTAGGTGATGTAGATTACTATCTTGAACAGCGCGAGGTGACTAACTTACGCGAGATTGAAAAAAGAGACGTTATTAAAAAAGAAGCTCCTGTAAAAAGTTCAAAAAAATCATACGAAGATCAGAAGAAGCTCAAATCGCTTAATAATCGGTTGAGTAAGGTGGAGTCTAATATCAATAAGTTAGAAAGAGAAGTTAAGCAGCTTGATGCAGACCTAGCAACTAATTATGATGAGACCGTGGCTAAGCCAGATTTCTTTGATAACTATAATAGTAAGAAAAAGAAACTAGATGGATACATGGAAGATTGGGGTAAGATAACGGAGGAGCTGGATGCGTTAAATTAAGATTTTAGTTACGCTTTCGCGAAAGCGTACTCATCACAACACATAAACTGTAGACCCCACTATTTGAGTGGGGTTTTCTTTTTGTAAACATTTTTTTTAGAAATAGTATCAAGTGTTATTTGGTTTTTATTAAGAATGAGGGAGTTAAGGGTGAGATTGTCACCGTTAAATCTTACTTCTGTATCCATAACCTAATCAGTATTTTAAGTGGTGGAGGTTCATTTTGTGCTTCTAGGAGTTATGAGGTTTTTTAAGACATCGTTAACAACAGTCGCGGCTTGACATGGTTAGCTTTGCGTATTGATCATTAGGTCATATTCAACCAAAAAAAATACGATGCGTAAAATCATCCTTTCTCTATTAGGAGTACTACTCATAATAGGCGCTTTCTTTGCTTCTGAGGCAATTGTTGCTAGTAACCAACGTACACGGCCAAAACCTGAAAAGGTGGTTAAAACAGTCTTTGTAGAGGACGTGGTTAATGGTGTGGTTCCTATCGAGATTTCGGCAAATGGTAACCTTGTGGCGCAACGCAGATTAGAGGTGTTCTCTGAAGTACAAGGAATTTTACAAAAAGGAAGTAAGCTCTTTAAGCCAGGTCAAACCTATAGAAGAGGAGAAACTATATTACGTTTAAATAGTGCAGAGTATTATGCATCTGTGCAATCTCAAAAGAGTGCTTTGTTTAATCAAATTACTGCTATTATGCCAGATTTGAGATTAGACTATCCAGAGGCTTACCCTAAATGGCAGAAGTATATTAGCAACTTTGATGTAAATAAGTCAACACCTGCACTTCCAGAAATTACCTCAGAAAAGGAAGGTTACTTTATCTCAGGGCGTAACATTCAGACTGCATACTATAATGTGAAGAACCTCGAGCAACGACTTGGGAAGTATAATATAGTAGCACCTTTTACTGGAATACTAACCGAGGCATTGGTTACTGAGGGAACTTTAGTGCGCCCAGGTCAAAAACTAGGAGAATTTATTGACACAAGTGTTTATGAGCTTGAAGTTGCAATAAGTAAGAATTATGCAGATTTGCTTAAAGTGGGTAATGAAGTAGCGCTTACAACGATTGATGGAGACCAATCGTACACTGGGAAGGTGACAAGAGTAAACGGTAATATAGATCAAGCTTCACAAACTATAAATGCATACATAGAAGTAAAGGACAGCGCGCTTAGAGAAGGTGTTTATCTTGAGGCTGTGCTCCAAGCTAAAGAGGAGACAGATGCGATTGCAATAGCAAGAGGATTGCTGCAGCCAAATAATCAAGTCTTTACCGTAAGAGATTCTATTCTTGATATTATCGATGTAAAGCCAGTGTACTTCTCAGATAAAGAGGTTGTTGTAAAAGGAGTGCCTAATGGAACAAAGCTTGTAAGCAAGCCAGTTCCAGGAGCTTATGCAGGTATGCTTGTAAAAATTTACCAGGAGAAAGATTCATCACAAGCACCAGCCGAGTAAGATGCGTAAAATTATAGAGTACTTCATAAAGTACCACGTAGCTGTTAACGTGGTGGTATTAATGTTTGTGGTTTTTGGGATATTTGGAGCCTTATCATTAAAGTCTTCATTTTTTCCACTTGTAGATTCAAAAAATATAAACATTACTGTTGTTTACCCTGGAGCTTCCCCACAGGAGGTAGAGGAAGGTATTGTACTCAAAATAGAAGATAATCTTAAAGGCCTAGATGGTGTAGAGCGAGTAACTTCTACTTCAAGAGAGAATAGCGGAAATATAAATGTAGAGATCGAGAAGGGAAAGGATATTGACTTTATGCTTCTTGAGGTTAAGAATGCTGTAGATCGTGTGCCATCTTTTCCCTCTGGTATGGAGCCACTAGTAGTGGCAAAGCAAGAAGCAATACGCCAGACCATATCTTTTTCTATAAGTGGAGAAGATGTGACGCTAGCTACGCTTAAACAAATAGGGAGGCAGGTTGAGAATGACCTAAGAGCAATTGAGGGTATATCACAAATAAACGTATCAGGTTATCCTGATGAGGAAATCGAAATCGCCGTAAACGAGAATAGCTTGCTAGCTTATAATCTTTCGTTTGCAGATGTATCTCAGGCAGTAAGTAGATCAAATATCCTTACTACGGGAGGATCTATAAAAACAGAAGCAGAGGAGTATCTCATACGAGCAAATAACAGGGCTTATTATGGCGACGAACTCTCTAATGTTATTGTAAGATCTGACGCCAGCGGAAGAACCATACGTCTTAAAGATGTAGCAACCGTAAGAGATCGCTTCTCTGAAACACCTAATGCAAACTACTTCAATGGAAATCTTGCTGTAAATGTTTCTATCACCTCTACAAACACAGAAGACCTTATAGGTGCTGCAGAGAAAGCAAAAGAATATATTGCAGACTTTAATGACAAATACAATAACGTGCAACTTGCCGTTGTAAATGACTTATCTATAACACTTGTACAGCGTACTGCTTTACTTACAGAGAATGCTGTAGTAGGGATGATACTTGTGCTTATTTTTCTATCATTATTTTTAAATACCCGACTTGCCTTCTGGGTAGCCTTTGGACTTCCAGTAGCTTTTTTAGGAATGTTTATGCTGGCGGGGTATTTTAATGTAACTATAAACGTATTGTCTTTATTTGGGATGATTATCGTTATAGGTATTCTAGTAGATGATGGTATTGTAATTGCCGAAAATATCTATCAGCATTATGAACGCGGTAAGTCACCAGTGCAAGCTGCAGTAGATGGTACCATGGAAGTATTGCCTCCTATTATTTCTGCTATATTAACGACTATTCTTGCGTTTGGTATTTTCTTATTCTTGGATGGGAGAATAGGGGAGTTTTTTGGAGAAGTTTCTGTAATTGTAATGCTTACCCTAGCAGTATCATTAGTTGAGGCTCTTATTATTCTTCCGGCCCACCTTGCGCATTCTAAAGCCTTAAAGAAACAGGATAACCGCCCCAAAAAAGGAATTGCAAATGTGTTTTCAAAACTGCGCTATGTAAACGAGTTTGGAGATCGCATTATGGTCTGGTTACGTGATAAAGTGTATAGCCCTATATTGCGTTTTGCATTAGACTACAAATTTTTGATGTTCTCCTTCTTTATTGTTTTTATCTTATTGACTTCAGGGAGTTTTCAAGCGGGGATTATAAGAGGTGCATTCTTTCCTAATGTAGCAAGTGATAATGTACGTATAACTCTCAATATGCCTAACGGTACAAATGCGGGAGTGACAGATAGTATTATCTCTATGATTGAAATGAAAGCTATTGAAGTAAATAAAGAGCTTTCAGAAAAATACAACAACGAGATAGACGGACCATTGTTTGAGAATATCATCAAAACATTAGGCCCTGGAACTTCTACAGCGACGCTCAGTGTAAACTTACTCCCTGGTGAAGAAAGACCTAATGATATTACTTCCATTCTTGTTGGTAATATGATACGTGAGAAAGTGGGGCCAGTCATAGGGAAAGAGAGCCTCGTGTACGGAGGTGGTGGAAACTTTGGAGGAAGCCCAGTAGCAGTTTCCTTACTAGGAAACAATATTACAGAGCTTAAAGCAGCTAAGGCAGAATTAAAGCAATCTCTTGAGTCCAATCCTGTACTTAAGGATATTACAGATAATGATCCAGCGGGAATCAAGGAAATAAGACTACAGCTTAATGAGTCTGCTTATGCTCTTGGCCTCAACTTGCAAACAGTAATGACGCAGGTGCGTGCAGGATTCTTTGGGTCACAAGCACAACGTTTTCAAAGGGGGCAAGATGAGATAAGAGTTTGGGTGCGATATGATCGTGATAATAGATCTTCTATTACAGACCTAGATGATATGCGCATACTTACCCCTAGTGGTTCAAAAGTGCCACTTAATGAGATAGCGAGCTATACCATAGAAAGAGGTGATGTGGCTGTTAACCACCTAGAGGGAAGGAGAGAAATACAAATACTTGCAGATCTCAAAAATCCAAAAGAGGTAAGTGCTACAGATGTTATGACAGATTTGCGCACTAATGTAATGCCAGAAATCTTATCAAAGTATCCTACGGTAACCCCATCTTATGAAGGTCAGAATAGAGAGGCTGGTAAATTAACAGGTTCTTTAAAGCCGGTGGGACTTACTGTGCTCGCGCTTATATACATTGTGATTGCTTTTACCTTTAGAAGTTATAGTCAGCCATTAATGTTGTTGCTTTTAATTCCTTTAAGTCTTCCTGCAGTAGCATGGGGGCATTGGGTACATGATTTTCCGCTTAATATTTTATCTATGTTAGGTATTATCGCACTCGTAGGTATTATGGTAAATGATGGCCTCGTATTAATAGGTAAGTTCAATACTAATCTTAGAGAGGGGATGACCTTTGACGATGCTATTTTTGACGCTGGGCGTTCACGTTTTAGAGCTATATTCTTGACATCTATAACAACGATAGCAGGACTTGCACCACTTATTTTTGAAGAAAGTAGACAAGCACAGTTCTTAATACCTATGGCGATTTCTATCGCTTATGGAATTGGTTTTGCCACGATACTTACACTTGTAATGCTACCTATTTTTCTTTCCTTTAGTAACTGGGCAAAAGCGACCACAGATAGACTTATAAAGGGGCGTAAAACTCCTCGAGAAAATCAAGAGCGAGCAGTAAAAGAGATGGAAGAAGAGGCAGAAAATGAAGCTCAAGAAGATCGAGCAGCTTTACCACATAATACAAACATAGCTTAATATGAATTTGTATAAAAATCATACACAACGTGAGATACTAGCAGTGCTAGAGCAAAGCGATAAACTTACGTACGAGGCGAAGCTTAACTTGCTTAGAGAGATAAACAAACGTTCTATAGCGGTACCTACAGACGCGTTGCAGTCGCAAATCGCACAAAAAGAAGTTGCAATTAATAATCTAGACTATTTAAAGGACATAGGATTCATTTATGTTATGGATGAGCAAACGGATACTATCACCATACGTAGAGCTTCTGGAGCAAAGTTAATGGACATAGCAGCAGTTGTTGTAGGAGTGATTTTATCACTTGTGGGACTCATTCATTGCTGGTTGTTACTTGCTATTTTTACTGGAAGTAATGAATTTACGCTCACAAAACTATTTACCTACGCATTCATGATAAGTCTGGGACTCATTGGGTTTAAGATGCTAGGAGGGATTAACCGTTTTTTAGATTACAATAAGTTTTTACTAGTGCAACATCGAGACACTGTAAGAATTAAGAAGGGTGATGTAAAAGGCGAGCATACATTTAATACAGCAGATTTAAAGCTAGAAGAAGAAGGTGAAGATGAGCTTATTTTAAGTGCAGGTGAGATTGAGATTATGCGTAGCTCCCCGCACAATTTAGTTCAAAAACTCACTATGGAAGCGCTATTGCATAACATTTTAAGGAATCAATAATGAAACTTTCAGTACAAAATATAGCAGTATTTCTTTTATTGTTCGCTTTCGCGAAAGCGTACTCTCAAGAAACTCCAACCTCATTGCTTACTAAGGAAGAGGCGGTACGTACTATGCTTGAGAATAATTTTGGGATTCTACTTGCCAATAATCAAGTGGCAGTTGCCGAAAATAATACAGGAATTTTAAATACAGGATATTTACCTACGATAAGCACTACAGCGGGTATAAATTATAATGTAGACAATCAAGAAGCTACTTTTCAAGATGGTACATCAAGATCTGTAAATGGAGCAGAGACGACAAGATACAACGCGTCTGTAAATCTAGATTATACACTTTTTGATGGCTTAGGGAGGTATTATAACTACAAGACTCTCAAGGAGCAATATGGTTTATCTAAGCTACAGGCTAGAGAGACAATTGAAAATGTGATGGTGCAGCTATTTACAGTATATTATGAAGTTGCGCGTGTCGAGGAGAATCTGGGTGTGCTAGAAAATGCACTTGAAATATCAAAAGAGCGTGAGCTTAGAGCACAATATCAATTTGATTACGGGCAAGTAAACAAGCTTGAAATCCTTAACGCGCAAGTAGATATTGTAACAGATAGTACAAATATTCTTAATGCAAGACAGCAGCTGCGCAACGCACAGCGTGATCTTAATGTGGTGCTCGCAAGAGAACTTGAAGACCTGAAGGTGGCAGATACTACAGTTGCTTTTATAAACCCTATAAGCATAGAAGAGTATATTAATGAAGGGACTGTAAATAACATTTCGCTTTTACAATCAGAACAAAATATAATCATTAGTGATTACCAGATAAAGCAGGCTAAATCACTTTTACTTCCTACAGTAGGAATAACAGGAAGCTATGGATGGAATGAAGGGAATTTTCCTGCGACTAACTTTCTTGCTTCAAGTACATCTACTGGTTTTCAAACGGGAGCAACCTTACGATGGAATTTATTTGATGGAGGTAGTACTATAGTTGGCATTAAGAATGCTAAAATAGCACTTGACAGCCAAGAGTATATTAAAGAGCAACTTAAGCAACAAGTAGAACGTGATATTTCAAATGCAAAAGGCAACTATTATAATGCACTTGCAATTTATAACTTACAAGAACAGAATGTAATTACGAGTAAAGCAAACTTTGATAGGTCTGAGGAGCGGTTTAAATTAGGTCAAATCACAAGTATAGAATTTCGTCAGGCGCAGTTAAATCTCCTTAATGCGCAAACTACCAAGAACGCAGCAAAGTATACCGCAAAGCTAGCAGAGATACAATTATTACAGCTCACAGGTCAATTACTTAATGTAGATTATTAATACGTAGGTGGCGCTTTCGCGAAAGCGTACTCCTATATAAATTAGATCATCATGTACGAACATTTTTTTCAATGCCCATACTGTTGGGAAGAGATTTCTATGCTCTTAGATCCATCTGTAAGTAGTGTTTATGTAGAAGATTGTGAGGTGTGTTGTAATCCTATTGAACTACAAGTAGGTTTTGACGATGGAACTTTAACCTCATTCTCTGCTATAGACATTGAACAATAGACTATTTTCTTACAATACGTTTTACTTTTCCATTCATAAAAGATTTATCTTTCTATTAATAAATTCTTCATGATTATAGAACTTAATATCGCAGATGACACTCTAGGCTTTGTTTATGAAAACAAAATAGCGCAAGATGGTGTTAATCAAGTGAAGGCGGCGATAGAGAAAAAGCTTGAGAGTCACGATAAAATCAATATCTATCTTGAAGATGACGATGTGGATGAGATTGAGATAAGAGCATTTATTGACCATACTTTTTTTGATATCTCTTATGCAAAGCGTATTAATCGATTAGTGATCGTATCTAAGAGATCGTGGATACGCCGAGTAGTGCGTCTCAAGGATTTATTAATGACCTCAGATGTGAAGGCTTACCCATCAAAAAAACGTGTAGATGCTTTGTGCTGGGTTATGAAAAAGTAAGAATTACCCTTTTCCTGCGAGCGTTTTTATCAAACCAGACTTGAGGTTAAGCCAAAGATAATTGAAGAATGACTTAGTTGTATCTCTTTCTGTCTCACCAGAGCCTTCTCTAAAATCTGTAGGTTTATCATTACTATCTTCTTTGATAAATAGGTTTATAACCTTAGATAATAACTTGTTAATGCCTTTCCCTTTTTTACGCATTATTTCAATCTCAAAATCATCATATTTCATACGCATATCAATGCTAGACTTGCTAGCATTACCGCCTATGGTAAAGTAGGTATGGTGCGTTTCTCCAGTAAGTTTTGCATTGAGATTAGGAGCCGTAAATTGATTCATTTGCTCTCCTTCTAATTTGCCTATGCTACCTTGAAATAGAAACTGATCACTATAATCGTTTACATCAAAAGACCAATCCACTTCAATAGGAGTGTTATCCATAAAAGTAGCGGTGAGTTTTAAGGCTGTTTTATCGCCAGCGGGATATGTGTTTCCTAGTTTGTTTATAGATGCATTAAGAGCAGAAAATTCAATGCGCCCTCCTTGATCTTCATCCTTTAATTTTTCTTGATAAACAATACTGCCATCTTTAATAGTAACATCATCTACTAGGAGGTTAATAGGAGCATCCCTGAGCATTTTACTATAAAGAGGCTTGTAACTATTATCATCAGTAACTAGCTTGTCTCTATAAACATCTAAAGTAGGCTTGCTAATGGTAATTGAGTTAGCTCCTGCAAATAACTCACTATTTTCAAATCCAAAAGTGGGATTGTCTATTTCAATGACTGCTATTTCTAGATTAAAATGATCTCTTTCCGCTGGGATTACATTCGAGAGGTCAGCCTTACTGTATTTTGTATTCAGTGTGATATTGTTGAAACGTCCTTTTCTATCAGTTATGGTAAAATCGTCAAGAGTGAGTCGTTCGTAGTTGCCTACTTTTAGAGATATATCAGAACCTTTAGCATTGTAGTCGGAGTAATCTAGAGGTAGCTTTCTGGTTAACGTCTTACTATCTATATAAATGTCGTCTATTTCTAAAGTTATATCTGCTACGCTAACGGATATTGAATCTTTCGTTCCATCATAAATCTTCAAGGAAGCATTATCTATACTTAATTCTTCAACCAGAATGGGTTTAAAAACTTTGGCAAGAGGTTTTCTTACCGTGTCTGTTGATTTCTTGAATTTATGCTTGCTGTAAGTAATTGCTGCATCGTTGAGTTTTATATCTTCTATTCTAATTTCTTTACGAACTAGATAGCTCCAGTAGCTCACATCTTCAATTGTAAATGAGTTTGCCTTAACAATTGTGTGCGTTATAGTATCCGTTTTGTTCTGAATATGCACTTCTGGATCTATAATAGTGATAGTTCCAGATAGACTTTTAAGATTTATGTCTTTATAAGTGACGGTAAAATGATCAGGAAGTCGATTTTTTAGAAAAAATTCTGCTTTATTTTTTACTGCACGATTTATTAAAAGTTGAGCTGTAAAAAGTGCTAGTATTAAGATTGCCAGCGAGATGAGAATCGTTCTTGTTTTTTTATTCATAGGTTAAATATAATATGCAGTAATGGCTGAGAAAAAAGTTTGTGATTTCTTGTTAAATATGCCCTTTGTGATTTGGTAATAAGGAAAAGTTTGTTGTATATTTGCACTCCAATTAACGCAGTACTGATGGCCTAATCAAGAAACGTGTTACTGGAGCATATATCGCGGGATAGAGCAGTAGGCAGCTCGTCGGGCTCATAACCCGAAGGTCACTGGTTCGAGTCCAGTTCCCGCTACTAAGTAAAAAGCTTCACAGCAATGTGGAGCTTTTTTTATTTCCTCTAGTTTCCTACTGTACCTACAGTATATTCCCTCTACTTCATAATGCTGCTGCAGCATGCTTTTTTGCTATTCTTTAGCATTTAGACAGTTTTCTTAAATAAAAGTTTTCACATTCTAGTTGATTACTCTAAAGTGTCGCCTGAAGTAAGTATCCTCAAAATAAGTCGTCCAAACCCTAAACTATTTTACTACTATTGTTGTGTAACCTAAATGATTAATATTTGAAGACAATCACAAAATACTGGTTTTTAGAGGGTTTTAATCTCTTTAAGAAGCTCGGAATGATCAACATGATGAAAATGTGCGAGATTCTTGAAATGGATACTATAGAAAAAGGTAAGCGCATCGAACTTAGAGATGAGCATAAGAATAGTGTTTTTTTCTTAAAAAAGGGAAGTGTCAAAATTGTAGATAAAACGAGCAACACTGCTAAGTACATAGTTAAAAGGGGAAATGTCTTTGGGGAGCTTGCTTTATATGATAAGGCAGCTGCAAGTGAAGAAATTGCTTATGCGTTAGAAAGCTGTGTTATATGTTATATAGAATCCAATGAGATGGAATCGCTTATGGATAAGCACAAATCCCTTAAAAATGGACTTCTCAAAATCTATGGCTTACGTATTCAAAAACTTGAACGACGACTACATGATTTGTTATACAAAGACAGTACAACAAGAATTAAGGAGTTTATATCAGATTATCTAGAAGAATTTGGAGAGGCTGAAGTATCTGGTCGTTTACACGACAAGAACCTTTTAAGACACAAGGATATTGCAAACCTCACAAATACTTCTAGGCAAACTGTTAGCAATGTATTGAGTTCCATGAGAAAAGAAGGCTTTATAAATTATAATATGGAATTCATTTCAAAAGCATCTCAGAACCTTGATGAGGTTTAAAGAGACTATTTGAACAATTGTGTTGAGTGATTCTAGCTTACTATAGAGATTTCAATTTTTAACGTAGTGCACAGTGGTTCTGCAAACGTATAAGTTCTTACTTGAACAGGTAATGGTTGATTACCATTTAAAGGACAAAATATTCTCAAGTTCTATGATTTGTGAATGAAAGCTATTAGCTACTCTATATAATAATTAACAAATTTTTTCAATTTATGAAAGGAATTTTAACATATGTCGACATAAACCAAACTAACTGATTGAAAATTAGATGAAACTAACCAAATTTTTAGGCTATTTAGGCCTTTTCGCTTCGCTCCTTGTTGGGCTGGGTGAGTATCTTTTGCATTACTCTCCTGATATTTTAGAACATTCAAAAGACTATGAATTTTTCAAATACGTGTCTTTAGGTAATCTATCGATGGGACATTATATAGCAATTATAGGATTACCATTTTATTTTGCGGGTTATATACACATATATAGAATGCTTAAATCTGGTAGTGAGATGTTAGCTCGAGTGGTTCTAGTGATAGGTTTTATTGCATTTGCAGTAGGAGGTGTTTGGATAGGTTCTCGAGCATCAATAGGTAATGTAGTGCATCTAAAAAATAGTATAGACGCTACTACCTACACAACCCTCTTAGATCATTATACAGGCCACATGGAAGTGCTGGTCAAAATACTCCGTATAGTTATAGCAGTATTATCTATTGCCTTCATTGTGGCGATCCTTAAAGGTGGAACCTACTATAAAAAATGGATGGCTTTCTTTAGCCCTATAGCGATTCTCATATTATTAGTAATTATAGGTAAAATTATTCCATCTTTAGGAGCACACATGTTACCTATTTTAATGAATGTAACTCATTTCATGCTCTTCACGCTTTCTCTTATTCAATTAAAAAACCTTACTAACAACCATCAAAATGCTTAAAAAAATACTTAAAACACTTGGCGTCATTATTCTTCTTTTAATCATTTTGGTTTTAGGTTTTTTTTGGAGAGATTCAGTTTCAGATAAGTATGATATTACAATCTCAGAAGAAAAAATACCAACATTCACTCCAATCTCTATAGACTTTAATCATCAATATAATGGTGATAAATCATTGCCTATTGCTCCATCAGCATTAATTGATATTGACAATGATAATGTAGATGAGGTCTTCTTTGGAGGTGGGATGAATCAAGAGGATGCGATTTTTGCCTTCAGAAATAACGAATTTGTAAATATTTCTGAAGAGATCAATTTACCTACAAAGGGTAAGACCACCACTACTGTTGGTGTTGTCTCTGCAGATTTTGATAATAATGGGTTTGCAGATATTATTTTAGGTAGGGAGGATGGCCTCCGTATTTACTATAATACGAATGGCAAATTCACTGAAAAAATTATTGACACTCCTATGAATGCCAAATCTAACCCAGCTGGAATTACTGTCGGTGATATTGATAAAGATGGTGATTTAGATATTTTTCTTGCCACATACCTTAAAAAGGAATTGATGGAGGGGCAAACCATATTTGAGGATTATACCTACGGTGCTACTAGCGAGCTCTTACTTAATAATGGCGATGATACGTTTGTAAGTATTACCAAAGCTGCCGGTCTAGATTACATTCATAATACTTTTCAAGGAGTATTAGTAGATATTGATGATGATACGTGGTTAGACTTAGTTGTGGTCCATGATACAGGAGAGGCTAGAACTTATAGGAACAATGGAGATTTAACTTTTACGATGAAGCCTAATCCGCTCACTAAGAAGTTTGCTTATCCTATGGGATTAGCGGTAGGTGATTATAATAATGATGGATTAGTTGATTTCATGTTTTCAAATACTGGTAGTACTTTACCTAGAGTACTTGCAAAGGGAGACATAAAAGACGCTTCATTGTTTAATGAGAAGTGGATTTTATTTAGAAATGATGGAGATTTTAAATTTACAGATACAGCAGAGGAGGCTAAAATAGCAGACTATGAATTTTCATGGGGTTGTACCTTTGCAGATCTTAATAACGATGGTCTTCAGGATCTTATGGTTGCAGAGAACTATGTAGACCTAGCTCCTAATAAACTTTTTAAACTACCTAGTAGAGTCCTTATTCAAAAAGAAGATGGAACATTTGCTCCTACTGAGAAAGAAAGTAAACTTGTAAATCCTCACTATGCGATTACATCATTAGTAAGTGATTTTAATCAAGATGGCTATTTGGATATGATTTGGGTAAATATCGATTCTCCTGCGCTTGCTTATTTAAATGAGGGTGGCACAAATAATTACCTACAGGTAGATCTAGGCGAGACAATTAATGCGCAAGGTGCTAAAATAACTGTAACGACGCCTACAAAGAAATTAACAGATTGGTTAGTTACTGGAGAAGGCTTAGCTAGTGATCAAACATCATTAATTCAATTTGGACTAGGTGCAGAAACTACCGTTTTAAATATTAATGTACGCTTATCAAATGATAAGGAGGTTAATGTTGCAAATCCAAAAATTAATAGCATTGTTGACTTAAAGTCTTTAATTAGAGATAGTCAGGATACCGAAGAAGTTTTAGATACTCAAGAATAATACAATATCAAGATGAATTTTATAAAAGAATTATTTGGAGATAAGGTTAAAGCTGTATCTGATCTATCGATAGGGTACTGTCCAAATTGTTGGGGTGATCAGGAGTATGATAATCTTATAAGAGAAAAGTATAATGACGTCCAAATAAATGTAAACAACCACACTGCTAGTTATGCGTTTGTACAGGATTTCATTGTAACTCATATGAATGGAATCAAACTTAAGAGTACTGTAAAAGGTACTGAGTGTCCTACTTGTAAAATTGTAAACAAGAAATAATGAGTACAAAAATCACATACTATTTAATTGTTGTACTCTTAATTATAGGGCTGTATGGAGCGGGAACTCTCGTGATTGATGAACTCGCCACTGGTGATAGTTGTCCAAAAATACTGTACATACCGATGTGCATTGTAGTACTAGTATGTTTTTTAGTACCACTTGTAGCACATCTTCTTAAAAAATGGAATGTATTGTATTTTCTATTTGCAGGATTAGCTTTTGGCATAGCCTTCATCGCATCTATAATGCAATACCTAGGAGAAGCTGAGTGCCCAAAAACAGAATCAGGGACACCTATGTGTTACTATTCCTTAGTGCTATTTAGTAGCATAATTGGTTTAAGAATTTTTTATTTAAAATCTAAGAATGACCACTAATATGAAAACTTTCCATCTAAAAAAATCACCTCTATTATGTGCGTTACTATTAGTAAGCTATTTTGCTACTGCACAACAATTAGAGACTTCCATATTTGTAACTGCAAATACAGGAAATACAGACGATCAAGCTGTTTTAACTAAAATAAATAATGAAGCCAAAACATTGAGTGATTCACAATTACTCATACTTGGTAATGCAGTATCTGACAATGGTTTTACAAAAGGAGCTAGTGCAGAAATAGCATCGCAACTAGAAATATTAGAATTATTTAATGGTAAAGTGATTTTTACTCCAGGTCAGAACGAATGGGCCGCTAATGGGCACAGAGATGTGAGAAAGATAGAAGCGTTTATTCAAGAAAATAGTAAGTCAAAATTCTATCCAGATAAAGGTTGCCCCATTAAAAAGGTAAATATTACTGACAACGTCGTTCTAATAACTGTAGACTCACAATGGTATCTAGAAGACTGGAATGAGCATATCTATCTAAACGAAGATTGTGATATTAAAAACAGGACAGAGTTTTTTCTAGCTTTTGAGAGTATGCTTAAAAAGTCGCAAGGAAAAACAATAATGGTAGCAATGCATCATCCTGTTTTTTCAAATACTAATGAAGGATTAATAGCTAGAACAGGTGGGACTTCTCTACACGATTTTCAAAACAAGCAAAACAGAAAATTTAGGAATCGTCTAGTC
The DNA here is from genome assembly GCF_000355805.1 of Dokdonia sp. PRO95. Lineage (NCBI taxonomy): Bacteria > Pseudomonadati > Bacteroidota > Flavobacteriia > Flavobacteriales > Flavobacteriaceae > Dokdonia > Dokdonia sp. PRO95. The sequence continues at coordinate 1,781,445 of NZ_CM001837.1, forward strand.
ACTCTTGCAAGGCAGACAAAGGATATTTTCTTTGTTTCTGGACACGATAAAAATTTACAATACATTAATAAATATGGAGTTCCTCAAATAATAAGTGGAGCCGCAGGTAAAACAAGAAAGGCATCTGTAAAAGGTGATAAAGATTTCGCTTCAAGCGAAAATGGCTATGCACGAATTGATGTTTTTAAAAACGGTACTGTAAAAGTTTCTTTTCAAGGTATCTCAACGCCATTCTCAGCTACAATCATGGAGGCAGAGAAGGAAGAAATCGTTAATTATAAAGAAAGAAGTAGCTTTAATAATACGTTTAGCTCATCTGTATATACGTTAGAAGAAACCGAAAAAAGCAAACTGTACAAAGGGCTTTGGGGAGACCATTATAGAGAATACTATAGTAAATCAGTAAATGCTAAAGTAGCTTTTATAGATACCTTAAAAGGAGGGCTCACTCCTGTAAGGCGAGGAGGTGGCCACCAGTCTAAATCGCTGCGACTAGAGACTAAAGACGGAAAAGAATATGTAATGCGAGCTCTAAAGAAAAGCGCGATTAAGTTTTTACAATCTACTGCGTTTCAAGACAAATATGTAGAAGAAGAACTAGAAGGAAGTTTTGCAGACAAATTTCTCTTAGATTTTTATACAACTGCTCATCCTTACACTCCTACAACTATAGGAACTCTCGCAGATGCTGTAAATATTTTCCATACTAACCCAGAGTTGTACTATATACCTAAACAACGAGATTTAGGTGAGTATAATGACGAGTATGGTGATGAATTGTATCTTATTGAAGAACGCGTAGAATCTGGACATAAAGACTTAGAAAGTTTTGGAAAGCCAAAAGATATTTTAAGCACAAGCGACGTACTCTTAGAAATAAATAAAACGGGAAAGTCTATAGTAGATGAACCATCATACATTAGAGCAAGACTTTTTGATATGCTCATAGGCGACTGGGACAGGCACGAAGATCAATGGCGTTGGGCACTTTTTGAAAATGAAGACGGTTCGGAAATATGTAAACCTATTCCAAGAGACAGAGACCAAGCGTTTTCAGTTTTTGATGGAAGTATATTGGGATTTTTGCGTTGTGCAGTTCCGAGCTTACGTATGATGCAGTCGTTTGATGAGGAATTACCAAGCCCTAAGTGGTTTAGTTTTGAGCCATACCCATTAGATATGACTTTTATTAATCAATCTAATTGGGAAGATTGGGAAAGAGAAGCAATAACCTTACAAACTGGATTAACAGATGAGGTAATAGAAAATGCATTCCAAAATCTACCAGCAGAAGTTGAAGGTCAAACAATTGAAGAAATTAAGAAAAGTCTTAGAGGAAGAAGAGGTAATATTATAGATATCGCTCGCAGATACTATGATTATGTAAACAAACACGAAGTTATTACTGGAACACAGAAAGATGATGTCTTTGATATCACAAGGCTTCCAAACGGGCAAACTAAAATTACCGCTCAAAGAAAAGACCTAGAAATCTTTGAAAGAATATTTAATAAAGATGAAACTAAAGAAATTTGGATTTATGGTTTAGATGGTAATGATACCTTCAACGTAACAGGAGAAGGAAACAATCACATCACTATAAAGGTTTTAGGAGGAAAGAAAAATGACATTTATAATTTTGAGAATACAAAAAAAGTGAAACTCTATGATTATAAAGGGAAGAATAATACCATCGTTAATAACAAGTCAAAAAAATGGCTAGTAGATGATTATGAGATAAATAACTACGATTATAAAAAACGTAAATATAGTATTAATCAATTTTTGCCCATCATAGGCGCAAACCCTGACGATGGATTACGTATAGGTTTTGTGAATAACTTTACAACATATGGGATTCAGCGCAATCCATTTACTACAAAGCATTCGGTGAGTGCTTCATATTATACTGGTAATTCCGGTTATGATGTTTCTTATAAAGGAGAGTTTGCAAATATATTTCATAACTGGAATTTTGGAGTAGAGGGGAAATATACGAGTCCAAATTTTGCACAAAACTTTTTTGGTTTTGGGAATGAAACGCTTTATGATAAAGATGAAGTGGAGATTGATTTTAATAGGGTAAGTATAAAAGAATGGAATGTAGCTATTTCCTTGATTTGGAATGGTAGAGATGGAGGTTCGTTTTACTTCAAACCTTTAATAGAATCTTTTGAAGTAGAAAATGTAGAAGATAGATTCATAAACTTTCTACCTGCGACGGCTTCAGTTTTTGAAAAACAAACCTATGCAGGTGCAGAAGTTAATTACAGTTTTAAAAACAAGGATGATATCGCTTACCCTACATTAGGATTAGATGCGAGTATCACGGCAGGTTATAAAGCTAATATTGATGGAGAAGACATCGACAATAATTTTGGATATGTACGTCCTCACATAGCAATAGATCATAGATTAAACAAAAGTGCCAGTCTTGTACTAGCAACAAAGATAGGTGGAGAAGCTATTCTTGGTGATAATTTTGAGTTTTACCACGGGGCTTCTTTAGGCGGTAATCACAGTCTGCGAGGGTTTAGAAAAGAACGTTTTATTGGTAAGTACTCAGTATATCAAAATACAGACTTGAGATTGCTGTTAGGTAAATTTAAAACCAGTTTTATACCACTTAAGTATGGTGTAACTGGAGGTTTTGACTACGGGAGAGTATGGGTAGAAAACGATAATTCAGATAAATGGCATAATAGCGTTGGTGGCTCCTTTTGGGTAAGTGGCTTAGAAACATTTACTACTAATCTAGGGTATTACTCAAGTACAGATGGTGGAAGGATTGTGTTTTCCTTAGGCTTTGTCTTTTAATATTAAACTTCAAAAATTATATCAAATATGAAACAACCTGTAGCAATAATTCAAGTAGATAGCTTAAAGAATAAAGAACCAGAGCACGCACTCGTTAATGGATTAGATTTAGTGATTGTGAAGTTTGATGAAGAAATTTCTGTTCTGTATGGAAGGTGTCATCATAGAGGAGCTTTAATGTCTGACGGTCACGTAGATGGCGATAATTTAATTTGTGGAGTTCACGGATGGGATTATCGCGTAGACTCGGGTGTTTCAGAATATAATAATAGTGAGGTGCTACATAAATTTTCTACTAAAATAGAAGATGGGAAGCTTCTGGTAGATGCTTTTGAGATAGATGCATATCTCAAAAAGAATCCACAACCTTTTAATAGAGATGAATATCTAGGAGCCTATGCAGATACCCATCCAGAAGACACAGAACCTTATACGGGTTATATAAAAGAACTTGCAAAAAATGGACTAAAGAATGTAGGTCATCACGGGTTTTCTGCATCGATGGGTGTAGATAGAAACACACTTCCTAAATGGGATCATATTCAGTTTTTACCTGCGCAACTAGCCTCAAGACCCTTATTAGATGAAGATGCGGTTGCTACTAAAGTCGTTATAGGAGCAAAGGCAAAGAAGCCGTTAATCCTTGATATACCATTATTTGTAAGTGATATGAGCTTTGGTGCACTATCTCGTGAAGCAAAAGTAGCTTTATCTAAAGGTGCTCAACTAGCAGGAACAGGTATTTGTTCTGGAGAAGGAGGGATGTTACCAGAAGAGCAAGCTAATAATTCAAAATATTTTTATGAGCTCGCTTCCGCGAAATTTGGATTCTCTTGGGATAAACTAGATAACGTTCAAGCTTTTCACTTTAAAGCTGGGCAAGGTGCCAAAACTGGTACGGGAGGACACCTGCCAGGTAGCAAAGTAAGTAAAGAAATTGCTGAGGTGAGAGGGTTAAAAGAAGGAGAGACAGCAATATCACCAGCGACATTTCCAGATTTTCACGGTGTTGAAGATTTTAAAGCTTTCGCGAAAGCGGTAAGAGAACGCACAGGAGGTATCCCTATAGGATTTAAAATTGCAGCTAGTCATATAGAAAAGGATATCCAGTTTGCTCTAGATGTAGGGGTAGACTATATCATTCTAGACGGTAGAGGAGGAGGTACAGGCTCTGCACCTAAAGTATTAAGAGATCATATTAATGTCCCTACCATACCAGCACTTGCTAGAGCACGTACTTATCTAGATAAAGTAGGAGCAAAAGATGTAACCCTTATAATTACAGGAGGTTTACGCGTAGCAGAAGATTTTGCCAAAGCATTAATGCTAGGAGCAGATGCAATAGCAGTTTCAAACTCTGCATTACAAGCTATTGGGTGTTTAGGAATGCGTGCCTGCGGAAGCAATAATTGTCCAGTAGGGATCGCTACACAAAAGGAATCTTTGCGTAGTCGTTTAATTATTGACTCATCGGCAAAGCAGTTACAGAACTACTTTGAAGCTACAAACAATTTAATTAAGGTCGTAGCGAGAGCTTGTGGGTATGACAATATTGAAAAGTTTAATCAAGATGACCTTTCTACATATGATAGAGATATACATTTCTTGACTGGAATTAATTATGCTGGAATTTAATAAGATACATTATGGACACTATAGAAAAACAATTACACATCGCTTCTCAATATCTAGCCGCAGCAGGAATAAGTTTTTTGCCTAAAAAAGAAGACGATAGTCATACAAACCTAGGATTTAACCCAGAGGAAGCTATCCTTGAGACGCACTCGCTGTCTGATGCTAATGATAAGCTCATTTTGAATTATAAAAACTTTAGTTTAGAATGGAGATCTGATGCAGTTTCAAAAGTAATAGACTTAGATGGAGCTACTCATAAAGGACTTGTAGAATGGATTTCTAGTAACTCTCGTGAATTTATCAACAAAGAATATTCGTATAAATTCCATTATGAATTGCCTTACTCTATTGATGATGATTTTACTTTTAAGTTGTCTGATGTTGAGGATTTGAGTGAGATGATGCATCTACGTATTCTAGCTCAATTTATTCTAGAAAGAATAGATATTCACTATAATCTTAATACATCTATAAGAATCTGGCCACACCATTTTGACACTGGCATTTATAGCCTAATTCCAGATTTACATATAACAGTGGGCTTAGGACTAGCTATTCCAGATAGCCTTTGCGAAAATCACTATTTATACATCACAGGTTACAAAGGAGGTCAAGCTATAGATCCATCTGGATTAGAATCATTAACCATAGGTGATTGGAAATCTAACGGTTTTAAAGGAGCCATACTCGATGCTAGGGGAATTGTGGAGGCAGATGGTGTAAAGTTTTTTAAAGAAGTGATTAGTCAATTACAAGCCGTATAAAATGTATGGCCGTCTACAACGCTTTGTATATTTAAGTAATCCAAACGTTATTTAACTCTATGGAAAATTGGTATCTACCTATAACGATAGTTCCAGGTTTGGGATTACTTATTCTTTCTACATCTACCTTAATGGTAGCTTTGAGTAATGAGATTAACCAAATGATTGAGCAGTCCAAGCAAGAGAAGATGATTACAAAAAAGCTTGTGCAGTTAAAATTGTTAAATACAGCTATGGTTTTTCTTTATACAGCAGTAGGGTTTCTATTGATCTCAAGTGTGATAAATGGGCTATTTGATTTAGAAAAAACTTCATTATATACTAGTGTTCTTGCTATTGTTTTAGCATTAATAGGGATTCTGTCTTTAATAACTTATTCCTATAGAGCAGTAAAAATACGCCAACAACAATTTAAAAATAAGTTGAATTAAATACACAAGTTATGGACTCAAAGGGGAAAAAGTGGTACAAGGTATTAGACAATAGAAAAATGCTCCCTGAGGGACGAGTCCAGACTGTAACTGCTGGTCATCAAGGTATCTGTTTAACGCATTACAAAGGAAAATTTTCAGCATTAGATAATGCTTGTCCACATCAAGGTGGACCTCTAGGTGAGGGGTCTATTGAGAATGGTATGCTGCGTTGTCCATGGCATGGCTGGGACTATGATCCTTGTACGGGAAATTCTCCTGGAGGCTTTGACGATGGAATAAAGAATTTTGAAGTGAAGGAGGAGGGTGAGGCTATTTATGTTGCAATCCCAGAAGAGGAGCCACACAAAGAGACCATATCTGACGTGATGATTGAGACCATGGTAAATTGGGGTGTAGATACCGTTTTTGGAATGGTAGGGCATAGTAATCTTGCTGTGGCAGATGCAATGAGAAGGCAGGAGGAAAAAGGGAAGTTGCAATATTTTGGAATCAGACATGAAGGTGCAGCAGCCTTTGCAGCCTCAGGATATGCAAAATTAACAGGTAAGCCTGCTGCTTGTTTTGGTATTGCAGGTCCAGGTGCGACAAATATGTATACTGGAATGTGGGATGCAAAGGTGGATAGAGTACCCTTGCTAGCGCTTTCAGGGCAAATTAATACTCAGGTAGTTGGGACTGGTGCTTTTCAAGAAGTAGATCTTGTAAAAGCTTTTGAAAGTGTGACTCAATTTAATCACGCAGTGCATTTAAATTCTAATCATAGTGAGTTGATGTCTCTTGCTTTAAAGACGTCTCTTGTAAAGAGAGATGTCGTGCATTTAACCTTTCCAGATGAGGTAGCGTTTACAGAGAAACCAGAAGGGTCAAAGGCACAAACTCCAGAAGATAGAATTACTCCTTTTAATATAAGCCCTCCGAAGGAGATGGTTGAAAAGGCTCTACAGCTACTTAAAAAAGCAAAAAGACCAGCAATTATAGTGGGGCATGGTGCACGTTTTGAAATGGAAGCTATTACCGCTTTCGCGAAAGCGTTAAACTGTCCAATCATCACCACTTTTAAAGCAAAAGGATTAATAGCAGATAAGCACCCTTTAGGTTGTGGAGTTTTAGGCAGAAGTGGTACTCCTATAGCATCGTGGTTTATGAATGAAAGTGACTTGTTATTTGTGCTAGGTGCTTCTTTTTCTAATCATACGGGTATCACTCCAAAGAAGCCAATAATTCAAGTTGATTACGACCCTATGGCTCTTAGTAAACATCATAAAGTAGATGTTGCTTTATGGGGAGAAATCTCAGAAACAATGAAAATCATTACGGCTCAGACTAATAATATGACTGTGGCGGTAGATCAACGTGGAGAAATAAAAGAGCGCTGGAGACTATGGCGTGAAGAAAAAGAAAGCCGCCTTCAAGACTGTGGCGATGGACTTAGTTCTATCTCTGTATTTGATGCCATGAATAAAGTTACGCCAGAAAATGCAGTAATAGCTGTAGATGTAGGTAATAATACGTATTCATTTGGAAGGTATTTTGAGCCTACAAATCAGTCTGTATTAATGTCTGGTTATTTAGGTTCTATAGGTTTTGCTTTGCCAGCAGCCATGGGTGCTTGGGCAGCAGAAGGTGATAAGAGACCTATATGGTCTGTGTCTGGTGATGCTGGTTTAGGTCAATACCTAGCCGAAATAAATACTTTAGTAAAGTATAATATGAATATTAAACACATTGTACTCAATAATTCAGAACTAGGGAAAATATCAAAGGAGCAACGTGCGGCAGAGGTTGATGTATGGCAAACCTCATTAACAAATCCGAGTTTTGCAAAATATGCAGAAAACTGTGGTGCTCTCGGGATTCGCGTTGAGAAACTTGAGGATTTATTGCCAGCTATGAAGAAGCTTAATGATCATGATGGCCCTGCGCTATTAGAAGTAATCACAGACGTAAATTTAATATAGACACTACACATCAGAACAGGTTTATGAAGTAAGGAGTTTGATAACTTAGGGTATTGTTTTAGAAAGCTTATTGATCTGTAAAGTGGACTAGAAGTAGATCATTAATATAGCAAAAGAGTCTAAGTTGAAGTTGATTGCTAGTAGAAGGGTTAATTTATAAATTATAAATAAAATGAGTAGGCTTAATTCCATAATAGCAAATTATAAATACCTGATTGCTATATTAAGTGTGTTCAACTTTCTTTTAACACCTTTTCATATTCTAATTACGGGTATAAGCCCGGCTTATGTTACTGTCATAAATTATACCTTATTAATCATAGGGAGCTCCTTACTGGCAACTAACAAGCTCGCCAAATCTATCACCTATATCATTGGCTTTTTTACATTGCTCGCTATATGGTTAGAACTGTCTAATGACGGTTCGATAGTGATATTAATTTATAGATTAGTGTCCTCCTTTTTATTATTTGCTTGTTTTTGTGTCATTTTAGTGAGACAATTATTGCTCATAAAAGAGATAAACCTACAGTTTATTTTAGGGCCTTTATTGGGATTCCTTTATCTAGGTATAATAGGAGGGGTTCTTTTTGAATCTATTGATTTAATAAATAGCGATTCATTTAGGTTAATTGAGGGATACTCTGGTTATAGCTTTTACTATTTTAGTTTTATAAGCATTACTACAGTTGGTTATGGTGATATCACACCACTTACAGCACCTGCTCAGTCTATAACATTAGTGATGAATATAATAGGCCAATTTTATCTAGCTATTGTAATCGGAGTGTTTGTAGGGAAGTATATTAATACAAAATCAAAGTAATATGTTTGAATCTTTTAGTATTGTATTTACAATTGCGGCTCTTTTTAGTTATATAAATTACAAGTGGTTAAAATTACCGACAACGATTGGGTTAATGATTTTAAGCTTGCTTTTAATAATTCCATTAACATTAAGTGAAACTATATTCCCAGAATTTTACAAATTCTTTTGTGATATTATCGTTAAGGCAGATTTTAAAACGCTTCTACTCGACGGGATTTTAAGTTTTTTATTATTTGCAGGAGCATTACATGTTAATCTTGCAGCACTTAAAGAACAGAGGAAATCAATTTTATTATTTGCCACCTTAGGTGTCCTCATATCCACTTTCTTAGTAGGAGGCCTTGTCTTTTTTGGTGCGCAATTAATTGATGTAGAGCTACCCTTTTTATACGCACTTTTATTTGGAGCGTTGATATCACCTACTGATCCTATTGCTGTAATGGCGATTCTCAAAAAGGCAAATATTGCAGAGTCTTTAGGTATAAAAATAGAAGGCGAATCTTTATTTAACGATGGGATAGGCGTTGTCGTTTTTTCTGGAATATTATTGATTGCCACAGCTACAGAGCATCATAGTGCTGCCCAGATAGGCACAGAGATTGGACTCTTATTTCTAGAAGAAGCTGTAGGAGGCATTCTTTATGGACTTCTCATCGGATTTTTAGGATTGAAGTGTATCAACTCATTAAAAGAAAACCCACAACTAGCCGTAATAATCACCCTAGCTGTAGTCATGGGAGGAACATCTGGCGCATTTTTATTGAATGTCTCGGCGCCATTAGCTATGGTAGTAGCAGGGTTACTTATAGGAAATAAAATACATATAAATGAAGATAAAAACCCGATACAAAAAGCAATCAATTCTTTCTGGGAAATACTAGATGAGGTCTTTAATGGTATTTTATTTGTCCTTATGGGGCTCGCTATTCACTTATTAGAATTTAATAGTAGTTACTTCATATTAGGAATAATGGCTATTTTAATTGTTCTTTTTGCCCGGTTTTGCTCTGTGTTTTTACCGTACTCATTACTTAAACATGATGAGAAGAAGCCTATTAAAACTATTGCAATTTTGACTTGGGGTGGATTGAGAGGCGGTATATCTATTGCACTAGCACTAAGTTTAAGTGATGAGTTATCAAAAGACTTAATACTGCATATTACATATATAGTAGTGCTATTTTCTATAATCGTTCAAGGACTTTCAATAGGTGTTTTTGCAAAAGCGATATATAAAAATGACTAGCAATATAAACTCTTAGTATTCATATTAAGAGTCATTGTTATATTTGACATCAAGTAACTGTAATTGACAGGTACGCAGCTGTTTTGATTAGTAATTAAGAGTGCGTCTCAGGCGATGAGTAATTTTTTAAAGGTAATTATGAGCGATAAAAAAGAGAAAAAAGAAGAAGATAAATATTTAATGGCAGAGCTTAATATAGATAAGGAAGCCTTAAAGCAGTTAAAAAAGAAGCTTGCAAAGCTAGAGCCACGCTCAGAACGTGGGGTAGAAACTTTGTTTAGACTGCTTTCTAAAAATCAATATACATTAAATACAATGATTGATACAAAATCAAATATTTTGATTTCTATCAATGCACTTATTTTGTCTTTAGTATTAGGAACTGTCATGAGCCAGCTTAGCACAGACCCGCACCTAATATATCCTGTAGTTCTCATTCTCATTACAAACTTGTCTTCTATCGCTTATGCCATATTTGCAACCCGTCCAGAATTGATTCATGGAGATAGGAATGCCCGTAACTTAATGTTTTACGGTAATTTTCAAGATATGGAGGAGAATGAGTATGTTGAGAATATTACCTCATTGATGAATGAGGGTGATGAGCTTTATAAAACAATAGCAAAGGATACGTATCATTTAGGTAAAACGATGGATAGAAAATTTAAACTATTAAGAAAATCTTTTAATATTTTTCTAGTAGGTATTATTCTTTCTGTAGTGGCTTTCTTGGCTTGTCATATGCTGTTTGGAGGGATGATATAAAGATTAGGCATAGATCCCCGCCGCTATGATTAAGAAGTAACGACTCTTATAAAAAAGCTTCACAGCAATGTGGAGCTTTTTTTGTGCGTGGTATTTTGTTTTAGATACAAGATAAATGTCTCGCTCTTTAGCTATTGTAAAGTTGATTTTTGCTTTACAAGAATGCACATAAATATTTGTTGTAAATAATATTAAATAACCACTTATTAGATTATCTTCTCCACAAAAGAAACTAAATCCACATTATGAGAATTGTAGTGCTATCACAGAATCCAAATTTATATTCCACAAGGCGTCTTATCGAAGCAGGGGAGAAAAAAGGTCACGAGATGATCATTATTGACCACACTAAGTGTAACCTCGTTATCGAAAAGAAAAACCCTACGATTGTTTATAAGGGCGAGGAAATAAAAGATATTGATGGCGTTATCCCGAGAATAGGGGCTTCTGTAACATTTTTTGGTACAGCAGTGGTGAGACAGTTTGAGATGATGAAGGTTTTCTCTGCAACAGAATCCCAAGCATTAGTAAGATCACGTGATAAATTAAGAAGTTTACAGATATTATCAAGAGCTGGTTTAGGACTTCCTAAAACAGTTTTTACAAACTACTCTAAGGATGTTGGTCAAGTTGTAGATGGAGTAGGAGGAGCGCCACTTGTAATTAAATTACTTGAGGGGACGCAAGGTCTAGGCGTAGTACTAGCAGATAATAAGAACTCTGCAGAGTCTATACTAGAAGCTTTTAATGGTTTACAAGCAAGAGTAATTGCACAAGAATTTATTAAAGAAGCTGGAGGTGCAGACATACGTGTATTCATTGTAGATGGAGTAGTAGTGGGTGCTATGAAAAGACAAGGTAAAGAAGGAGAGTTTAGATCTAACCTACACAGAGGCGGAAGTGCAAACGTGATCGAACTCACAGACGAAGAGGAAAATGCAGCGCTTAAAGCAGCAAAAGCAATGGGATTAGGAATTGCAGGAGTAGATCTCTTACAATCTTCTCGTGGACCGTTAATACTAGAAGTAAATTCGTCTCCAGGTCTTGAAGGAATTGAGACCGCAACAGGAAAAAATATTGCAAACTACATTATAAAGTACGTAGAGAGAAATGCCTAATGATATTGAAATACTAGGGAACGCTGTTTCTTTAGGAAAAGGGTTACAAGTAAACCTTGACATTGCAAAGCTTCACACTAGAACAAAGATTGAGGTGCCCATCATTATTGAGCGAGCACCAAAGCCTGGTCCATGTATTCTTATTACTGGTGGTATTCACGGTGATGAGGTTAATGGAGTAGAGATTGTTAGGCAGATTGTTTCAAAAAAATATAATAAGCCTACTTACGGGACGATCATATGTATTCCTGTAGTAAATGTTTTTGGTTTTCTTAATCAGACGCGAGAGTTTCCAGATGGAAGAGATCTCAATAGAGTGTTTCCAGGAAGTATAAGAGGATCACTTGCTAGTAGATATGCTTATAATTTAATGACAGAGATCATTCCGCATGTGGATTACTGTATCGATTTTCACACAGGCGGTAGAGAGCGTTTTAATGCTCCGCAGGTGAGAATTAATGAGGATGATGAGACCCTAGAACTTGCAAAAGCTTTTGGCGCGCCATTTATACTTAAATCAAAAAACAGGGAGAAATCTTTTAGAGATTCATGTGTAAAAAAAGGTAAGAAAGTCTTGCTTTTTGAAGGAGGAAAATCCCTTGCAATAGATAGCGATATTACAGATGCTGGCGTTACTGGAGCATTAAAAGTAATGCAACACCTAGGTGTGCGTGACTTTACAGAAGAACTTTCTGATGACTACAGCTGGAGGGTAGAGGCAAAGTCTATAATTATCGAGAAGTCATTCTGGATAAGAGCTCGTCATTCTGGAATGTATAGACCTCATGTAAAAGCAGGAACCTATGTAGAAAAAGGGGATGTAATTGCCAGCGTTTCTGGTCCTTTTGGTGATTTTGAAAAAAATATAAAAGCACCTAATTCAGGATATATTATCTGTATCAATCATGCCCCGATAGTAAATCAAGGAGATGCTATTGTACACATTACAAAATAAGAGATCTTTTTAAGTAATTACGCTTTCGCGAAAGCGTAACAACAACACTCAAAATACATAAAGGATAAACAGCCTCTAATGAGGTAGTTTATCCTTTAATAGTCCATATACGAATGTACCCAACAGCGAGGCTCCGATAACTACAAGAATAGGAACGTAACCTGCTCCTATTAAGGTGAACATAGGTCCTGGACAAGCTCCTGCTAGTGCCCAGCCTAAACCAAATAAAATGCCACCTATCATGTAACGACTAAAGCTTTTTGCCTTAGGGTGAAAATGAATCGTCTCACCATAAAATGATTTAATGTTGAGACGTTTAATAAGTTGTACTACTATAATGCCTATCACTAGCGCAGATCCTATAATTCCATACATGTGAAATGACTCAAACTTGAACATTTCATAAATACGAAACCACGAAGCAGCTTCAGATTTAAACATGGTTATTCCAAAGAGAATACCGATTAATAAATATATAAGTGTTCTCATGTTTTAAAATATAAAGGGGAATAGTACGTGAATCATAAACAGGCCGCCTATAAAAAATCCTATAACGGCGATAAGTGATGGTAGTTGTAAATTACTCAAACCAGAAATGGCGTGACCAGAAGTACATCCACCCGCATATCTAGCACCGAAGCCCACTAGAAATCCACCTATAATTAATAAGGCTAAGTTTTTAAAGCTAAGTAATGCGCTTGTATCAAACATCTCTGTAGGTAAATAGGCTTTTCCCGCACTATTAAAGCCTAGGTTGTTGAGGTCTGTTATTGTATCTGGATTAATAGCTACTGCAACGTCTGTAGATAGCCATTGAGATCCTATATAACCGCCTATAATCGCACCTAGAACCACAGTGAGATTCCATCGTTGATGTTTCCAGTCAAATTTGAAGAAATCTGCTTTGTTTCCTGCGCCGCAGATGGTGCACATTGTTCTTAAGTTAGAAGACATTCCAAAATTCTTACCTACCATAATAAGTAAAAACATGATGAAAGCAATGATGGGTCCTGATACATACCAAGGCCACGGGGAGAAAATCCAATTCATGTTATTATTTTATGCAAATATCCACTTTTAAAGCAAGCTTATTTGTAACCTAGGTTACTCAAATAGATGATCGTAATAAAGAAAGCACACTAGAAGGTCTAGTGTGCTTTTAATGTGAGGATTATGCTTTTTTAAACACGCTGTTAATAACTGTGGTCATCTAGTTTTACTTTACCTGCAAAGGTTTTATACACAAAGAAAGTATAACCAAGAACCAGCGGAGTCCCTATAGCAACCATGGTCAAGCTTATGCCTAAGGACTTATCTGAAGATGCGGCATTGTAAATAGTAATACTATTTGCCGGATCAATTGTTGAGTATAGCAGCGTAGGGTATAACTCTATAGCCACAAGCACCATCATTAAAGAAATGGTAAGTGCAGAGAAGAAAAAGGCTATCTTAAAACGCTTTTTGTGAGCCAGTCTTGGGATGTTTGCAATACTTAAAAACGTAAGTATTGGTATGATAAATAAAGCTGGACTTGCTTTAAAATCATCAGAAAGATGAGGTATGTAAATAAGCGTGTATAAAGATGTGATTAGAAAGAACACTATAAAAAGAATAATGGCCTTTTTAAGAAGTCCTTCTAGTTTATCAAAAAGCTTTCCTTCTGTTTTGAGTAGTAAATAGATAGCTCCGTGGGTCATAAACAAGAATAGTGTAGTAAATCCTGTAATGATTGCATACGGATTTAAAAAGCCAAGAAATGGGCTTCCATCATACTCTAGGTCTGGACCTATAGGTATTCCTTGCAGTACGTTGCCCATTACGACACCTAGTAAAAACGCTAGCATGATGCTACTCACACTGTAGCATATATCCCACATTTTGCGCCACCATAACCATTCTTCTTTACTTCTAAATTCTATAGCAATTGCTCTAAAAATGATAAACATTAAAAAGAGCATAAAAGGGATATACAAACCAGAAAAGAAAGTAGCATACATCACGGGAAATCCTGCAAAGAGCGCCCCACCACCTATGACCAGCCATACTTCGTTCCCATCCCACACAGGTCCTACCGCATTAAGAGCGATACGCCTGCTAAGTTCTTTTCTAAAAAACAAATGCCACGCACCTGCTCCAAAATCAAAACCATCTAGTATGGCATATCCAGAAAAAACACCTCCTACCACGAGGAACCAAAGTGTAGGGTAATCTATACCTAATAAAGTTTCCATAGTTATGAGTTTAAAGTGTTTGCTACCTGTTCTGTAATTTCCTTAGTAAAGGTTCTTTCTTCCATATCATCGTCGTCTTCTTTATAAGGGCCGTGTTTGATCTTTTTAGTTAACAAGTAAAGAAATAAGAAAAGTAATAAAGCGTAAACCACAAAGAATAGTACCAGTGAGAACACAATTTGATTTGCAGTAACGGCTTGTGAGAAAGCTTCAGAAGTCCTCAAATGCCCATATACTACCCAAGGTTGTCGTCCCATCTCTGCAGCAAACCATCCTACTTGATTACCTAGTTGAGCTAGTATTACAGATGGCACAAATATTTTAAGCAACCATTTTGTTTGAAACAGCGTACCTCGCCACCATAAAAAACAAGCATACAGCGTAAGCCCAATGAAGAACATACCGATTGCAATCATAATATGATAAAACTGGAAGACCGCATTTACTTGTCCAGGTCTGTCTTCTTCTGGAAAAGCATTAAGACCAGTTACTGGGGCGTCAAAATCTTGATGCAGTAAGAAAGATAATCCTCCTGGTAATTTAATCCCTGTGACTTCTTGTGTCTCATTATCAACCCAACCAAAAAGATATAAATCTGCTGGGCCACTTGCCTCATAATGCCCTTCTAAAGCAGCGAGTTTTGCTGGCTGATTAACAGCAACTCCCTCTGCCGAACTGTGACCAGTGACTAATTGCATTAACGAAAAGATAGTGGCAACTCCTAGCGCAATTTTAAAAGCCATTTTAGAAATCACAACATAACGACCTTTAATAAGGTAATATGCATGTACACTAAGCACTAAGAATGCTCCAGCGAGAAATGCGGCAAACCACGTATGAGTAAGTCTATCTACACTTGATGGATTAAAAACCATTGCCCAGAAATCTGTAATTTCTGCACGGGCATTCATTCCTTCTCCTACAATATGATAACCAGCAGGCGTTTGCTGCCAGCTATTTGCTACCACAATCCAAACGGCAGAAAACATAGAGCCTAAAAATACGCCTATAGTTGCAACGAGGTGTACCCAAGGTTTTACACGGTTCCATCCAAAGAGTAAGATACCTAGAAATCCGCTTTCTAGAGCAAAGGCAAAAATACCTTCAGCGGCTAGTGCACTCCCGAATATGTCACCGACATAGCGAGAATATGTTGCCCAGTTTGTCCCAAACTCAAACTCCATTACGATTCCCGTAACCACTCCTATCCCAAAAGTAAGTGCAAATATCTTAGTCCAAAACTTGGCAAGTATGTGATATTGTTCATTTTTTGTGCGTATCCACAAGCTTTCCATAATCACCATAATAAGACCTAGGCCTATGCTCAATGGTGGGTAGATGTAGTGAAAGGAGATGGTAAAAGCAAACTGGATTCTAGCAAGAATTTCGGTATCCATAGTTCTTAAGATTTTGTAAACAAAAATAAAAATTAAACATTTTTAGATAGGTAACAATGGTTACATAAGTGAAGTTTTAATTTTTATTTGTTGTGTAACCTAGGTAGCTTATAGAAAGTAGATTTCTCAATATTTTTGATTAGTTAACTTTTTTTAATTACGCTTTCGCGAAAGCGTACCTGTCACCTATAAGTTTATTTAGTGAAGCTGTTTGCCATGTCCATACTATCATTGTTACTCTTGAGCAATAGCTTAAGAGTATCTGCTGTTTATGGATGGTACACGCTGGATATAGAAAGTTTTGTAGCACAATTATGTGAGAACACAGACAAGCCAGAACTAAAGTGTGACGGTAAATGTTTTCTAACTAAAGTAGCAGCCAATACATCATCTCAAGATGAACAAAAGACTCCAATTTTAGAGTGGGATCAATTGGTTTTTTGTCAGCTTGAGGTGAGCTTCCAAGAAGTACCTTTAGTGCCAGCCACAAAAGGCAATAATCATCACTACACGACTTTGTATAGTGATATGTTTTCTTACTCAATTTTCCATCCTCCAAAGGTGTGTTCTTTTTTTATTTAGAAAAGGAGAGGGAATAGATGTATGCTATTTCCTCCATATCACTGTGATGTAATTTGGAAAAAAGAAACAATGAATATAAAAAGAATTGCGCTTCTGTGCGCACTTATACCTGTATCAATGATAGCTCAAGAAACAGGAAAAAAACAAGACACAATAACTTCAAAAACTATTCAATTAAATACAGTACTTGTCACTGGACAGGGAAATACGGACCCAGTACTAACTACAGTTAAAACAGATCTTCTTAAGAAAGTAGTGCAACCCAAAAATGTAGCCGACTTATTTAATGATTTTAATGGCTTTTCATTAATTAAACGCGGTAACTATGCCATAGACCCGTCTTTTAGAGCTAGTCAATATGAACAGCTTAATATTCAATTTGACGGTGGTACAAAGGCAGTGCATGCTTGTCCTAACAGAATGGATCCTATTACCACTCATGTTGTGCCTGAAGAGATAGAGCGTATTGAGGTCATAAAAGGGCCTTATACCGTGAGGTATGGAGCAACTTTTGGCGGAGTGATTAATCTAGTGACTCAGAAACCTCAATCTATGGACAACGGCTTGCATGGTCGTGTAAATACTGGATATGAATCTAATGGTAATTCTCTCGTATCTTCTTTATCGCTAAATCAAGTAACTGATAAATATGATATCACTGCAAATGCTGGTTATCGTGATTTTGGTAATTATGAAGATGGGGATGGTGTTGAGATTCCTTCGTCCTTTAGAAGTTTAGACTATGGTTTGAGGTTAGGGTATAACATAAACGATAACCAAAGAATTCAAGCGCACTGGAGACAATCATTTGGCAGAGATGTATTACACGCTGGATTACCAATGGATACAGAAGAGGATAATAGTTCAATTTTATCCATAGACTATAAGAAGACTAAGGAGAATGGTTTTATAAAAGAGCTTAATGCAAAAATATATTACTCTTATGTAGACCATATCATGTCTAACGAAAACAGACCTTCGTTCATGACTACAGAGGCGCTGTCTGCTATAGATGCTACTACGGTAGGAGGCAAGCTAGAGTTAAAAATGAAACCAACAGATAATTGGATTCTCTATGGAGGTCTTGATGCCATGCTTATTGCAAGAGATGGTGGTAGGACGAGAGTTGTAAAACGCAATATGATGGGTATGGAGCTTGCAGAACCTTTGGTCTTTCAAGATAAAGTATGGCAAGACTCTTATGTAAATGACCTTGGGTTATTTGTAGAAAATAAATATGCATTCTCAGATAAGACAATGCTTACTGCAGGAGTGAGATATGATCTTGTAATCTCAGACATTCAAGATCCAGAAGCAGATTTTCTAGCGTTATATAATAACTTAGAGCAGCGAGAGGAACATAATATCTCAGCAACGGTGTCTGTTAAGCATAAAGTGTCAGATAATGCGACTTTAGAGGCAGCTTATGGGCGTGGCGTGCGATCTGCAAATATGATAGAGCGTTATATAAATCACTTCTCTGTAGGACAAGATCCTTTTGAATATGTGGGAAATCCTTTTCTAGAAGCTGAGGTAAATAACCAGTTTGAAATAGGAATAAAAGGTAAAAAAGCTTTTACTACGGGAATTGATGCCATTAGATATGGCCTGTCGGGTTATTACTCATTTTATGAGAACTATATTGTACCTGTAGTAGACCCTGCACTAGACCGTAAATTTATGCCTACGGCACAACCACAAGAAGTAAAGCGTTTTGTAAATCTTGATAAAGCCTACAAAACAGGTTTTGAAGCCGATGTAGCAATCGATTTTGCTCGTTATTTCAATGTCAATACTAGTCTCTCTTATGTTTATACTAAAAATAAAGATCTAGATGAGTCGCTGCCACTAACGCCTCCTTTGGTTACAAGACTAGGAGTAAGTTTTGAAAAAGATAGATACTGGGCTAGTGTAGATTATACAGTGACATCAAAACAGGATGATATAGCGTCAAGCTTTAGAGAGCAAGAAACAGCAGCTTATGAAACCTTAGATATACGTTTTGGTATGGAAGTTATTAAAGACTTTAATGTAGGTCTAGCAGTCTTAAATGCATTTGATGAGACTTATAATAATCACCTCAACTTTTCTTTTGTAAATCAGGCAGATTTTACAAGAGTACCTATAAACGACCCAGGTAGAAATTTCTCTGTATTTGTACAGTATGGATTTTAGATGGTAACTATAGAAAAAGCCCTTTTGATTTTATCAAAAGGGCTTTTTTATTATGTAAATGTTAAGTGCTAGTTGCGGTATGCAGAGAGCATCCACACTAGCTTTTCTTGTTGTGTGATGTAATCACTCATTAAAGCAACAGTACCCTCATCACCACCATCTCCAGCAGTTGTAAGTATTGTTCTTTCCTTTTGTAATAAAACTTTTAAAGATTCAAGGATGTTATCTATTGCCTCTTCACCATCAGTTACATTTTTGGCAGCTTCAATGTCTGAGCTATCTAAGTAATCCTTAAATGAATGAGTAGGGGTAGCACTTAAAGTAAGTACACGCTCTGCGATTTCATCTACTTTGATGAGTGCATCATTATATAACTCTTCAAACTTCACATGTAGTTCAAAAAATTTCTTTCCAGTAATATTCCAGTGAAAACCTCTTAGGTTCATATAAAAGATCTGGTAGTTAGAAAGTAAGTCGTTAAGTTGTGTTGCTGTGGTTTGAGATGTTGAAATGTCTAAACCGATGTTGTTTGTATTGCTCATAATAGAGATATTGTATGGTTGTTTTTTATTTTATTATAAAGTGTAAATAGTCATGTTTTAGATACTCTTCTTTGCGAGATACCAAGTAACTTTTTCTACAGAATCATCTGAAAGTCTCTCGTTTAGTGCATCTAGTGTTTTAGGTGGAGAGCAAATCACTTGATCACCTCTTTTCCAGTCTAGCGGCATAGATACCTTATGCTTATCTGACATTTGCAGTGCATCTAGCGCTCTTAGAATCTCATCCATATTACGACCTACATTAAGCGGGTAATACATAATAAGACGAATTTTTTTGGCAGGATCGATAAAGAAAACAGCTCTTACTGCTGCAGTCTCACTCTCGTTAGGCTGTAACATCCCGTATAGCTTTGATACCTTCATATCAATATCTGCTATGATAGGAAAATCAAAGTAAACACCTGTGTTTTCTCTTACATTTTGAACCCATCCTAAGTGAGCGTGTATACTGTCTATACTAAGACCTAGCAGTTCTGTATTTAAGGCGTCAAATTCTGGTTTTCTAATCGCGAAACCACTCATTTCTGTGGTACACACAGGAGTGAAATCTGCAGGGTGAGAGAACATCACTGTCCACTTATCTTTTGCAAACTCAGACATTTTGATAGTTCCCTTTGTCGTAACTGCCTCAAAATCTGGCGCTGTGTCACCTATTCTTGGCATTGAGATTACTTGTTCTGGCAATAGGTTTTCTTCATCCATAATAGTGTGTGCTTATCGTTAAGTTTTATTGTATAAAGATACGCTATAGATGTAGGTGGCTTAGTAACCTATGTTACATACTTAGTTTTTTTAAAATAACTTTAACAAATGAGGGTGATTATGCTTTCGCGAAAGCGTAACTACCCTCATTGCTATTTATACTATATTATGAATTAAGCAATCACTATTCAAATAAATCTGACGAAAGATATCTATCTCCCCGATCACAAATGATGCTTACTATAACTCCGCTTTCTAGTTCGCTAGCTAGTTTTAGAGCAGCCGTAGTTGCGCCACCACTACTCATACCTGCTAGTATTCCTTCTTCTTGTGCTAGCCTTCTAGCCATGGCAATAGACTCATCACGACTTACTTCAATCGTTCTATCTACTTTTGAAGCATTAAAGATTTTTGGTAAATATTCTTGTGGCCATTTACGTATGCCTGGTATTCTAGATCCATCTGTAGGTTGTACTCCTACAATCTGGATATCGCTGTTTTGTTCTTTTAAAAATGTTGAGGTTCCCATGATGGTACCTGTAGTTCCCATAGAAGACACAAAGTGCGTTACCTCACCTTGAGTATCTCTCCATATTTCTGGACCTGTGGTTTTGTAGTGAGCCTGCCAGTTATGATCATTTGAAAACTGGTTAAAAGAGAAGTATCCTTCATTTTCAACCTTATTAATAGCATAATCTCTAGCGCCTTCTATCCCGTCAGGGTGAAGTGTAACTTTTGCTCCGTAAGCTCTCATGGTTTGCACGCGTTCTTTAGTTGCCTTTTCAGGCATTACAAGTTCTATTTCTAGACCATAAATAGCAGCAATCATGGCAAGTGCTATACCTGTATTACCACTTGTAGCCTCAATAAGCTTGGTGCTTTTATCTATAGCGCCGCTATCTAGCGCGCTTTTAATCATATTATAAGCAGCTCTGTCTTTTACACTACCTCCAGGATTATCACCTTCTAGTTTAAAATATAAACTCACATTTGGGTTTGTATTTAATGCTATAGACTTGACTATGGGAGTATTTCCTATTTGATCTAAGAGTGTCTTATTCATTGCTTATTTATTTTTTATTGCGAATTTCTACTTTAGGATTGTGGAGGACTATAGAGTTTTGAGGTACTGTCTTTGTCACCCAAGTATTACCTCCTATGATACTATCTTTTCCTATAACTGTAATCCCACCTAGTATTGTTGCATTTGCATAAATCGTAACATTATCCTCAATGGTAGGGTGTCTTTTTATGCTCTTTAATTCCTTGTTTACCGTAAGTGCACCTAGGGTAACTCCTTGATATAGTTTTACATTATTATGTATTTCGGCAGTCTCTCCTATGACCACTCCGGTTCCGTGGTCAATAAAAAAGGATTCTCCTATTTGCGCTCCTGGATGAATATCTATACCCGTAAGCTGGTGTGCATATTCTGTCATTAGTCGTGGTATGAGTGGTAAACCTAACTCATAAAATTCTCTTGCCATTCTATAAATCGCAATAGCAAAAAAACCAGGATAGGCTAGGTACACTTCTTCTAGAGATTGTGCAGCGGGATCATTGCGATAAATAGCCTCTGCATCCTTTTTTAAACTACAAAAGAGCGTAGGTATTACGAGAGTAAAGTCATCCCATTTTTTACACGGACTACCTTTAATCTCTGGACAAGCAAGATCTCTTATGGTAATAAATAAGGCTTCAAGAGTCTCAAGAGTCTTTTCTGTATCTGTTCCATTATCAAACAGTGTGTTAAATAACAACTGTGTAAATCGTTGCGATTCTTGCTTCAACAAAATGGAAACTTTGATTTCCTTTTTCTGTTTATTGATAGATGTAATTAAATCGGTATAATTCATTTTTATATCTCTGTAGGTAATTATAAACATTAGTTAATGAAAATGAGACAAAACTTATATTTTGTCTCATTTTTAACGCGTTTATGTAGGTCTATACGTTTTCTCCCTTCATCATTTTATTCCAGTATAAGTAGGGTAGCATGAATTTTTTAAGTGTCCAAAGCCACTAGTGTTTATTACATTGTTAACTTTTAAGCTGCGTAATATCTTCTAATGCTTCTTTTTACATATAAGAAACGTATTAAGCCTATTAGAAACAGTGCAGGCGCTATGATGCTTAGCATAAAGCCTATCCACTTTATTTCTGTGAGAATGTCGAGTTTGATAATCGCTAGACCAGAACTCAAAAACACAATAAAGGTTCTAAAGTAGGCTAGAAAAGTACGCTCGTTTGCAAGTTTTGTTCTGTCTATCGCTAGTTTGTCAGTGAGTGATAGTGATAATTTTTTCATATGTCATTTCATTTTTCCGGTAGCGCAACTTACAAAAGATTTTGCCTTAGAGAGCACTCCATTTTCATCTTCAATAGATGGGTAGCCTAATGACTTGAGTTTTTCTTTTACACTTAAAGCGTCTTCTGTACCTTGAGCAGTAAAGGAAACAGTAGCAGTTTCGGTGTCCACATGTACGTTTGATATATTGTCAAGTTCAGATATTTTTGATGTGATTGTTTTTGCACAACCACCGCATTTTAAGTTCTGTACTATAATTGATGTTTTCATAAGATATGTATTGAGTAAAAAATTATCTAAAGAGGCAGCTTGAAATAGGAGCTTTGTGAGTGGTATGTTACGCTTTCGCGAAAGCGCAATTAAAAAAATGTAATCGAATAAATCTGTTTTTAAGCAGATGAATAAGTTTTACTGCCAAGCCATAAATCCTCCCTTTAAGTCAAAAATCTGTTTGAATCCTAAGCTGTCTAAGGTTTTTGAAGCTTTCTTACTCCTGTTTCCAGATCTGCAGTAGATATAAACTGGCTCTTCTTTATTGTAAGAATTGAAAGCAGAAATGAAATTATTCTTATCAAAAATATCAATGTTTACAGCTTTCTGTATATGACCACTATCGAACTCATTCTTAGTTCTCACATCTACTAGCTGTACTTTTTTATTTGTGATTGCCGTTTTAAAATCTGCTGCATTAAGAACAGTGATATTGCTATTTTGTTGAGGCTTACTTCCAAAAAGGAATGATAATATGGACATAATAAGGATTATTTGTTTCATTGTTTCGTTTATTAAAGATAGCTTTCTAGCTCTTCACTTCCAGTAACTTAAGTTACATTTCATGTTAATTTAAAAACGAGATTATCAGTAATGATAACCTCGTTTTTTACTAACCAATCAATAAGACCATAGTCATCACTCTATGGAATGTCTTTGCTTTAATAGCAATTATTTTATTGTCTCATGAGCTATAGCGCTCATAGGGATACACTTATTTTGTGATTTTCTAGAGCGTAGTAGGACAGACAAATTCTGACACCGGTGTCCCGGTTTCTTTAATATCTTTAAATCCTCCTTTTACATCAATCAGATTGTGAATTCCTCTACTTTTTAAAATCGATGAGGCTATCATACTTCTATAACCTCCAGCACAGTGCACATAAAAAGGCTCATCTGGGAACTCGGCTAGATGATTGTTTAAGAAATCTAGTGGCGTGTTATTAGCCCCAATCACATGTTCTGATAGGTACTCACTTTCTTTGCGCACATCAAAAACAGGCTTGTTACCTTTTTCTAATTCGTTTTTAAATGTTGTGGCTGTAATAGAGCTCACCGTATCGTATTCCATGGCAGCTTGCTTCCATGCAGTAAATCCTCCTTTTAGATATCCTAAGGTGTTGTCAAAACCTACACGAGATAATCTAGTAATCGTTTCCTTCTCTCTTCCTGGTTCTGTAACTAACAATAAAGGTTGTTTTACATCTGCAATTAAAGCACCTACCCAAGGAGCAAAACTTCCATCTATACCTATAAAAATAGATCTAGGGATATGCCCTTTGGCAAATTCATCTTGATGACGCACGTCTAATACAATGGCTCCTGTCTCATTTGCCGCAGCTTCAAAAGCTTCTGGAGATAATGCCTGTGTGCCTCTTTTCAGAACTTCATCTATATCCTCATATCCTTCTTTATTCATTTTCACATTGAGAGGGAAGTATTGTGGTGGTGGTAGGAGGCCGTCTATAACTTCTGCTATAAATTCTTCCTTAGTCATATCTGCACGTAAAGCATAATTCATTTGCTTTTGATTACCTAGTGTGTCTACCGTTTCTTTCATCATGTTCTTTCCGCAAGCAGATCCAGCTCCGTGAGCAGGGTATACCGTAACGTCATCTGCTAGCGGCATAATTTTATTGCGTAAGCTATCATAAAGAAAACCTGCGAGATCTTTTTCTGTGAGTTCGCCCATTTTTTGAGCAAGATCTGGTCTTCCCACGTCGCCTAGAAATAAGGTGTCTCCACTAAATATTGCATGATCCTTCCCGTCTTTATCTCTAAGAAGATACGTGGTGCTTTCCATTGTATGACCAGGCGTGTGCAAGGATACAATAGTGACATCTCCTAGTGGAAATTCTTGTCTATCTGTTGCTATAATAGCATCAAAACTTGGGTTTGCATTTGGTCCAAAAACAATAGGAGCACCTGTCGCCTTAGATAAGGTTACGTGACCACTTACAAAGTCTGCATGAAAATGAGTTTCAAAAATATATTTGATTTTTGCATCATCTTGTTTTGCCCTATTTAAATATGGCGTTACCTCTCTTAAAGGGTCAATGATAGCTACTTCACCATTACTTTCAATGTAATATGCTCCCTGAGCTAGACAACCAGTATATATTTGTTCAACGTTCATAAGTATATTTTTTTTACGCTTTCGCGAAAGCGGACTCAACTATTAATAATGTAAAATTACCTAATAGGAGTAATTGCTACAGTAACTTAGGTTACAGAGGGAAAAAATAAATAGAGCTCTTACCATTATAAGGGTGAGAGCTCTTCAAATACATAGCCGGTTATAACAGAGTGGTAGGGCATACATACTCAGACCTAGGAACCGTAGTTTCTGTAATTTGAGCAAAACCACCTCGTACATCGCTGAAATCTTGCCAGCCGCGTTGCTTTAAAATAGAAGCAGCAATCATACTTCTATATCCTCCGGCGCAGTGAAGAATGAAAGGCTTGTTTTTTGGGAATTGTGCGAGATGCTGGTTAATCTCATTGAGAGGCACGTTAATAGCCCCGAGTAGGTGTTCTGACGAGAATTCACTCTTTTTACGTACATCAAAAACAAGAGGTTGTCCCATTTTATATTCGGCTTCTAGCTGTTGAGGTGAAATACGAGTGATTGTTTCAAAATCTTTGCCGCTCTCTTTCCATGAGGAGAAGCTATTTTTTAAGAAACCAATAGTAAAATCATAACCTACACGAGAAAGTCTAGTAATCGTTTCCTCTTCTTTGCCTGGATCTGTAATTAATAAAATTTCTTGTTTTACGTCAGGAATCATTTCTCCTACCCATTGTGCAAAATTACCGTCTAGGCCTATGTTTATGCTGTTAGGTATAAAACCTTCTGCAAAGACTTCGGCATCGCGAGTATCTAGCATAAGTGCACCTGTTTCATTTGCTATTATTTCAAAGGCTTCTGGATCAAGTGGCTTAGTTGCACGATCAATTATAGTGTCCAGGCTTTCATATCCTTTAATGTTCATCAAGACATTTTGTGGGAAGTATCCAGGAGGTGTGGTAAGTCCAGTAAGTACAGCTTTTATAAACTCATCTTTAGACATTTCCTGAAGCGCATAATTGAATTTTTTCTGATTACCTAAGGTGTCTGTGGTTTCCTTACTCATCATTTTACCACAAGCAGATCCAGCACCATGATTAGGGTACACAATAAGATTGTCATCTAGGGGCATTATTTTGTTTCTCAAAGAGTCGTACAAGTGACCAGCGAGTTTTTCTTCTGTGAGGTCAGACACTACATGTTGCGCAAGATCTGGACGACCTACATCACCTATAAAGAGTGTGTCTCCAGTGATAATACCGTGCTCGTTTCCTAGTTGGTCTATGAGGAGATATGTTGTGCTCTCCATGGTATGACCAGGAGTGTGGATAACTTTAACTTTGTAATTACCTACCTCAAAAATTTGACCATCTGTTGCTATAATAGCATCATAAGCGGGTTTTGCTTCGGGACCAAAAACAATATCTGCTCCTGTTTTTTTACGTAAATCAAGGTGGCCACTTACAAAGTCTGCATGAAAGTGTGTTTCAAAAACATACTTGATTGTAGCATTATCTATTTGTGCACGTTCTAGGTATGGTTGCACCTCTCTTAAAGGGTCAAAGACTGCAGCCTCTCCGTTACTTTCGATATAATATGCTGCATGAGCAATGCATCCTGTATAAATTTGTTCTACTTTCATTTTATGTGGATTTTTAAATTACAACAACATAAAAGTAAGCAGTCATTTCAAGTATGTAGGTTACTTAAGTTACACAAATGTAGATAGTTTATAAACTATGATATTTGTCATGTTATGTCTTGGTAGCGACAAGTGTTCTCACAAAAAAAAGGCTATTTCTAATAGTAAGAAATAGCCTTTTTTGTAATTTTTATTCTCTTTAGTGTTTTACAAAAAACTCCATGTAAAAAATGAATATTGCCATTACAAATATAAAGTAGCCAAAACCTCTTTTTAATTTATCTCCATCTATAAAATTACTGAGGTAACTGCCTATAAAAATCCCTGCAAATGATATGCTTGTAAATATGGAAAGAAATAACCAGTCAATATCCATGGTTATGGCATCTCCTAGAAAGAAGCCCATCAATGATTTAAAAGCAATAATGATTAAAGAAGTACCTACGGCAACCTTCATTTCTACATTTGCTAGTATAACCAGGGCGGGAATGATGAGAAAACCTCCTCCAGCGCCTATCATTCCAGTAATACCTCCTACGATGAGACCTTCTATTAAAATAAGTGGGTAATTGTAAGTGACAGTGCCGTCACCTTTTTGTTTATTATCCTTTCTTTTTTTAAGCATAGAAAAGGCTGCAGGAATCATGAGGATTGCAAAGAGTCCAAACATTGCCATCCTACGAGTAAACTCAAAATCACCTGTGGTAAATAAAATATCTGGTAATGCAGGTACTACGTAGTGTCTCACAACGGTAACTCCCACAATAGCGGGTAGTCCAAAAACAATTGCTGTTCTCCAGTCTACATAGCCTTTAAGATGTTGTTTAAAACCACCTACGAGGGCACTTGCTCCTACAATGAATAAAGAATATGCAGTAGCGACTTTTTCATTTACAGAAAATAAGTAAGCTAGTACTGGTACAGCGAGTATAGAACCACCACCACCTATTAGACCTAAAGAAATGCCGATGATCAAGGCGCTTATATATCCAAGTATTTCTAGTATCTCCATTATGAGCTTCTTTGTATTGAGAAGCAAAAATAGACTTGCAATATATACCTAGGTGTAACCCAAGTTACTTAAGGGCTATAAATTTATAATTTGAATGTTATTTCTGTGGAGTTCGATTTTGCCTAAGTTTTCGAGCTTCTTGAGAAGTCTTGATACCACTACTCTTGAGGTGTGTAATTCATAAGCAATCTCTTGATGCGTGTTATGAATAATTTGCTCATCGTTTACTCTAGCCTTTTCTTTTAAGTAGTTTAAAAGGCGTTCATCCATGTTATCAAATGCGATACTGTCAAGAGTTTGTAATAGCTCGTTAAGGCGGTTATGATAACTCTCAAACACAAAATTTCTCCAAGACTTATATTTAGCCGTCCATTCTTCCATTTTTTGAACGGGTACCATAATGAGCTTGGTGTCTGTCTCTGCAATGGCTCGTATTTCACTCTTTGTTTGCCCCATGCAGCATGTCATTGTCATAGAGCAGGTATCTCCTTTTTCTAGATAGTAGAGTAGGAGTTCGTCACCATTTTTATCTTCTCTCAGTACCTTTATCACTCCAGAGACCAGTAGAGGCATGCCTTTTACATAACTGCCTATTTCCATGAGTTTAAATCCTGCGGGAACTTCTTTGTAAGTTCCTACTTGGAGTATCTCATTAATAAGCACATCTTCAAAGAGATGACCGTAGCTCGTTTTTAATTCTTGAATCATTATTCGGCTTTTTTGAGAATGTTAGGGTCGTATTTAAAAAAGAAATGAGCCCAAATCGACTTTGATACAGCTCCAATGTAAGGCATCGTCAAGATAAGAGCAATCACAATACTGGTTAAAATACCTGTAGGACCAAAATCTAAACCAAAAATAAGAGATAAAACATAAACGGCCACAGCAACCGCAATACCAACTCCATATGAAACATACATAGAGCCAGTATAAAAACTAGGTTCTATGCTATATTTTAATTGACATTTGGGGCAGTTCTTTTTAACCTTATTCATATTAGATAGCTTATAAGGATGTGCTTCAAGAAATTCGCCTTCTCTGCATTGAGGACATTTTAAAAATAAGATGCTATATACTATCGATTTACCCATATATAATTCAATTTTATGTAAAGTTAATAGTATTAAAATATGCTCACAGTAACTTATGTTACAAAGCGAAATCAAAAAATGTAATTACAAAATGCCATACCGAATGTAACTGGCAAATTTTAAAGGTGTTTCTAGGTGTAATGGTATGATTGTCTATCAATTAGTTTTAGTCAAGGTGTTTGATAGGTGTAGTGAAAAGAAGTAGCCTTTTTAAATTTGTGACGGACGAGATTGTAAAGTATCTTCGCGCGTTCATGTCAGTACGCGTTACGTGCTAAAACAATAAAAAATAATGGAAATCAATCCTACAGAAATTGTCGGTTACCTAGCAAGTCTTTTTGTATTGCTATCATTTTTAAATAAAGATTTACGCAAGTTGCGTATTGTAAACTCTATAGGCTGTGCATTATTTGTAACGTATGGAGTGTTATTAGGTAGTATTCCTATCATTATTACTAATCTTGCAATACTATTTGTAAACGGATATTATCTCTTTGTAAAGAAGGATTAATGTATCTCTCTGTTTTACAGTGCTTATCGTGAGTGAGGAGAGCCATAGTTTAATTTGTGCTTTTTGATTCTACAAATGAATATTGCTAAACATAAATTTGCATAAATCCTTGTAAATTAGTATGAGTTCGCTTATATTCGCCAAAATTTGAAATACTGTATGAAATTAATGGAAGAAGCGGTGGCTTTTGAAAATGCTTCAATGAGCAATATGTCCACCAGTGATCGCGTTGCTGCTTCAAGAGAGGCAAAACGACTCATTCTTGCACTGAATGAGATTTTTAAAGAGACAAAAGACTCTGAAATAATGGATGCTATGAAGCGTCTCACCGAAAAGAAAAAAAAGATAGAAAAACGCTTGAAGGGTAGACCTGATAGTATGTAAAATAAAAGAGGCCTCACTTGTGACGGTCTCTTTTTTATTGAACCCCTTTTAAGCGTGTGGCTATGCAACCAGACAACTTTACAAACGAATTTTTTGGGATTGGGATACAGAATGGTAAGACACCAGAAAACTTGGGTGTTTTATGGCGCTCTGCTCAAAACCTAGGAGCCAGTTTTATATTTACCATCGGTAATCGATATGCTAAGCAGGCGAGCGATACTCACAATGCTGTAAAGTCGATGCCGTATTATCATTACGATACTTTTGAGGATTTTTTTAAGCATCTTCCTAAGGGTGTGCGTATTGTAGGTGTAGAGCTAGATGATCGTGCTGAGATGCTTGAAACCTTTCATCACCCGCGGCGTTGTGTTTACTTACTTGGTGCCGAAGACAATGGTCTTACTAACGAGGCGATTGCAAAGTCGCATTTTCTTATAAAATTTCCTTCTACCTTAAGTCTCAATGTTGCAGTGGCGGGAAGTATCGTACTTTACGATAGGACTAGGGTAAAGCCTAGATCTTGATGCATTACGCTTTCGCGAAAGCGTACTTAAGCAATTTTCAAAACTCTTATCCTATAATTATTAATCTATAACCGCAGTTCTCGCTTGGTAGCGAGTGCAGCGAGGCAAATTAAAGTATCTTTGCCTAAAATAAAGTATTATGTCTCATAAAGCAGGATTTGTAAACATCATCGGTAACCCTAATGTGGGTAAAAGTACGCTTATGAATGCCTTCGTAGGCGAGCGTCTTAGTATCATCACTTCAAAAGCTCAAACTACGCGTCACCGTATTCTAGGTATTGTAAACGGTGAAGATTTTCAGATGTTATTAAGTGATACACCTGGTATTATCAAACCGGCATATGAGTTACAGGCGTCTATGATGGACTTTGTAAAAAGTGCTTTTGAAGATGCAGATGTGCTTTTATATATCGTTGAGCTGGGTGAAAAAGAGCTTAAAGATGAGGCATTCTTTAATAAAATACGAGGCTCAAAAATCCCTGTTTTATTACTTATTAATAAGATAGATAAAGGAAATGAGGAGCTACTAGGAGAGGCATTAAAGTTATGGTCTGAAAAGGTTCCTAATGCTGAGGTATTTGCCATTTCTGCCCTAGAGAGCTTTGGAGTGCCGCAGGTGTTTAATAGAATTATTGAGCTTTTACCAGAATCCCCACCTTTTTACCCTAAGGATCAACTTACAGATAAGCCTGAGCGCTTTTTTGTAAACGAGATCATCCGTGAGAAAATCTTAATGCACTATAAAAAGGAAATCCCTTATGCGGTAGAGATTGATACCGAAGATTTCTTTGAAGAGGATGAAATTATACGCATGCGATCTGTAATTATGGTAGAGCGTGACAGTCAGAAAGGTATTATTATTGGTCATAAAGGTAGTGCGCTTAAGAGAATAGGTGTAGAGGCTAGAAAGGATTTACAGAAATTCTTTGGTAAGCAAGTACATATAGAGCTCTACGTAAAAGTAAATAAGAACTGGAGGAGTAACTCTAACCAGCTTAAA
The DNA here is from genome assembly GCF_000355805.1 of Dokdonia sp. PRO95. Taxonomy (NCBI): domain Bacteria; kingdom Pseudomonadati; phylum Bacteroidota; class Flavobacteriia; order Flavobacteriales; family Flavobacteriaceae; genus Dokdonia; species Dokdonia sp. PRO95. The sequence continues at coordinate 1,812,426 of NZ_CM001837.1, forward strand.
CGTTTTGGTTATAACCAGAAATAATATAAGTGCGCTTTCGCGAAAGCATAAGTTTATAAAGTATTACGGCTACACCAACTGACACATGAATAGGAAACTTAAAAATAGCGAACTCAACCGAAAATCTGTTGCCGACTTTAAGGAAGCAGAAAAGACGCCTATAATTATTGTACTTGATAATATACGTAGTCTTAATAACGTGGGGTCTGTATTCCGAACTGCAGATGCTTTTTTGATAGAGAAAATATATCTCTGTGGTATTACTGCAACGCCACCGCATCGAGATATACAAAAGACAGCGCTAGGAGCTACCGATACTGTTACTTGGGAGTATGCCGAAGATAGCGTTGCTCTTGTACAAAAATTAAAGAAAGACGGTGTTCATGTCTGTGCGATAGAGCAAGCAGAGGGAGCAGTGATGCTTGATAAATTTATGCCTATTACAGGCGAGAAGTATGCCGTTGTTTTTGGTAATGAAGTAAAGGGTGTTCAGCAAGAAATCGTGTCCTTAAGTGACACGGTAATTGAAATTCCGCAAGTGGGAACTAAGCATTCTCTTAATATTTCTGTGAGTGCTGGAGTAGTTATCTGGGACTTGTTCAGCAAGTTAGGTGTTTCTTAATGGTTTGTTAAGCTGTTATTTAACAGTGAGTTAAGATTGTGTCTTTTTATTTTGTTTATCTTTATTAAATAAAAACTAAACAAGATGTCAAAATTCACAATGCCAATCAGATTTGCTTTTGCAATGAGCGGAGGCCTCATAGCGTACTTCTTAGTACTTTCTCTTTTTAACTTACATACTAATATTTTATTCTCGCTTTTTAATGGAGTGATTGTAGGTTTTGGTATTTACGAGGTTATAAAATACACGAAGATTAAAAACGAATCAAAGTTCACCTACTCGCAGGGTCTTACTAATGGGGTGGTCTCAGGATTTGTAGCCACTATATTATTTACAGGATTTTTTGCGCTATATGCGGGTAATATAAATCCAGAATTTTTAGATGGATTGATAGGTCCATGGGAGCAAACATATAATACAAGTATAGGCTCTGTTGTGTTTACAGTAGCGATTGCAGGTTTTGCAACTGCAGTGTGTTTGTCACTTTGCTTCATGCAATTATTTAAGCCAAGCTGGAATACAGAAGGAACTAAGAAAGTCCTAAAAGATAGAGGTAACTCTGTAAGAGCTTAATTTATGCCCATGCAATAAAATAACAAAAACCGCCAATTGGCGGTTTTTTTATTGTTTTGTGCTAGAAGGCTCTAGTTTACTCTAGCGTAGGTTTGTACTACGTTTATTGTATAAGACAGTCCATCTACTCCTAAATTTTGTTCCTCATTAAATCTTAGCTCTAACGTTGTTTCGTTCAGAGTTTCAATAGTAAAAGAAGGTTCTATGTCTGCTTGGATAATTTGAAGATCTCCAGCTGCAATGAGTTGTTCTCCTTCAAAAGTAAGTTGATCACCGTCTAAAGTCCATTCAGCCTGTTCGTCATTAGTTGTTATAGTTTGTGTTTCTGTAGATATAGTCCCATTTATATCTGATGTAATTGTTTCATCGTAAGTTCCATTTGCAGAAACTGTATTATCGTTATTAAATACAACGGTAAAGTCAAAGTTAGATCCAGTTGATGTGATTGTTGCATCTACTTCATTGCCTTGTGCACTACCACTAAAGCTGCTTTCTTGAGATGTTGCTGTAAGTGACCAGGTGCCTATCAGATTTTCTTCACTTACATTGTTGCTTCCACCATCATCATCTGTAGAGCAAGATGCGAGGGTGAATGTTATTACGATTAATGTGATGATTGATTTTAAATGTTTCATTTTTAATTGATTAGTTAAGTGGGCGAAAATATATCTACAATAGTTAAGAGGCAAACAATTACATTAAAACATTTGATATTTATAGATTTATGAAGTTTATGACGTTTTCTAGGGTGAATAAATTGATTTTTTTAAGCTCACTTTTGAAGGTCTTGTAGGTTGTATTTTAATATTTTGTAATAATTTCTAGAGAGGACTGGTATTATTATGTAAAAACAAATGATGCTTATTGTAAATCTGAAGATAAGTAGTATATTTGCACCCGCTTAAACTGAGAGGTTTGGGCTATTATTAGTGTAATAACAATATTTTAATTAATCGCTATGTACGCAATTGTAGAGATAGCAGGGCAGCAATTTAAAGTTGCAAAAGACCAAAAAGTCTTTGTTAACCGCCTATCTACCGAAGAAGGAAAAAAAGTCGATTTCGACAAAGTACTTTTGGTAGGAGACGGATCTAACATCACTTTAGGCGCCCCAGCTATAGACGGAGCTCTAGTAGGAGCAAAAGTCTTAAGACACCTTAAAGGTGACAAAGTAATCGTTTTCAAAAAGAAGAGACGTAAAGGATACCGTGTAAAAAACGGACACCGTCAGTCACTTACTGAAATCGTAATTGAAAGTATCGCTACTTCTGGAGCTAAGAAAGCTGCTCCAAAGAAAGAAGAGAAAAAAGCTGAGCCTAAAGCTGCTGTTCCTGCAAAGGAAGCTGCTCCTAAAGCTACTGCAAAAAAATCTTCTAAAGCAGACGATCTTAAGAAAGTAGAAGGAATCGGACCAAAAATTGCATCAACTCTTGTTGAAGCTGGTATCGATACATTCGAAAAACTTGCAAAAACTGACGCTGCTAAGATTTCTGAAATCATCGCAGGTGTACGTGGAAACCACGTAACTGACACATGGCCAGCACAAGCACAAATGGCTGCAGATGGTAAGTGGGATGAGCTTAAGAAATGGCAAGACGAATTAGACGGTGGTAAAGCTTAATTGCTATACTATCAAGTATAACTTATAAAACCGAAACAAGATGGCTCACAAAAAAGGAGTTGGTAGTTCTAAAAACGGTCGTGAATCAGAATCGAAACGCTTAGGTGTTAAGATCTTTGGAGGACAAGCTGCAATCGCAGGGAACATCATCGTACGTCAAAGAGGTAATACGCATCACCCAGGTGAGAACGTATACGGAGGGAAAGATCACACACTACACGCAAGAGTAGATGGTGTTGTGAAATTCCAGAAGAAAAGAGACAACAAATCTTACGTTTCTATCGTGCCTTTTGAGGCATAATAAACGAGGATAATTTCTCAATTATTATATGAAACCCTTACCGTAATTCGGTAAGGGTTTTTGTGCTTGCACCTATCTTAATGGGAGCGGGGTTTTTGGTATATTGTTTGTTGCTTTGTCTAAAACACATGAAATGAGGTATTTGTTAGGGTTACTCTGTTTAGTTATTTTACAATCTTGCTTTCCGGTAGCAATAGCTCCTGATTTGAGTAATGGATCCATTAAAAAAGCAAAAAAGTTCAATAAAAAGCTACCTAAAAGATATTCGTACATTTTTACAGACCCAAAAGCTGCCGATGAGTTTTATACCTACGTAAATACAAAGTATGACCTAAAGCACAATTACGTAGAAGATAATGTCCCAGTAGTCCTGGATGGAAATAATTATTACGTCTCGTTTTATGAAGTAAGTAAAAACACTAAAACTGTTAACCTACTTAGGCCTATGGCTAATAAAATCATGGAAGAAAACGGAGTTCCAGCCATATTTAATGATGACCCTGTAAGAGATTATGGCGATACGTGGTATATCGCTTTACTTATCTCAGACGAGGAGTTTAATGATGGTCTTAATCCATCTTATGCAAATTTTGCAAGGGTAGAAGAGTATGCTTCCTCATTGCACAAAGAATATTATAGTATGCGCAACTATAAGCAGGCTATTTTGACCGTGCAAAAGGATAAGTGATTAATCTTTTATAAGTATATCTGTTCCTAAGTATCCATCATCCTTGTTGTAATACCAAGCTCGATTTTTTGGCATTTTAATTCCTTCTATGACTGCTATGTCATCAAGAAGAATATACTCGCCTGTAGTCTCATCTGTGCCTTTGAAAAATTGATATACTTCTAGAGCATACGTAGATGGGTTAAAGTAAAATTGCCAAACATCTGAACCTACAGCTTCGTCATAGGTCACTTTTACCACGATGTACTCTTTCCCCTTGAAAGTGATGTTTTTAACCGTAGGATCTATCTGAGTACCTGGATCATTAAGCTTCATAGGAAGCCCGTATAAGTAGGAGTAGTAATCCCGATACATTCTTGTTCTCTCGCACTCATCGCTATCGGTGGTGGTGTTTACTTCTCCAGCTTCAGCTGTATATTTACAGGTATCATTACTTATCTCCCTAAATGATGTGTCACCATCTTGTTCTGTGGTGAGATTAAAGTATTCATTTGGAATGTCTAGTGTAATGACACTTTTTCTAGCGGCCTTTTCTGGCATTTCAAGTGACAAGATGAATTCCCCTTTAAAGGTTGGCCAGTGACCATTTGGATCGTGGTATGCTATAGATTTTTTAATGATTTCAGCACCTGTGACTGGTCTTAATGATTGTGCGTGTGCTAAGTCCGCTTTCGCGAAAGCGAGACAAAAAACAATACTCGTTATTAATAATTTTTTCATACCTATGTTTTGAAGATGAAGATACACATTGCTTTTTGGATTATCCTAACTAACTTTAGTATGCTCTTAACAGCACAGGGAGAAGATAAACCTTACTTTAAAAGTATGATAGAGAAAGATGTAATACCTACTGAAGATGCGGTTCTCAATCTTGAGAATAAAGTAATCCCCAAAGAAATATATGATGAAGCCATTCTTGCTTTAGAACACTATCCAGAGTTGTGGAATACTGCAATTACTTTTCAATTTAAAGATAACATAAAGAAATCTACCATGCAGGCGCAACCGCGATGGGCAAGCTTCTTGAAGTCTCGTAAAAAGCGTGAGTATATCATTCTTATATCAAGAACAATACAAATTGACCAAGATGAACTTAATTTTTCTGAAGTGCCCAGTGATGTGGTTACTGGATGGCTAGGGCATGAGCTTGGTCATGTGATGGATTATAGAGAACGTTCTGGGTTTGGGATGTTGGTTTTTGGGCTGAAGTATTTGTATTCTGGCCTCATATTAAAGAAGTAGAGCGCACGGCAGATGTATATGCCATTACTCATGGAATGGGTACTTATATCTTAAAAACTAAAAACTTTATTCTAGATCACGCAAATATCTCTGAGGCTTACAAAGAACGTCTGCGTAGTCTATATATGTCTCCAGAGGAAGTGATGCATTTATTAGAAGAGCAGCATTAAGCTTTAGTCTAAGTATATGAGAAACGGCTATAACTTTAAAGTTATAGCCGTTTCTTAGTTTGTAAAGTTATAGTTATTGTTTTGATACAAAGTCTTCAAAGGCTTTAAACTTCTCTTCATCCATCACTTTTTCCATTTTTACCTGGCCTCCTTTTTTCTTGTTTTGACCACTCCATTCGTGAAAAATATTAGGGTCCATTGTGGTGACTTTTACTCCTTTAAGAGATTTTCCTCTAGCCACTTTATAATTCTTATTTGCTTCTTTTAAACTTTTATCTAGAGCTTCTGCAAGTTTGCTTTCATTTGTAGTCGCCGTAGTGCCTAGATACCAGCAGTGATAAAACTCTCCGTCTATCTTTTTTGCACTTAATGTGAACTCAGGTATTTTAATATCAAATTGTTCTTCAAGTTCTCTTAAGGCTGTTTCCATTTTATTCACAGAAAGTTGAGAGCCTACTACATTTAAGAAAAACTTAGTACGTCCTGTTATTTTGATCTCTGCTCTTTCAACATCAGTAAATGCGATGGTGTCGCCTATGAGATATCTCCACGCGCCAGAGACCGTGCTTATAATAAGCACATAATCTACGTCTGTTTCTACTTCCTTTAATGTAAGAGATGGTGCATCTTGTGATAGTGAGCCATCATTGTTAATATACTCAGGTGTAAAGGGTACAAATTCAAAGTAAATACCAGCATTTGTAGAAAGCTTCATGGCAGTTGTCTCTGGCCTGCTCTGGTAAGCCATAAATCCTTCTGATGCAAGGTAAGTGTCAATTACCGTAATATCTCTGCCTAGGAGCTGTCTAAAGCTCTTCTCATATGGCTTAAAAGCAACGCCTCCACTCGTGAAAACTTGTAGGTTAGGCCAGATCTCATGTATATTATTTACACCATGGTATGCAATAACTTCTTTAAGCATAAGTTCCATCCATGATGGGATACCACTTAGTGCGCCTATGTCCCATGTTTTTGCTCTCTCTGCAATAGTTTTTACACGTTCGTCCCAGTTTTCTATTTTAGCAATATCTTCTCCAGGTTTGTAGAATCCTTTAAACCAAAACGGAATATTACTAGCTGTAATACCACTTATTTCGCCTTCTAAGAATTCATCATTTTCATTAAGATCTGTAGAGCTTCCCAATGCCATTACTTCCTTGTCAAAAAAGTCTGTTGGTAGGTTATAATGCGCTAGGGCAGATACTTGAGCGAGACTGGTGCTTCTTATGGCAGCAACCATTTCCTCCGTTACTGGAATTCTTTTGCTTGTTTTTCCTGTGGTGCCACTGGAAAGAGCAAAATAGTGAGGTTTTCCAGGCCAGGTGATATCTTCTAGCCCGTGCTTTATGCGATCCCACCACATACTATCCATCTGGTTATAATCGTGATAAGGAACCATTTTTGAGAATGCCGCCGCTGTATCTTCTTCTTCAAGTAGCTGCGAAAATCCATAGTATTTACCAAAGGCGGTATCCTTTGCCGTATCTAGCATGTCTGCTAGAACTTGCTCCTGCTCTTGTATAGGATTAATCTCTGAAGATAATGTATCCTTCAAGTCAATTGCGCTTTTGATAATAGATCCTAGTATAGCCATGGTTGTAGTTGTTTTTACAAATATGCTAAAACTGACGATTGCTCTAGTTAAGATTATATCAAGTTTAACCCAATCTTAAGGAAGAATTGTGAAAAGATAATGTTGTTGTATTGTTTGCTAGACCCCTAGTGGTGAACTACTTTAAATACAGGCAATTATATTGATAATCAATAATCCCTTTTCCTGCATTGAGTACATCTGCTCCTAGAATTCCGTGTACGGGTTCGGCATCGTGGTTTCTCAGTGCTGTATTTACATGTGACATATCAAAGAGGACGATGTCTAATTTTTTATACTCCCATTTTTGAATGGTAATGGTATTTTTTCGCGAAAGCTTAGTAATCATATCAGTTGCGCCAGCACCTGCAGCTAGGACTTCACTGTCTTCAGAAAGTAGCCCAAACAACGCTGCAAATTCAAAGTCTATGCACGAACTAGAGGCTCCTGTATCAAGTATAAAGGAACCTTCTACACCATTAATTTTTGCTTTCATTTCAAGATGATTAGTCACGGTAGGGAAGAGGCGTGAACGGCAATATTTTTTTGAAAGTAGAAACTCGCGTAATGACGGCATATCTATTAGTGTATTACTCAAAAATACTACAATCCTATAGACTTGTAGCTTTGTGAAGCATTGCTCAAGTTTATGTGTTTTCCCTTCTCTCTTTTCTATGCGCTAGCTATTTTTGTGCTCTATGAATTTTACAGATACCCATACCCATTTATACAGCGAGTCTTTTGATGAAGATCAGGACGTGATGATACAACGAGCAATTGATGCTGGTGTAAATAGATTTTTTATTCCTGCGATAGACTCTGAGTATACAGAGCGTATGTATGCGTTAGAAAAAAACTATCCAGATCATATGTTTTTAATGGCGGGTCTACATCCTACGCATGTTAAGGAGAATTACGAAGAAGAGCTGGCGCATGTGGAGGCGCAATTTGCCGCTCGTGATTTTTATGCAGTAGGAGAGATAGGGATAGATTTGTATTGGGATAAGTCTACTTTAGAAATTCAGCGAGATGCTTTCAAACGACAAATACAACTCGCCAAAAAGTATCAAAAACCTATCGTTATACACTGTAGAGAGGCTTTTGACGAAGTTTTTGAAGTGCTAGAAAGTGAGAAAGGAGATGATCTCTTTGGGATTTTTCACTGCTTTTCTGGAACTAAAGAACAAGCAGAGCAGGCCATCAGTTACAACATGAAGCTTGGGATAGGTGGTGTAGCAACTTTTAAAAATGGTAAAATAGATCAATTCCTAGCAGAGATATCATTATCCCATATTGTACTAGAGACAGATGCACCCTATTTAAGCCCAGTGCCGTATCGTGGTAAACGCAATGAGAGCAGCTACGTGGTTTTAGTAGCCGAAAAGTTGGCGACAATCTATCAAAAACCTTTAGATGAAATCGCGGCAATAACTTCTAGTAATGCAGATGAAGTATTTTTTACAAAGCGTGCATAGTATCTTCTCGTAAATAGTAGATGAAGACTCAAAATATTTTGTTCTTTTGTGACAAACAATCCAGACTATTTTGAATAGATTCGATCATATACGCCCTTATAATGATAATGAAGTAAACCAGGCATTACTTCAGGCAGCAAGACATCCTATGTTTAGGATTTTACTGCAATTTACATTTCCAGATAAAACACAAGAAGAAATTGTAGAGGTTCTGAGTACCTGTTTTTCAATAGCCGACTTTCAAGAAAAAGTCATCTATAAATCGGTAACAAATTTACTTGATAAAAGCGCCGAAGATTTTACGTGTAGTGGGTTTGATACGCTTTCGCGAAAGCGGTCTTATCTATACCTGTCAAATCATCGTGATATTGTACTTGACACGTCACTACTTAATATGACGCTTATAGATCATGGTCTTATAACAACAGCCTCTGCAATAGGGGACAACCTTGTGCAGAAAGATTTTTTAATGGAGCTGTCTAAGCTTAATAGAAATTTCTTGGTGCTAAGAGGACAGTCACCACGTGAGATGTTAATGAGCTCAAAGCTACTGTCGGAATATATAAAACACTTACTAGTATCAAATAGGTCTGTGTGGGTAGCACAGCGAGAAGGAAGAACAAAAGACGGACTTGATAAAACACAGCAAGGCGTACTCAAGATGATCACCATTGCTCGTGACAAGACGCCACTAATGGAGTATCTCAAAGAGCTCAACATAGTAGGAGTTGCCATCTCTTATGAGTATGATCCTACAGATATTTTAAAGGTGCCAGAGGTTGTGGCAAAACAAGAGAATGTACCTTACATAAAAACAGCAAACGAAGATTTTAATAGCATCCTTAAAGGTGCGCTAGGAAATAAAAGAAATATACATATTGCTGCGGCACCAATGCCAGAGGAGATTTATGATCAAATTGCTCAGGATTATGCAAGTGATAATGATAAGCTACAAGCATTTGCCAGCGCTTTAGATACTATAATATGGAAGCATTATAAGTTGTGGCCGTCTAATTATATTGCATATGATCTATACCATAAAAGCAATAAGTACAGCGCTCATTATGATGAGAAAGAATTACGTCATTTTGAACGTAGGTTAGAAGTGCGAGTAGATAAAGAAAAGCAGATAGAGGTAGACAGTTTCTTATTAATGTATGCAAACCCAGTAGTACAATCAGAAAAAGTATGAGCAAGGCTAAAATTCTCTTAATATATACAGGTGGTACTATAGGTATGATCAAAGATTATGAAACGGGAGCTTTAAAAGCTTTTAACTTTGATGAATTACTTGAAAAAATCCCAGAGCTTAGATTGCTAGATTGTGAGATAAGCACCGCCTCATTTGATACCGTGATTGATTCGTCAAACATGAACCCTACCTATTGGAACGAGCTTTGTGATTTTATTAAAGAGGGTTACGATATCTATGATGGTTTTGTAGTGCTGCACGGTAGCGATACCATGAGTTATAGCGCATCTGCCATAAGCTTTATGCTAGAAAATCTATCTAAGCCTGTGGTGTTTACGGGATCACAGCTTCCTATAGGAGATTTGCGCACAGATGCAAAAGAAAATTTAATTACTGCAGTTCAAGTAGCTGCTTTGAGAAAACGTAATAAACCACTTATAACTGAAGTGTGTCTCTACTTTGAGTACAAGCTATACAGAGCAAATCGCACCTCAAAAATAAGTGCTGAAAATTTTGAAGCGTTTACTTCTCCTAATTATCCAGAACTCCTCACCTCAGGAGTACATCTCACTATTAATGAAGATGCACTCTGGAAACCGAATAAAAAACCACTTAAAGTTCACAGAACCTTAGTTACAGAGATTTTACTACTTAAAATATATCCTGGTATTTCGCAGTGCTTAGTAGAGGGTATGCTTAACATTCCTTGTACGCGCGGAGTAGTTTTAGAAACTTTTGGAGCTGGAAATACCTCTACGCAACCATGGTTTGTAGATGCTCTTAAAGCAACCATCAAGCGAGGTGTCCCTGTGGTAAATATAACACAATGTATTTCTGGTAGTGTGCACATGGGCAATTATGAAACTAGTGTAGCCTTAAAGAAAATGGGAGTTATTAATGGAGGTGATATGACTACAGAAGCCGCCACTACAAAAATGATGTATTTACTAGGGCAGGAGCTCGGGCCTAAAGTGTTTAAAACAGTCTTTGAAACTTCTTTAAGAGGAGAGCTCACATAAAGTGTGTAACTCTTGAATGAGTTATTATTTTTTTGTTATTTCGCAATCCTTTAGAAAGAGTATGATTTATACGCTTTCGCGAAAATTTAAAATACTCACATTAGTGAGTTGTAATCAGCTATTGTAAAGGATAAATATCTGTAGAGCAATTGCTTTACGTCTATAATAGAGAGGTGGCCGAGTGGCTTAAGGCGCACGCCTGGAAAGCGTGTATACGGCAACGTATCGAGGGTTCGAATCCCTTCCTCTCTGCTGTAAGTGCTATACTTTAAAGTGTAGCACTTTTTTTTTGACATGTATATTATATGTTTAGATCTGTAATATAGATGATAGTATCTAGGATCTTACCAATCACACTCTAAAGTAGCTTCTTGAGCTGGTGGTAAGTACGTGTGGGATATGTGAGTCTTAATTGAAGAATTTTCTTCAAAACAATTAGTTGTCAATTTTGCAAAATGAGTATTGAATTTGACCATCGTGTAAATCATCTTCTGAAATAAAAGAAAGTAATTCTTAATTGCTAAAATTTTAATTGTAATTTATGTGTAACTATCATGAATGCGTCATTTAATCTATTGAAATCGATTTTTTGTCGCAATTGTCAGATTGACTGTTGATAACTTCTAATAATTTTTTGTAATGATTTAGAAGTTGTTTATCTTTCTCCCTTGAAAAAAAATCTAGTGTCAAAACATTGAATACTAGTTCACAGTTCTAACTGACCCAAATCCTTTTAAAATCATCACGTATGATTCATAAAACTACCCATTCAAAATTTCTATCGTTCTTGTTTCTTTTCACAGCTGTTTTTGTGTGTGGATTGAATGCTTATGCACAAACTCAGACTTTAGCTGAAATTCAATCTAAGCCAGGTTGTGCGACAATAACTCAAGCAATTGTTAATGAATTTTATAGTCCTATTCCTGCTGGAGGCGCAAATCCAGGAGATGCAGGTATCGTTGTGGATATAGATATTACAAATGAAACACCTGCTGGAGCAGCTACTTCAGGTAACTATGAAGCGGTAACTGCTGGAAATTTAACAGATGCTCAATATTGTCAAGTAGGAACAGAGGGGCCCGATTTTCTATATAATTTTTCAGTTCCAGCAACGGAAACAGTTACTTGCTCAAGTGCAACTACGGTAATTAGTACCCAAGGTGACTTTAATAGTGGTACAGAGTGGATTGTGGTCATAGATGAAAACAATGAAATAATAGGTGGGATACCTCCAAGTGGGTTGGGCGAATGTACGGGTACTGTAAGTACAATTACTATAGAATTAATAGGTGATGACATATCAGCGCTAGCAGTTGATGGTATTGTAAGTTTAGAATTGAGATCAAAAGGTGGTACAATTGGAAACAGCGGAAATGAAACTGACGGTCCTTGTCCTTCGCCAGGAAATTGTGCACGTATTGATAGTATTACGTGGGACGTACTTTCTGAGCCAATTTTAAATAATCCTCTTGGGTCAACAGATTTATGCCCAGGAGAATCTACCACAGTTACTGCAGATTCATCTGGAGATAGACCTATAATATATTCATGGTCAGTAGGTCAAGGTGATATTACACTCACGAATACAAATCAACAAACTGTCACCGTTACCGCTGGTACTACGTCAGGTGTTTATGAACTCCTTTTAGAGATGACATATGCGGGAGAACCCGGATGTACAGAAACTTTTTCAGATTCTGCAACAGCGAGAGTGTTGCCGCAGCCTACAGTTAGCTCTACGACTATAGAAGAGTGTCAGCAATCACCAACCCAAACCCTTGATGCCAATTTGTATCTCTCACTACAACCTGGAGAGAGCGTAACTTGGTATGATGCTCCTACTGCAGGTGTTATTATTCCTAATCCAATTCAGGACTCAGTTGGCTCTTCTACTTATTATGGAGAAATAACAAATAGTGATGGTTGTTCAAACCCAATTCGTTCAGACATCACTTTAACAATTTTTCAAGCTCCATCTAGTACAGACGCTTCAGATGCAGTCTGTTCTGATGAGTTCTATTTGAGAGATCTTACTACGCTTTCTACAGGAAATAGCTTTACGTATAGTGCAACATCTTCAAACCCTGGAGTAATTCCGGCTCCTGCAAATGGTTCTGGAAATGTTATTTCAGGAACATTTACTAATGAAAGTTTAGCTCCTATAACTCTTACATATACAATTACTCCTACAGGTCCTGCACCTAATAACTGTCCAGGAGAAACTTTTGAGCTTGCAGTTACAGTAAATCGACAACCGCAGCTCACTTCTTCACAGGATTTAACAGTTTGTACTGCTACAGACCCTCCTCTTCCAGCAGATTACTTGAGAGCAAATGATGCAATTGTAGTAGCCGCAGGGACGACGGTTACTTGGTATGATGCGTTAACTGGTGGGAATGCAATTCCCGGAAATGATCCAGAACTTACCACTATAGGATCCATTTCTTATTTTGCTGAGATTAGTGATACAGGAACTGGATGTGTTAATCCTATTAGAGAAGAGGTGAACCTTCAGATTGCTACTCCACCATTTCCAGCCTTATCAGAAACTGTATGTTCAGGAGAGCAATTAAATATAGGCTTGAATACTTTTGATACCACTTATACTGTCTCTTCTTCAGATCAGGGTAATGTTCCTGCAGGAGCAGATCGTACAACCCCAGTGACAGACAATATTACAGATACGTATATAAATACAACGGCAAATGTTGTTACCATTATATATACCGTTACCTATGAAGATCCAGGAGCATGTAACGGAAATGTCTTTGAAATAGCAGTCACCGTTAATCCTGAACCAGTTGTGTCTAATTTGCTCGACACAACGGTATGTAGCGATATGCCTATCGGTGTAAATCTTGATGTACGAACCACAAGTGTCGCAGCTGAATCGTGGAGGCTCGTTAGTGTAACTCCACAAGCGGGATTAATTCCTGCAAGTTCTAATGCATCAGTCGCGCCAGTGTTATTTTCTAACGCAATTGCTAATGATGTATTTACAAATACTACCGCGGGAGATTTGACGGTAGAGTATGTAGTCCAAGCAACCTCAAATTCTGGATGTGAAGGAGAAACGGAAACAATTACCGTAACTATTGCACCTGCACCAGAAGTGGATGCTGGTCCAGCCTCAGC